>CAYJTM010000023.1:0-15175 GCA_964373055.1 uncultured Planctomycetia bacterium
CGCAGTTCTTCTGCCGCGCGAAACCGGCTTCCACGCAGCCAAAACCGGCGTTCATCCAGAACACCAGCATCGCGGTGACCAGCACCCACAGCGTATCTACAGCTACCTTCGTATCCATCCAAACCTCCTTATGACGCTAGATTCGTCATTGCGAGGCCCCGCAAGGGCCGAAGCAATCTCGCTTTAAAACGGGTAAATGACTTCCATGCTGAGGGTGTCCTGCGTGTTGTCCCGACTGCTGCCGGCTGAGAAGACCGCGTCGCTCGCGTGGTCGTGCCGGTACTCCAGCCGAGTGATCAGGTCCTTATAGACCTTGAACTCGTTGGTGAGCGTCAGCTCCCAGAGCCGCACGTCCCCCACCCCGTTGGCCGCCCGGACGCCGGTGCGGATGCCGTCCTCATCGGCAAAATACTCCGCCCTTCCGGCAAGCGCGTACCAGTCATTGAACTGGTAGCGGGCATAGCCGGCCACCCCCTGCCAGGAGGCGTCCTCCGAGGGGCTCTCGGAAACGGCGTCCTGCTCATGCCCGTAGTCGTAGTTGAGCTTCAACGACAGCTTATCCGTGGGATTGTACCCAAGCACCACGTCAATCAGGTGCCGGTCGTCCCGGTTATCGCTCGCCTGCTCCGCGCCGTGCATCCCTGTGACGGAAAGGAAACTCTTCGGCGTGGGGGTCAGGATCCCCGTCCACTCCACAGTCTTTGCGGTGTTGTTGTCATCCACCACATCCCACCCATTGTTCACGCCGAACATCGTCGTCAGCCAGCTTGTCCATGGATAGTGCATCCTCACACCGGTATGCGTGAACGGGATCGCGTACCCGAACAGGTAAGAGCGGGAGAAGTTCCAGTTGTCCTTGGACTCGATCACCTCCGCCCCGTGCAGCGTAACGAACTTGCCCATCTTCACGTTCAGGCCGTTGCCGAAGGGCAGCAGCGCCTCCGCGTACATCTGCTGCAGGTCCACCTCATCGGTGGTGGAACCCAAGCCCGTGGTCACCGATCCCACCACCTCGGCATCCTCGCCGAAGTCCAGGTCGGTACGGAACCCGACCGGCGACTCCTCGGAGACCGGCTTCTGCAGAACGATCTCCATCGCGTTCGGCTGGAACCCGTTGGCCTCCGTGTCGAACACCCGCAGGCTGCTGGTCCGGCTCTTCGGCCGCTGCGTGTTATAAACGTAGGAAGCGTCCACGAACCCGCTCAAGTGGACGTTCCGGACCCAGGCGGGGATCTCGCCGTAGCCCTCGCCCGCCGTGGGTGGAAGCTGGGCGCCTTCGGAGACCTGCCGTGCCGTCTGCTGCTCCTGTCGGGCCAGCCGTTCCTCCAGCTGTTTCAGCCGTTCTTTAAGCAGGGTGACCTCGGATTTCAGTTCGGTAGTTTCATCGGCGCGGACCGGCGCCGCGGAAAACGGGACGGAAAGGGAAAGAACCAGGGAAGAGACAAACGCTGTTTTGAACCATTGGGTCATCGGGGAGGAACCTCCTTGTTTGTGGATGATTCTACGGAAGGAGGTTAACGCGAAATGACCGTTACGTTAAATCGGTGTTACGAGCTAGAGCGGCCGTCGAAGCGACCGCGCGAGTGGTGAGGCTTCCTTTAGCCGAAGCCACAGATCAGATTTCCTCTAAGAATTTGTACCCGACGTTGCGGACCGTGTCGATCAGGGTAGCGTACTTCGGGCCCAGCTTGGCCCGCAGGCGGCGGACATGGACGTCCACGGTGCGGGTACCTCCGATGAAATTGTAGCCCCAAACCTGGTTCAAAAGCTGGTCACGGCTGAAGACCCGGTCGGGATGGGTGGCGAGGAACTTCAACAGCTCGAACTCCTTGTAGGTCAGCTCCAGCGGCTCCTTGTTCAGCAGCACCTCGTAGCGGTCCACGTGGATCTCCAGCGCGCCGAACCGCTTTCCGGAACCCGGCACCAGGTGGTTGAGCCGCCCAAGAACAAACCGAACCCGGGCCTCGATCATTTCCGGGTCGGCGGGGAGAACAAGAAAATCCTCCAGCCCGGCGGCGCTCCCCAATTCCCGCAGCTGGTCCGTCCGGATCAGCGCGATCAGCGGCAGCTCCTTGCAGGAGGAATGCTTCCTCACCTTCTGGATGAGGTCCGGGATCCGCTCCGCCTTGGCCGGCTCCACCAACCCCAGCGCGAAGCGGTCTTCCTTCTCGCATAGCCGCTCCAGCTCCGCTGGCTGTCCGGCCCGGATCTGGAACCCCCGCTTGAGCAGAAGACTTCTCCGTTTCTGGAAATCGGCGTTGTCGGGCCCGATCAGCAGCAGCGTTTCCATCACCCTTCCCTGATTACCCTTCCCTATATTGGTTCGTGATCGGCATCCGGCGGTCCCTCCCGAACGCCAGCGGCGTGATCTTGATTCCGGGAGCCGCCTGGCGTCGCTTGTACTCGCTGAAGTCGATCATCCGCAGCACGCGGTTCACCGGGATGCCGGAGGAGCTCATCCGGCGCCGGATCTCGGAGGCCGGGCGGCGCTCCTCCACGTAGGCGCGGATGATCGCGTCCAGCTTATCATACGGCGGCAGGACATCCTGGTCCGTCTGGTGGGCTTTAAGCTCGGCGCTGGGCGGGCGCCGCAGGACCGAATCGGGGATCACCTTCTTCCTGAAATGCCGGTTCGCGAAGCGGGAGATCCGGTACACCCAGATCTTGGGGACATCCTTGATCACGGCGAAGCCGCCCACCATGTCGCCGTACAGTGTGCAGTAGCCGGTAGAGATCTCCGACTTATTTCCGGTGGAGAGCACCAGCCAGCCGAACTTGTTGGAGAGGGCCATCAGCAGGACCCCCCGGATCCTGGCCTGCAGGTTCTCCTCGGTCACGTCCGGCTTCGTCCGCCCGATCAAGCGCTCCAGCGTGGAGAGGAAGGCCTGGAAGACCGGCTCGATCGGGATCTCCAGGAACCGGACCCCCAGCGCCTTCGCGGCCCGGCGGGCGTCCCGCCGGGTTCCGGCCGAGGAGTACCGTGAAGGCATGGAGACCACGGTGACCGCCGCCGGCTTGAGTGCCGCCACCGCCAGGGCCGCCGTGAGGTTCGAGTCCACCCCGCCGCTGAAACCGACTGCCACATGGGAGAAGCCGTTCTTTTTCACGTAATCCCCGAGCCCCAGCACCAGCGCCCGGAAAATCTCTTCCTCCGGAGGGAGCGGCTTCGCCGACGGAGTGCGGTACCAGGTACCGATTGCCCCTTTGGTACCTGGTACCGATTTAATCTCCACCATGTAGAGCCCTTCTTCGAACTGCGGGGCACGGAACCGGATCCGCCCTTCCGGGTCCACCACCCGGCTGCCCCCGTCGAAGACCAGCTCGTCCTGCCCCCCCACCAAATTCACGTAGCAGATCCAGCTGCGGCACGCCCGGGCCTGCCGGCGGAGGATCCGTTCCCGGAGTTTCAGCTTGCCGGCATGGTACGGAGAGGCGGAGATATTGGCCAGCAGCGAGGCGCCCGCCGCCGCTTCCGCCGGGCACGGCCCTTCCTCCACCCAGATGTCTTCGCAGATGGAGATCCCCACCCCCCGGCCGCCGACCTCCACCACCGCGGGCCGGTCCCCCGGGGTGAAATACCGTTTCTCATCGAACACGCCGTAATTGGGCAACATCATCTTCCGGTACCGCCCGGCCACCCGGCCCTTGCTCAACACCGCCGCGGCGTTGTACAACTTTCCCCGGGAGTCCCGGTCCACGAAGCCGACCACCGCCGTGATCCCGCGCGAGGCCCTCGCCAGCCGGCCCAGCGCCGCCTCGTTGTCCCGCACAAAACTGCTTTTAAACAAGAGATCCTCCGGCGGGTAGCCGGTCAGCGCCAATTCCGGGAAAAGGACCAACTCCGCCCTGGCCTTTCGGGCCCTTCCCATGAAGAGCCGGATTTTGCGCTCATTTTCCCGGATCGCCCCGACCGTCACATTGATCTGGGCCATCGCAACCCGCAGCCGCTTTTTCACAGGACTACCATCGCGATCCCGGCCTCGTCCGCCGCCGCGATCAGCTCCGGCCGGTCGAACAGCAGCACCCGTCCGGCCTCCAGCCCGATGCAGGAAACCCCCACCTCCCGCATGGCCTTGACCGTTTCGAGCCCCACGACCGGGATGTCGAATCGCATGTCATGCTCCGGCTCGCACGCCTTGGCCACCACACAGCCGGGCCCCGCCAGTTTCCCGCCCCGCCGGATCGTCTCGTCGGTTCCCTCCAGGGCCTCAATCGCCACTACGCCCAAGCGCTTGACCACCACCGTCTGCCCGACCCTCCAGCCGGCCAGCTGGCGCGCGATCTTCAAGCCATGTTCGACATCCGCCCGTTCCTCCGCCGAGGGAATACGCTGAGTCAGCACGCCGGCCTCAGGGATCCAGGACTTCATGAAGGTGCCCGAATGGAGAACCTTGAACCCCTGCGATTCCAGGGTGCGGACCGCCATCTTCATCGCCGACGCGCCGGAGAAATCGGGCATGAGCCGCATCAGCTGCTGGACCACGCCGTCCATCTTCTTCTCGTCCACGAGCAGCCGCTCCGCCCGGATCTGTCCGGCCAACAGCACCTCCCGGACTCCCGCTTGCTTTAGCAGCTCCGGGACCCGCCCGATCTCGGAAAAGGAGATCCAGAAGATCCGGCTCACCTCCCGCTCCAAGGCGGGATCGGTCTCTTCCTTTAAGGCCACCGCCACCACCTCGTAGCCCCGCGCTTTGGCCAAGCGGGCCACGTGGATTGGGAACGAGCGATTGCCTGCGATAAGTCCGAGTAAGTTAGCCATTTTTAAGCACGAAAGCCGGCTCACGCCGGCCGACGGTCATCTCGAGCCACGCAGTGGCGAGAGATCCCGTTTTTGAGGCGAGATTTCTCGGCCAGCCGGCCTCGAAATGACGCCTAGAGCTTCTCGTCCCCCTCCAGGAGCGCGAACATGAGGTCCGCCTCCGCGGCCGTCTTCCCCTCCACGGTGGCCCGCGTGCGCATCATGCCGGTCTTGGCGCGGATCTTCAAGATCTCCGTCTCCAGGACCAGCGTGTCGCCCGGAAGCACGGTCCGCCGGAACTTCACCTTGTCCATCGCGACGAAATAGGCGTACTTGCCCAGGTGCTCCGGCTTGTTGAGCAGCAGCAGGCCCGACAACTGCGCCAGCGCCTCGATGATGAGCACCCCCGGCATCACCGGCCGCTTCGGGAAATGGCCCTGGAAGAACGACTCATTGATGGAGACGTTCTTCAACCCCACCGCCCGCTTGTCCGCCACCAGCTCGGTGACCCGGTCCACCAGCAGGAATGGGTAGCGGTGCGGCAGGATCCTCTGGATCGCGTGGATGTCCAGCGACCGGGCCTCCGGCTCCACGTGCTGGGCCTGGATGCCGCTCTCCTTGCCCCGCTCGATCACCTGGCGGAGCTTCTGCACGAGCCGCAGGTTCAGCGAATGGCCCGACCGGATCGCCATCACATGCCCCTGGATCGGCCGGCCCAGCAGGTAGAGGTCCCCGATCAGGTCCAGCACCTTGTGCCGCACGAACTCGTCCGGGTAGCGCAGGGGGTTGTTCACGACCCGGCCCGAGGGCTCGACCACCACGGTGTTCTCGTAATTGGCCCCCTTCCCCAACCCGACCTTGCGCAGCGCCTCCACTTCCTGCGAGAGGCAGAAGGTCCGGGAAGGGGCGATCTCCTTTTCGAAGAGGGCCGGCGTGATTTCCGCCGCAAAGAACTGCGCGGTCAGCGTGGGGACCGGATAGCTCAGCGTGTAGGAAACCTTGAATGTTTCGGCCGGGACCACGGCCAGCGCGGAGAAGCCCTCCTCCACCCAGACCGGCTCCCGGATCGGGATCACGCGGCGGGGCGCGGGCTGCTCCTGGATCCCCACGCGGCGGAACAGCTCCAGGAACGGATGCGCCGATCCGTCCATGCCCGGCACCTCCTCGCCGCTGATCTCCACCTGCAGGTTGTCGATACCGCAGCCGAAGCAGCCGGCCATCAGGTGCTCGATCGTGTGCACCTCCACCACGCCGTTGCCGACCGACGTCCGCCGCCGCCGGCGCCCGGCCTCCAGGATGCTGGGGACTGCCGCGTGCACCGGGGAAGACCCCGACAAGTCGGTCCGCAGGAAGCTGATGCCGCTGTCGGGGGGCGCGGGCTTGAACTCCACGCGGACGGTCCGGCCGGTGTGCAGCCCGGCCCCTTCGATGCGAGCCGGCTTCTTGATGGTCCGCTGCTTCGCGAGCGAGGGCTCCTCAGCCACGGCGGCGGTTCCGCTTCTTCTTCGCCTTCAGGAGTTTTTCCAATTCCTCGACCTTCTGATAAAGCTTCGGGAGCCGCTGCAGCGCGGCGGTGACCCTTTTCACTCGGGCGAGCGGCCGGGCGGGAGTCCCCCAGAGCCGGGCGCCCGCCGGAACCGATTTGGTCACGCCGGCCTGGGCCCCCACCATCGCGTTATCCCCGATCGAGATGTGCCCGACCACGCCGGCCTGCCCCGCCAGCACCACGTTCTTGCCGAGCGTGGTCGAGCCGGAGATGCCGGCCTGCGCCACCAGGATGCAGTTGGGCCCGATCACCACGTTGTGGGCGATCTGGACCAGGTTGTCCACCTTCGTCCCCTTGCCGATCACGGTTTTCCCGAACCGGGCCCGGTCGATCGTGACGTTGGCCCCGATCTCCACATCGTCTTCCACGATCACGGTGCCGATCTGCGGGATCTTGTGGTGGATCCCCTGCACCGTGGCGAACCCGAACCCGTCGGAGCCGACCACGGTGCCGGAATGGATGATCACGCGATGGCCGATCTCCACCTTCTCCCGGATGGAGACATGGGGGTAGATCAGGCAGTCGTTGCCGATCCGGGTCTTCCGGCCGATGGTGCAGCCGGCCTGGATCACGGTGCGGTCTCCGATCTCAACGTCATCCTCGATGACGGCGAACGCCTGGACCGCCACCCCGTCCCCTAAGCGCACCCGCTTGCCGATCACCGCCTTGGGGCTGATGCCGCGCGGCGGCTGCTCCTGCTCCGGGTTGGCCAGCGCCGCCAGCTTTGAAAAGGCGAGCGAGGGATTGTCGGTCCGGATGATCGGCAGCCGCGCCGACCGGACTTCCTTGGAAGTGAGCACCGCGGAGGCCCGCGTGCTGGCCAGCAGGTGCAGGTACTTCGAGTTGGCGATGAAGGTCAGGTGGCCGCGCCCAGCTTCCCGGATGCCGCTTAAGGCCGTGATCCGCGTCTGCCCGTCACCCACCACGGTGCCGCCGACCCATCGGGCGACGTCCGCCAGCTTGCGCGGAAAGAGCCCGTTGCGTTTCATTTACCCTTTCCGTAACGCCCGTTCAGGACCGTGATCACCTCGCCGGTCAGGTCGTACGCGTCGGCCCGGTACAGCGCGGCCCGGTCGCTCAGGATCAGGTCGTACCCCTTCTCCTTGGCCATCGTGGTCACAACCTCCTCGATCTCCTTCAGCAGCGCCGAGATCGCCTCGTCCCGCTGGCCGCCAAGGGAGGCCCTAGTCTGCTGGTCGAACGCGGCCAAACCCTGGAGCTTCTGCTCGATCGCGAGCTTCTGCTTTTCACGGTTGTCCTCGTTCAGCAGCGCCAGCTCATCCCGCAGGCTGCGGATCTCGGCCACCTTTTTCTCGCGTTCGGCCTGCTTGGACTCGGTGAGTTTCTGCAGCTCGGCCTCTTTCGATTGGGTGGCCTTGTACTCCTTGAAGACCCGGTCCACGCTGACCACGCCGATCTTACCCCCGGAGGCAGCAGGCTCGGCCGCGGCGGCCGGACAAGCGACAGAGGCCAAAAAAGCCGAAAATAAAAGAATGCTGCGTCTGTTTTTCATACGGGTGTCCCGAGTTAAAAGGTGCGGCTTGCGGAGAAATGCAGCCGGCCGCTCTTGCGCTCCCCGCTTTCCGGGTTGATCGGCCAGCCGTAGTCCAATTTAACGGGCCCGAACGGCGTCTTGATGCGGATCCCCGCCCCGACACCGCTCCGGAGCCCGTCCTCACCGAAATCGCTGATGTTCTTCCAGACGTTCCCGGCGTCGAAGAAGGCGGCGGTCTTTAGGAAATCCACCACGGGGACCGTGTATTCCACGTTGAAGACGGCCAGCGCCTCGCCGCCGATCGGGTCGCGCGTGGCGGAGTCCTTGGGGCCGATGCGCCGCTCCCGGTAGCCGCGGACCGTGTCGGCGCCGCCGGCGAAGAACCGCTCGAAGATCGGGACCGAAGGGGAATCGGAGGTCTCATCCGCCATGCCCAGCGAGCCGTGCAATTCCAGCACCTGGTTCTCGATGAACGGCTGGAAGAAAACGCCTCCCGACCCGGTCCACTTCCAAAAATCCTTGTCGCCGCCCAACGCCGTGCCGGCCAGCTCGATGCTGTTCGCCAAAAGCAGGCCCCGCTTCGGGTTGAAGATGTTGTCCCGCGTGTCGTGCGTGGCGGAGAGCCGGACCGCGGAGATCGTGTTCTCGCCCAGCTCGTCCTTCAGGTCTTTGGTGGCGCTGTCGGCGACGTCGCTGACCCGCACGTTCTCCAGCCGGTACAGCAGGTCCACCCGGTTGTAGTCGCCGAACGCTCGGCCCAGGCGCAAGTCCCCTCCCAGCCGCTTGAGCTCGAAGCTGTAGCCCTCGCCGCGGGTGCGCGTCGTGTGGAACGCGTCGAAGCCGAACAGGGTGGGCCGGTCGAAAATCCACGGCTCGGTGAACGACAGCGTGAAGTTCCTGCGGCGCGTGCCGGCCATCACCTGGAACTTCAGCTCCTGCCCGCCGCCCACGAACGTCGGCCAATTGAAGAGATCGAAGTTCCTCTGCACGATCTCGGCAAACCCGATAAAACTGTCCACCGAGCTGAAGCCGCCTCCGAACGAGAACTCCCCGGTCTTGGATTCCTTGACGCTGACCACCAGGTCCCGCTGGTCCGGCTCTTCGGAGGGGACCGTCTCCATCGTCACCTCCTCGAAGAAACCGAGGTTGTACAGCCGCTCCTTCGAGCGGCGCAGCTTCTCGCCGTCGTACCGCTCGCCGGGGTTCAGGCGCAGCTCGCGGCGGATCACCTTATCGCGCGTCTTGACGTTGCCCTTGATCACGATCTGGCCGACGGTGGCGATCGAGCCCTCGGTCACCGTGTAGGTCAGGTCCACCTTTTGGGTCTTGGGGTTCAGCGAGGTCACCGGGTCCACCGAGGCCGCCATGTACCCCTTGGAGAAATAGGCCGCCTGGATCTTGCCGACATCCTCGTACATCTTGTCCTGGCTGAACGGATCGCCGGAATTGAGCTTCAGCTCTTTCTGCATGAGATCGATCGGGATCTGGCGGACACCCCGGAAGGTGACCTCCCCCACCCGATAGAGGGGCCCTTCCGTGACCTTGACGAGGATGGTCATCCAGCGCTTCTTCTCATCGAGGCTGCTCTCGGCCGCCGCCTCGGCGTCGCTGTAGCCCTGTGAGCGGTAGAGCGCCTTGATCCGCTCCTCATCCTCCTTGAGCACCTCCGGCCGGTAATAGCCGGGCGTTACAAAGCTCCAGGCCTGCTTGGTCGCCATCGCGCGGCGCAGCCGCCGCGAGGAGATGTGTTCGTTCCCTTCAAATTGGACCCGCCGCACCCGCAGCTTTCCTCCCTCCGCGATCGTGAAGAAGACGGTCGCCTTGTTGGTGGTCTCGTCCACCTTCACGTCGTAGGCCACCTCCGCCAGGTGGAATCCCTTGGTCCGGTAGAGCTGCTTGAGCCGGTCCACGTCCTGCTTGAGCTCCCGCCGGTCCAGCAGCTCCTGCTCCTTGGTCTTGATCTCCTCCCGAAGCTTGGACTCCCGGAATTGGCGCTGGCCGGTGATCACCACCCCGCTCACCAGCGGCCGTTCCTGCACCACGAACCGGACCATCTGCCCGCCCTGGTAGGGGCGGATGTCGGCTGAGACGTCGGTGAAGAACCCGGTGCCGTAGAGCCGTTTGATGTCCGCATCCACGGTCTCCTGGCTCATCCGGTCGCCGGGCCGGGTCTTGATCTTCGTGAGGATGGTCGCGGTGGAAACAATCTTGTTCCCCTCCACCTCCACCGAGGTGACTTGGGCTTCAATAACCGCCGGGTCCTCCGCGAAAGAGGGCCGGACCAGCACGGAAACCAGGCAGAATCCGGCCAGCACCGCGGGCAGCATCCTGCTGCCTGAGTAAGGGTTAGGTGCGCTTGTCGTGGTGGGCTTCAACATCTGAAGTAATGTAGCACAGCGACGAGGGAAAGACAATTAAGAAGCGGTTCCCTACGCCTATACCTGTCCCCGGTCGATGATTCTATGCGGGCCGACGTTCCTAAAGATAATCTCCGTCTCTGTGACAGAAAACGTGAACCGGTAATTCATCGTCACATAGGCTTCCCACACATTGGTTTCCGATTTGTAGCGATGGATCCTTAACGAGGGGTGCTTCGGGTTACCCAAAAACAGCTTCAGTTGCTTGTCAAACCGTCTCTGGATGGCGCCGGGGAGATCCTCATAGTTCTTCTTGAACCGCTCGGTAAAAACAAGCTCCTTGGCCAATCAAGCCTTCTTCAGCCACCGGAGCGCTTCTTGAGGGGTCTGGAATTTGCGGACCCGTCCCTGCCGGATATCTTCATCCGCTATCCGGCTCTCCTCCTCCCAATTGAACACGTCCCGGCTCTTCGTGCAGAAGGCAGCCAGGATCTTGTTGATGAACGTCGATCGGGGGTTTTGTCCCCGTAACGTGTCGATCCAATTCAAAACCCGATCATCCAACGTGATGTTGATGTGCGCTTTTCGGCCCATGGGTTCACCTCCGATACTATTATACTACAAGAGTATAATACTCCCCTTCCGAATTGTGACCGGCCTCTGACTACGAGGAGCGGGGGGAGAGGTTTTCGAAGCGGGTGAACTCCTTCAGGAAGGCCATCTGGATCGACCCGACGGGACCGTTCCGCTGCTTGGCGACGATCAGCTCCGCCTTGCCCCGGTTCTCTTCGGTCGGGTGGTAGAGCTCCTCCCGGAACAGCAGCATCACGACGTCGGCGTCCTGTTCGATTGCACCTGACTCCCGGAGGTCCGAGAGTTGCGGCCGGCGGTCCTCCCGCTGCTCGGGGCCGCGGGAGAGCTGGCTGACCGCGACCACCGGGACGTGAAGCTCCTTGGCCAGCGCCTTGAGGGACCGGGAGATCTCGGAGATTTCCTGCTGGCGGTTTTCGACCCGGAACGAGCCGCGCATCATCTGCAGGTAGTCCACGATGATGAGCCCGATCCGGTGCTGGTTCTTCAGCCGCCGCGCCTTGGCCCGCAGCTCCAAAGCGGAAAGGCCCGGACTGTCGTCAATCAGGATGGGGGCCGCCTGGTCCAGCTTGCTCGCCGCCTTCGGCAATTCCTTCCAGTCGGCCTGCGCGAGGAACCCGGTCCGGGCGTTGTGCACGTTCACGCGGGCCAGCGCGCAGAGCATCCGGTGGGCCAGCTGGTCCTTGGACATCTCCAGCGAGAAAACCGCCACCGGCGTCCGCTCCACCACCGCCACGTGCTCGGCGATGCAGGTGGCCAGCGCCGATTTGCCCATCGAGGGCCGGCCCGCTACGATGATCAGGTCCGCCGGCTGCAGCCCGGCCGTCATCACGTCCAGGTCGTGCATGCCGGTGGCGAGGCCCGTCACCATCTCCTTGCGCTGGTACAGTTTCTCGATCGTCTCCATCGTGCGGGAGAGCATCCCCTTCAGCGGTTCCGCCTGGGCGCTCAGCGAACGGTTGGCGATCTCGAAGAGCAGCTGCTCGGCCCGGTCCAGCAGCGCCTCGGCGTCATCCTGGTCCTCGTAGCACTTCCCCACGATTTGGGTCGCGGCGGCGATGAGATTGCGCAGCATCGCCTTCTCCCGGACGATCTTGGCGTAATGCTGAACGTTGGCGGCGGTCGGGACCACGGCGGTCAGCGAGGCGAGGTAATGGGCGCCTCCCACCTCCTCCAGCTTGGAGGAGGCCTTCAGCTCCTCGGTCAGCGTGACCAGGTCCACCGGCTTTTGGGCGTTGAACAGGCCGGTCATCGCTTCGAAGATCTTGCGGTGGGCGTCGCGGTAGAAGGAAGAGACCTGCAGCATCTCAAGGGCCACCGGCACCGCTTCCTCTTCCATCAGCATGGAGCCGAGCACCGCCATCTCGGTGTCGAGGCTGTGCGGAGGGACCCGTTCGATGAGGCGCTCTACGGTGGAGGGCATTTTTCTAGGCTTTCGAAAGGACGACCTTCACGGCGGCCTTCACCTCCGGGTGCAGCCGGACCGGCACCGGGTGCTCGCCAAGCTGTGCCAGCGGCCCTTCCAAATGGATCTGGTGCTTCTCCAGCTCAATCCCCTGTTTCCGGAGCTCCCGCGCGATGTCCGAGGCGGTCACCGCGCCGTGAAGCTTCCCCCGCTCGCCGGCGGCCATCGGGAACCGGCAGACCACCTCGGCCAGCTTCAGGCTAAGCTCCACCGCCTTGCTCTTAGCCATCTCGGCGGAGCGCAGGTTCGCGTTCAACCGGGCCCGCGCGGCCGAATCGGTCCCGGGACCGGCCGGCACCGCCAGCCCGCGCGGCATCAGGAAGTTGCGGGCGTACCCATCCTTGACCGAAACCCTCTGCCCGGCCTTGCCGAGAGGGCGGACCTCCTGGAGGAGGATCACCTCCATCGGGCGCTACTCCGCCGCGACGTAGGGCATGAGCGCCACGGAGCGGGCCCGCTTGACGGCGCGGGACAGCTGGCGCTGGTGCTTGGCGCAATTGCCGGAGATCCGGCGCGGAAGGATCTTCCCCCGCTCCGAGGTGGCTTTGGACAGCCGCGCCGTGTCCCGGAAATCCATCCCCTCCACTTTCTCCGCGCAAAACTTGCAGGACTTCCGGCGCACAAACCGCTTCTTCTCCAAGCCCCCCTTGCGGGGCCCTTTGAGTTTCTTGCGTCCGCCCTTCATTCCTCCCATGGGTGGCATCAGAACGGCACCTCTCCGGTATGCCCTTCGGTTTCAGCGGGCGCTTCCATGCCCTCAGGGGCGGTCATCGTCTCTTCCGGGACCGGCGGCTGCGCGCCCGTCTCTCCCGATCGTCCTGAGCTTGTCGAAGGACTCGCTCCGGCTCCCGCCCCCTTCCCCCGGCCCAGGAATTGGATGTTCTGCGCCACCACCTCGATGGTCGAGCGCTTCTGGCCGTCCGGGGTTTCCCAGCTTCGGCTCTGAAGGCGGCCCTCCACGAAAATCGGCGAGCCCTTGGTCAGGTACTCCGCCGCCAGCTCCGCCTGGCGCGCCCACGAGACCACCCGCACGAAGCAGGCCTCTTCTTTCTTTTCCCCGGCAGCCGACGTGTAGACCCGGTTGGAAGCCACCGTGAAGGTGGCGACCGCCGTGCCGCTGGGGATGTAGCGCAACTCGGGGTCCCGGGTCAGGTTGCCCATCAGGAAAACCTTGTTCAGGTTGGCCATCTTACGCCTCGCTGGGGCCGGCGGCGGGCTGCGGTCCGGCCGGAAGGGTGGCCTGGATCACCAGCATGAGCCGGATCACCGGCTCGATCAGCTGGGCTACCCTTTTCAGCGGGTCCACCGAGGCCGGCGGCAGCTGCAGCTTGACCTGAAGGTAGTTGCCCTCGCTGAATTTCCCGATCCGGTAGCTGAGCTTCCGCTTGCCCAGGACCTGGGAGTCCTGCACCTTCCCGCCGTGGCGGGTGACCAGGTCCGCGAAGTGGGTCTTGAGCTGATTGATCCCCTCTTCGTTGAGCTCCGGGTCCGCGATCAGAATCGCCTCGTAATCTTTGGATGAAGCCATCATTCCCCCTCTTTGATCTTCTGGTTAAACCGGTTCATCGCCGCGCTTAAACCGCGGCTTATCCATAGTTCGCCGGCCTCCACCACCCAGGCCAGCATCTGTTCCAAGAGTTTCCCTTCGGACCCCTCAAACTTCCCCAGCACGAACGGCGTCAGGTTCTTCTCCAACTCGCCCGCCGGCCGCACGCCGATCCGAAGCCGGGCGAATTCGCTCGTCCCCAGCTCCTCCAGGATCGAGGCCAACCCCATGTGCCCGCCGGCCGATCCGGAACCGCGCAAGCGGATCATTCCCAGCGGGAGCGCCACGTCGTCGCACAGCACCAGCACCGCCGAGGGCTTCAATTTCCAGCGCCCCAGCAGGCAGCGAACCGACCGGCCGCTGGCGTTCATGAAGGTCTGGGGCATCGCCACCGTGACCGCGCGGCCGGAGAACTCCGCCTCCGCGAAAACCGCTTCGCAGGCCTCCCGCTTCAGCGGCACCTTCCACCGTTTGGCGAGCCGCTCGGCCGCCATGAACCCCACATTGTGCCGGGTCCCGGCATATTTCGCGCCGGGGTTCCCCAATCCAATGATGACTTTCACCGCCAATCCGTTCGCCGCTAGCCCTTCTTCCCTTCCGTAGCAGCCTTCGCCTCAGGTTGCGCTTGCGCTTTCCCTTCCGGCTTGGTCCTCCCCCCCTTGCCTTCCGTCGGGGCGGCCGCTTCCCCTTCCTCCGGCTTCTTCTGCTTGATGACTTCCGGCTCCGTCGCGGCTCCGGCTTCCTCGGCCGGCGTCGCCGCCACTTCCTTCTGCGGTTCGACGCAGGCCACCACCGGCTGCTCGGCGTCGGTCACCGCCCGCACCCCCTCCGGCAGCGGCACATCCTTCACGTGCAGCGTCTTGCCCAGCTCGAGGCCGGAGATCTCCACGGCGATCTCCGCCGGGATCTCGGTAGGAAGACACTCCACCTCCAGCTCCCAGCGCAGGTGCTCCAGCACGCCGCCGCTCAACCGGACGCCCGCGGCCTCTCCCTTGAAGGAGAGCGGGACCGACACGGTGATCTTCTTGGTCAGTGAGATCTGGTGGAAATCCACATGCAGGATCTGGCTGGAGACCGGGTGGTGCTGAAGTTCCTTGATGAGAACGACGTTCTCGCCGCCGGCCAGCGTGGGGTGCCCTTTCACTTTCAGGCCCGCCTTCGAGCCGGCGTCGAACTGCAGAGTGATCAGGGCGTTCTCGCCGGCCTTGGTGCGCAGGATGCGGGAGAGATCCTTTCCCGGTACCTGGATCGCGACCGCCGACCCCCCTTCCTTGTACACGACGGCCGGCACCAGCCCTTCTTCCCGCAGCCTGCCGGTCTTTCCTTTCCCGAGGGCGGTCCTGACCACCGCTTCCAACACCACTTTCTCGATCTTCTCGGTCTTCCGTGTCATTTTTTCACCTTCGTCAGTCGCCTCTTGGCCGGCGACGATTCTCG
>CAYJTM010000024.1:0-14889 GCA_964373055.1 uncultured Planctomycetia bacterium
GGGGAGAAGGCCGGCCAGAAGGCCTCGTGACCCCGTTTCGTGCAGAAACGCCGCCGAGTCGTTGTGACCGGCCTGGGAGTGGTCTCGCCGGTAGGGAACACGCTTCAGGAGGTCTGGGATTCCCTCGTTCAGGGAAAGAGCGGCGCCGGGCCCATCACCCTTTTTGACGCCTCGAAGCACCCCACCCGCTTCGCGGCGGAAGTAAAGAGGTTCGACCCTTCCCTTTATCTCACCCCTAAGGAGTCCAAGCACTCCGACCGGTTCGTCCAGTTCGCGGTGGCTGCCGCCAAGCTGGCGGTGGCCGACGCCAAGCTCGACATGTCCAAGGAAGACCCCGTTCGCGTCGGCGTTTGGATCGGCACCGGCATGGGGGGTCTCTCCACCATTGAGGAGGGGTATCGGGACCTGCAGGCCCGGGGGCCGGCCAAGGTGCGTCCTTTCTTCATCCCGATGATCATCTGCAACATGGCGCCCGGGCAGGTCTCCATCTCTCTGGGGGCGAAAGGCCCCAACTCCTGCACCGTCAGCGCCTGCGCGTCATCAGCGCACGCAATCGGCGACGCCCTCGAGATCATTGACCGGGGTTCGGCGGATGTGATGATCGCCGGCGGCTCCGAGTGCGCGGTCACGCCGCTGGGCGTGGCCGGCTTCTGCGCCCTCAAAGCCCTTTCCAGCCGCAACGACGACCCGAAGACCGCCAGCCGGCCCTTCGACAAGACCCGCGACGGCTTCGTGATCGCCGAGGGGGCGGCCATGACGGTGTTCGAGGAGCTTGAGCATGCTAAGGCGCGCGGGGCGCGCATCTACGGCGAGCTGATCGGTTACGGCATGACCGGCGACGCCTACCACATCACGGCCCCGGATCCGGAGGGCGCCGGCGCCGCCGGCGCCATGAAAATGGCCCTGGAGGATGCCGGCCTGCAGTCGAAGGAGATTTCCTACATCAACGCGCACGGCACCTCCACGCATCTCAATGATAAGATCGAGACCAAGGCGATCAAGATGGTCTTCGGCGAAGAGGCGAAGAAGATCCCGGTCAGCTCCACCAAATCGGTGACCGGCCACCTGTTGGGCGCCGCCGGAGCGATCGAGTTCCTCGCCTGCTGCATGGCGATCAAAGACCAGATCATCCCGCCCACCATCAACTACAAGACGCCCGACCCGGAGTGCGACCTGGACTACGTTCCGAACCAGGCCCGGAAAGCGAAGCTGAACGTTTGCTTGAGCAACTCGCTCGGCTTCGGCGGCCACAACGTGAGTCTCATCGTCCGAAAATTCGAGGGCTGACGTCATTGCGAGGAGCGCAGCGACGAAGCAATCTCCCGGAGACTAATCAATCATGTTATTGAGCGACAAAAAGGGTTTAATCGTCGGCGTCGCCAACAAGCGCTCCATCGCCTGGGCCATCGCGCAGGCCGCCCACCGGGAAGGGGCGCAGTTGGCTTTCACCTACCAGGGGGAGCGGCTCAAGGAGTCGGTGGGTGAGCTGGCCGCCGGCTTAGGGGGCGGCAGCTCTCCTCTTTACGAATGCGACGTTACCAACGACGCCCAGATGGATCAGGTCTTCGCCGGCCTGAAGAGTTCCTGGGGTTCCCTGGACTTCCTGGTCCACGCGGTGGCCTTTGCCAAGCGGGAAGAGTTGGAAGCGGAATATCTCATCACCTCCCGGGACGGTTTCAAGCTGGCGCTGGATGTCTCCGCCTACAGCTTGACGGCCCTCGCCCAGCGGGCGGTGCCCCTCATGACCGACGGCGGCAGCATCGTGGCGATGACCTACTACGGCGCCGAGAAGGTGATCCCCCGGTACAACGTGATGGGTGTGGCCAAGGCGGCGCTGGAGGCCTCCATCCGGTACCTGGCCTTCGACGTCGGCCCCAAGAAGGTCCGGGTCAACGGCCTCTCCGCCGGCCCGGTGCAAACGTTGGCCGCCCGCGGCATCTCCGGCTTCACCGACATGATGAAGATTGTGGAGGGGAGGGCCCCCCTCCGGCGCAACGTCCAGATTGAAGAGGTGGCCAACGCGGCCGCCTTCCTGCTCTCACCCCTCTCCTCCGGCATCACCGGGGAGATCCTCTACGTGGACTGCGGCTACAACATCCTGGGGATGTGAAGAAGCTGTCATTGCGAGGCCCCCTTCGACTCCCGTTCGCCCTGAGCTGTCGAAGGGATCAGGGCAGGCTCCGGGCCGAAACAATCTCCACCGGAATAAGCGGAAGCTCCTGAAGCAGCAGCTGCAAAAAGAGTCCAAGTTGGTTCGAAAAAGTTCTCTCCGGGTTCTTAAGGAGTTCGAACAGTTTGAATAAAATTGTTGTATCCAATCATGCGCAGCTGCAACTAAAAGAGCGCGATCTATCCCGCGCCCTGGTTGAGGAGGTCCTCCGCAAGCCGGATCAAATTATCGAGGGACAGTTTGGTCGAAAAATCGCTCAACGTGTTATTCGGCAAGGGAAGGTCCCGTGGTTATTTCGTGTTGTCTACGTACAAGAGGGTGATAAACTGGTCGTCGTGACGGTGTATCGAACGACGAAGATTTCCAAATATCTTGCGAGGTAGGCAATGCGAATTCGCTACGACGAAAAAATAGACGCCATGTATATCCGATTCAGCGAGTCCAAGTATCACGCCACTGAAGAGGTGCGTGAAGGTATCCTGCTTGACTTCGATAAAAAGGGTCGCATTGTCGGAGTCGAAATCCTGGATGTTTCCCGTACTCTGCCTTCCGGTTCGCTGAATCAGCTCAATTTTGAGATTGCCCATCCAGAGAAAACTGCCCACAAAGCCGCTTGAGGTTTTTGTTAGTAGCGACAGAATCTACATAGAGCTCTTGACAGGCCAACTCCCCCTGCGGCATACTTCCATTACAAGCCCATGAACAGGTCCCTTTTCTTGCCCAGATTCTTCGCCCTTTGGCTAACCCTGGGGCTCGCCCTGCCCAATCCCGCCGGAGCCAGTCCTGAGCTCAGCCGAAGGACCCTGCGCGCGAGGGGGGCCGACAACCCTGAAGTTCAGGCCGGTTTGGAAGCCGCCCTGCGTCCCGAAACCGCGCCTTCTCCCATCCTCGCCGCCGGCGCGGAAGCGGAGGAAACTCGAATCCAAAAAGCTCGGGAAGGGGCGCATCAGGAGAGAGTACCCGAACTGGGACGCACCATCACAGTCTACGACGGGATCCTCTCCACGAGCGACAGCGGCGGCAAGCTTCTCCGGGAATATATCCTGGCGAATCCCGGGGAGTTCCAGAATCAACGGGTTTGGGAGATCGGGCCGGGTCAAGCGGCTTCCACGCTGCTTTTGCTGAGGGCGAAGCCCAAGGAGCTGGTAGCCACCAATCTCCTGCCTGAGGCGATCGCCAACACCGAGGAGAACCGCGCCGGCGAATCAGCGGAGGTGCTTCAAGTCCCGTTCCGGCTGGGTGTGAGCGATCTGGACCAAAACCTGCCGCAGATCGCCGGAGAAACCGACCCGCAATTTGACCGCATCGTTTTCCTCTGGCCGGGAACGCTCCGCCCGGGAGACCGAACAACCAGCGTTCAATATGTCGCCGCCTACCGGGCGGGTTACCCGCAGGATCCGAGCAACGTCATTCGGCGCGCGACAGACGTGTTTTCGCGCCGGCTCAAGCCGGGCGGGAAGGCCTATGTCTTCTCAGGCGTGGATGAGCCGGTCGCGAACCCCGACTACGTCAACACGGAGTTTATACGCTCGCTGTTGCCCCCTGAGAACAGATGGAAGATCGAACCGGTGGGCCGGAAATATTTCAGCGACTCCCTCGGCGTGACCTTTTCGATCGTCCGCATCACCCGTCTTGCCGCCGGCGCGGAGGCGAGGCCGAAGGAGCTGCGCCACGACGGATCGGTTTACTCCGTCTCCTACAGCCGTGACAAACGTTTCCGGATGCTGGTCACCGCGGGTACGGACGGTAAGGCCTACCTTTGGAACCAGGACAGCGGGATCCCCCTCTTTGGCCAACCGAAGAAAGGCCTCCTCTTTGGGACCCCCATTAAGGTTGATTCGCCCATTTTGGTCGCGACGCCTCGCGCCGAGCATCGGGGGATCTTCGTGGTCACGCCCTCCTTTGCGGCCACTTACGAGTTTTCCACGGCGATACTTCAAAAAGATCCCGGCCCGATGACTTTCAGCCGTCCATTCAAGCTCTCCCCCGAGGGTTATTACGCGGGCCGGCTTGCTTTGAGCCCGGGGCGGACTTCCATGGCGGTCATCGAAGACGGCGCCGCGGAGGTGGTGATCCAAAACCTCGCGCCGGAGAGGAAGTCGGAAGGCCTCCCGATCCAGATCATGGCTCGCCTTAAGCCGCGCCAGGGGCGGCCCACCAGCGTGGCCTACCGTCCGGTCAGCCGCTCCCACAGCAAGGATGGGCAGGTTGTGGCCGTGGGAACGGATCAAGGCGCTGTGGAGTTATGGACGGTCCATCGGGTGCCCCGGGGACAGGAGGCCTTCCGAACGAAGACAGTCTTCAACCACGATGAGGGGGCGGGGATTGTCGGTCTTGCCTTTGCGCCGGATGGGAATTCCTTTGCTTCCGCCGATGACCGGGGAGAGATCCGACTGTGGCTCCCCAAGGGGAACAACTTGGGCCGCCGGTTTGTCTCGTTGCGGCATTCGGTCAAGGAGAAGATCCACGCGCTGGTCTTCAGCCCGGACGGAAAATACCTGGCCTCTGCCGGAGAATCGGGAGAGATTTATCTCTGGGGTGTCGAGACGGGCGGGCACCGCATCATCGCTGCGGAAGAGGGCCCTGTGACCACGCTGGTCTTCCAGCCGGACAGCAAAGAGATCGCCGCCGCCACGTCCCGCCCAGAGAAAGGCGGCCGCGTGACCCAACTCGTCCGAATTTGGAAGACCGCCGCCGGCGCGGAGCAGGATGTGGAGGCGGCCCGAGGCCAGCTGTTTGATTTCATCAGGGCCATCCAAAAGGATTTGAAGACTTTCGCCGCCTCGCGGGGATCCCAGAAGGATAAAGTTTTTGATCTCCCCAAGTATTACACCGAAAGGATCAATGCTGAAGAGTTGCGGCGCGCGGGGTTCACGCTGGGCAAGGCCCAGATGGTGCCGTCGGCTGTCTACATGGCCACACCAGTTCAGGATCCTTCTCAGCCGGCCCCTCTCCTCAAGACTATGTATGTGGACCCGGATATGCAATGGGCGGACCAGATCTCGAAGCAGATGCAGTTGGATCCCAGCATCCTTTTGGTGACGGGCCCTGAGGGATACCGAACCGCGCAGATCGTGGTTTCCGACAAAGACAGACGGTTTAATCGGGAGAAGCAAATCCTGATCCACGTGACCTCAGAGCGGGCCGCGGCCAGCGTCCAGCGGGGATTGATCGCCTATTTGGATTTGAGCGGAAAGAAGCCGCTTGCGGTGCCGGGTGGCGTGGTCCTGCTCTACACCGGCGAGCTGGGCGAAGACGTCCTGCTCTTCGCGTAATCCAGCAGCTTTAAGGGAGTTGGAGCTCCTTCACGAAGGTCTGGAAGGGGCAGACGCGGATCGGCAGGGCGGGGTGCTCGTAATCTTTCTTCCCCGCGTGGACCAGATAGAATTTCGGGATTGAAGTCCGCTGGGCGAAGTACGCGAGGGCGCTTTCCGCAGTGGAGTCTTTGAGCCGGCACTCCGCCGCGAAAAGGGGTTTTCCCTCCCGGAGCACCACGAAATCCACTTCCCTTCGGTCGGTGTCCCGCAGGTAGCGCAGCTCCATGGGATATCCTCGAGTCTGCTCCTCGAAATCGCAGTATTTGAGAAGTTGGGAGGCGACCAGGTTTTCGAAGCGGGGTCCTGGGTCGGGCACGGCGGACCAGTCCCACAGATAGGCTTTCTGCTCCTTCTTAACGGCCCGGATGCGCGGTGGGCCGAAGGGAGAGATCCGGAACAGCACAAAGAGCCGCTCCAGTATCAGCAGCCAGTTCTGCACGGTGCGGTGAGCAACCTGAAGGTCCTCCCGGAGCGCGTTGACCGAGAGGGGGGAACCGACGAGGTCGGGCAGCCGCTCGGCCAGACGGGCCAGGAGGGTGATCTCTTCCACCCGCTCCAGATCCCGAAGATCTTCCCGGATGACTTGGTGCATCCGCTCTCTCTGCCAGCGTCGGTGTCTGGTTTCCGATTGGGCGAACAACGGTTCTGGGAACCCTCCGTACCGGAGCAGGGTTTCAAGGGCGTGGCCGGAGCAGGCCGGATCCAGCTCTCGCAGACTGAAGGGGTGGAGCTGGTGGAGGTGGGTGCGCCCGGTCAGGGCATCTCCTCCGCGCCGGTAGAGATCCAGGCGAGCGCTTCCGGTCACCAAGTATCTGCGAAAGGATCTGGTTTTGTCGTAAAGGCCCTTGAGCCAGTTTCTCCAGCGCTTGTATTTGTGGATCTCGTCTAGGACGAGCAGCGGCTGATCCGGCGGGAACTCCAAATGGAGAAGTTTTCGCTGGTCATCTTCGTAGTCCCAGTTAAAGTAGGCCGGGTGGGATTCGTTTCCTCCCAGGATTCGCAGGGCCAGCGTGGTTTTTCCCACTTGCCGTGGTCCGGAGAGAAGGACGATCTTCTCTTTCAGGTCCGCCTTCACGAAGGGGCTGAGATACCGCTCTAAACTACTCATCTGTAATTTCTATACCTATCAAAAATAGTAACACCACACCCGGCGGCCGTCAAGGGGAAATCAGTTAGTAAATGGTAACAGGATTTAGTTACGGATCTTGACGTTTTGGGCGGGTGTCGGGCATACTTGGAGTAAGCGGCGCTGCGGGCGCTTTTTCTTTTGAAGATGAGAACAAACCAACGGTGGATAGCGGGGTTCGTGGCGGCAATCAGCCTGGCGGTGGCCTGCCCGGCGATGGCGGCGACCTCCGGCTCGGAGCAGGAGCCGGGGCTCACTGAGACGATGGAAAAGCAGATGCTGGAGTTTGTCCGGAACAATTACCCCAGCCGCATGAGCACCGCCGTCCGCAGCATGCAAAATGGGGAAGGGACGATGCACAAGAAATTGATGGAGGCGGTCGGGTTCCTCAAGGTCTTCGCGGTCGGCCCGGTGACGATGGAAGGCCATTGGGAGAACACCGGCCGCGGCGCCAAGTACATGCTGCTGAGCGTCGTGCGCGGCGTGAAGAATTACCCGAACGCGACGGTCTTCTTCCGCACCTACCCCGGCTTCTTCCGGCCGTTCACCGTGGTGGCGGTGGACACCGACGGCGACGGTGAGGTGGACAAGCAGTCCACCGCGATCTGCAAGCGGGAGAAGATGCTGCAGTGGTTGGCCAAACAGTTCCCGCTCTCTAACATTTTCTCCGCTTGACATCCCGCCCTCCTTCTGCATAATTGTGGTTACTCCCCGAGAAGGAGGAGTGTGCGTTTTAAAAAACTCGAGCTTCTCGGATTCAAATCGTTCGCTGAAACAACGGAATTAATCTTCGAGCCCGGCGTCACCGCCGTGGTCGGTCCAAACGGCTGCGGCAAGTGCGTCCGGGGTTCGTCCCGCGTCCTTTTGTCTGACGGGCGGCGTCTTCCGATCGGCCCTCTTGTCGAATCCATTCTTGAGAAATCTGCCCACGTAGTTTCCTTGGATGATGGGTTCTGCTCCGCGGAGAATTCCGACGATCTCCGAATTCTCTCGCTGAACCCGAAAACCCTGAAACTTGAACCTAGACCGATTGCCGCTTTCATTAAGCGTTCCTCCCCCGAATTTCTTCTGAGAATCCAGACCAAGAGCGGCAAGGAGATCACAGCAACTCCTTACCACCCCCTGTTTACCTTGAAAAGCGGCCGGCTTCACGCTCTCCGGGCGGATGAGGTAGGAGTAGGTGTTCAGATTGCAGTTATCCCTTGTACAGATAGTCATTATGAGATGGACGATGCTCCCCTTAGAGATTGCTTCGTCGGCTCCATTGAGCCTCCTCGCAATGACAGAGTGGAAACGGCACTCGAAGAATTGGTCCGAGTGGATCTTCTTGTGGGAGCATCAGTCTACTGGGACGAGATCGTAGCGGTCGAGCAGGTTCCTCCTGAGGGCCCCTGGGTATACGACCTCTCAGTGGACGAGACGCACAATTTCGTGGCCGAGAACATCGTCGTCCACAACTCCAACGTGGCCGATGCGATCAAGTGGGTGCTCGGCGAACAATCCCCGCGCGAGCTCCGGGGCGGGCGGATGGAGGACCTTATTTTCAACGGGTCCGACCGCCGCGAGCCGATCAACTACGCCGAAGTCTCCCTCACCTTAGACAACTCCGAGAAGAAGCTCCCCATTGATTTCTCCGAGGTGGTCATCTCCCGGCGGCTCTTCCGCACCGGCGAGAGCGAATACCTCTTGAACCGCAGCGTTGTTCGCCTGAAAGACATCCAGGAAATGCTGATGGGCACCGGCATCGGCACCTCCTCCTATTCCCTCTTCGAGCAGGGCCGCATCGAGCAGATCATCAGCGCCCGTCCGGAGGACCGCCGCGTCGTCTTCGAAGAAGCGGCCGGCATCACCAAGTTCAAGTCCCAGAAGCGGGAGGCGATGCGTCGCCTGGAGGAGACGGAAGACAACCTGGCCCGTGTCAGCGACGTGATCGCGGAGGTGAAGCGGCAGATCCAATCGCTGGAGCGGCAGGTGCGGCGCGCGAGGCATTACCAGGAGCAGATGGAGGAGCTGAAGAAGCTGGAGGTGGGCTTGGCCCGGAACGAGCGGGGCCGGCTGGCGGGTCTCTGGCAGGAGAAGGAGGCCTCCCTTCAGCAGTTCCGGAAGGAACTTTCCGGGATCGAGGAGCAGGCGGCCGGCCAGGAGTCTTCCTTAACGCAGGCGCGCGGCCGGGTCTCGGAAGAGGATGAGATCTTCTCGCGGGCGCGGGAAGGGCTGCTGGCGGTCACCCACCGGCAGGAGGCCGGCCGGAACAGTTTGCAGGTGAACCGGGAGAGGATCGCCGAGGGGCAGAACCGGTCCGGGTCGGCCCGGGAAGAGATCGCCGCCGCGGAAAAACAGCTTGGTCAGCTTCAGGAGCAGATCCGGCAGCTTCGGGTGCTGGTGGGGCAGGAAGAGGAAGAGCGCCGGTCCAAAGAAGGGCAGATCGGCCAGTGGCAGACCCACCTCGCCGGCTGCGCCCGGATGATTGACGAGGCGCAGGGGGTGATCACACAGGCGCGTGGGCAGCTGTTGGACCTGACCGGGTCGGAGGTGCAGGTCAAGAACCAGCTGGCCCGGGTCCGGCAGGAGAGCGCCCGGCTGGAAGCGCGTGCGGGGCGGCTTCAGGCGGAGAACGGCAAGGTCTCTTGGGAACAGCAGGAGGCCGGCGCCAAGGTGGAAGCCCTGCGGGACGGACTGATGCAGGCCCGCGCGGTGATGGAACAACTTGACCGGGAACGGGGCATCTGCGAAGAGAACCTGGCTTCCACCGATTTCTCGCTGTCGGAAGCGGAGCAGGAAACGGATAACTTGGGCGCCGAGATGACCCGGACCGGATCTCGGCTGGAGGCCCTGAAGGGGCTGATGGACAGCCATGAAGGCTACTCCAACGGCGTCAAGGCGCTGCTCAAAGGGATGGATGAAGGGGCCGTCTCGCGGGACGGTGTCAACGGTGTGCTGGCGGAATTGATTCAAGTGGACCGGAACGACATGGCGGCTGTGGACGCGGCCTTAGGGCCCTGGGCCGAGGCGGTTGTCGTGGATTCCGCCTCGGTGGCTAACCGGTGCCGGCAGTTCCTGGAGAGCTCCGGGGCCGGCCGCGTCCTCTTTTTGATCCGGGACCAGGTCCCGAACCCTCTCCCGGAGCCGGATCCCTCGAGCGCCGTCGCCTTGCTGGACCGGATCGGGATCACGCCGCACCTGCAGCCGTTGCTTCAGCTGATCTTGTCGGACGATTGGTGGGTCCTGCTGGGGCCGACGCCGCCGGAAGAAGTGATGCTGGTCGGCCGGGCGAGCCGGCTGCAGTTGCTGGAGATCGGCCACGCCCACCTGCAGGGGAGGATGGAGGAGGCGCGGGCCCGGCTCACGTCGCTGCAGGAGCAGCGGCGGCGGCAGGGTGAGGCCCTGGCCGCGCTGGAAGAGACGGCCGGCCAGAGAGGGCAGGAGCTTCATCGGGTCGAGGCCGCTTTCGGATCCGCCCAGGCGGACGCCGACAAGCTGCGCCAGGAGATGGATCTCTTGAAGACCGAAGAGGCGGAGACCTCCGTCGAGCTGACCCAGATCCACACCGAGCTGCAGCGGTGGGAAACGGAATTGGCGGCCAAGGAGCAGCAGCTGGAGTCGCACCAGTCGGCGATCCGGCAGGCGCAGGAGACGATCGCCGCCGCCGGCCGGCAACGGGAAGAAACTTCAGTGGCGTTGGCCGGGGCCAAGGGGGAGCTGGCCTCTCTGGATGAAGTGGCCGCGAGCCGGCGCTCTTCGCTGCAGGTGCTGGAGCAGTCGGTGGAATCGCTTCAGGCCCGCGCGCGGGAGCGGCGTGAAGAGCTGGCTCAGCTGGAACAGCGGCAGGCGCAGATGGAAGAGGCCTGCGCCCGGATCGAGCAGGATCTGGCCTTGCTGGAGACGGAGCTCGCGCGTGTCCAGGCGCAGGCCGATGAGGCCGCGCGGCGCCGCGAGGAGTCCCAGCGGGCGGCTTTAAACCAGGAGCAGGAGTTCCTGCAGGTGCGCCGGCGGCTGGACCAGCTGCAGTCGAAACTGCACGCGCAGGAGATGGAGCAGGCGCAGCTGACCTTTCAGAAGGAGCAGATCGCCACCCGTCTGCTGCAGATGTACCAGATCAATTTGGAAGAAACGCCCGAGGAGCCGGAGGCGGCCGGCCAGAACCCGGAGCGGATGCGGGAGCGGGCGGAGGAGTTGTCCCAGAAACTTCAGAAGATGGGACCGGTGAACCTGGCCTCCATCGAGGAGGAGCGGGAGCTGCAGAACCGGTTCGAGTTCCTGAGCGCCCAGCAGGCGGACCTCACGAAGGCCAAGGAGGACATCCACGCGGCCCTCACGAAGATCAACCGGACCACGCGCGCGATGTTCCGCGAGACCTTCGAGGCGATCCACAAGGAGTTCCAAGGCACCTTCAGGCAGTTGTTCGGCGGCGGCGAGGCGCGGCTGGTGCTGATGGACGAAGAGGATCTGCTCGAGAGCGGCATTGAGATCATCGCCCGGCCGCCCGGGAAGCCGCTTCAGCCGATCTCGCTGCTCTCCGGCGGCGAGAAGGCGCTGACCACGATCGCGCTGCTGTTCGCGATCTTCAAGATCCGCCCAAGCCCCTTCTGCCTGCTCGATGAAATCGACGCGCCGCTCGACGAGGCCAACGTGGACCGGTTCACGCGGGCGCTCAAGGAGTTCCTGAAGGACTCGCAGTTCATCATCATCACGCACAACAAAAAGACGATGGGCATGGCCGACGTGATGTACGGCATCACGATGCAGGAGATGGGGGTTTCGAAGATCGTTTCGGTGAAGTTTAAGAAGGACGGGACAGGTCCCACGCCGCGACAGCCGCAGCCAGCAGTATCAAGCAACTAGCCACCCACCACGGAAAGATCGCCGGCGCCACGTGCCGGCGCCCCATCGGACGCAGGTTCAGGAACAGGTAAGCGATCTCCGTCTCGGCCAGCGGCCGCAGGTGATGTTCCACGACCGCCTCCTCCATCTTCCGGCTGCGCTCCCCTGAAAGCTCTTTGACCCAAATGACCAGCCGGGCCTGCGGGATCTGCTCCCGGGCCGGGCGGTCGGCCATCTCCCGCAGCATCCGGTTCGTGGCGGCTCGCCCGGTGAAGGCGGTCATCATGCCGGCCAGGTAATTCAGGTTGGAGTAGATGAGATCATCCGGCTGCGTGTGGGTGCGGACCGCCTCGGACAACTCCCCCATGAACTTCTCGTTGTAGACCGTGTTTCCGGTGCCGCGGGGTCGGGCGGGGACTAAACCGGAGAGGGTGGGGAAGGTGGTGTCCACCCAGGCCACGGTTGTTCGTCCGTCGAAGAAGTGAAGACTCGGAGAGAGTAATAGCAGCCCGAGCAGCAGTTTTATGGCCCATTTCCCTCTCAGCCCATCCAGCGCCACCGCCGCCAGCAGGAGCCAGGGGAACAGCCCCTGCGTGGCCAGGAACCGGGACCGATAGCCGGCAAGGGCCATTGCCAGGAAGGCCGCCGCCATCACGGCCAGGTAACGCAGCATCCCCTTCCGGCGCCAGGCGACCACCCATCCCCACAGCCCCAGCAGGAGCAGCGGCACCGGCGCCTCCAGCATCCGTTCTTCGCCGCGCGGCTGGAGCTGGAACATCGAGTGGTGGTTCCACAGATGGAGCAGCCAGGGGCCGGCGGCGATGAGCGCCACCGCCAGGATATTCAAGCAGCTTTTCCGGTATTCCCGGTCCACCCCGCCGAACAACAGAACGCTTAAGGCCAGCAGCCAGGGCAGCCCCGCGTGCAGCCAGAAGGCGGCGGCGAGGAAGAGCCCGCCGGCCAGCCACCGTTTCCGGTGGAGGGCCAGCATCATCCCCAGTCCGGCGACGAGGGCCAGGGTGGCCGGCGCGTGGTTGATCGTCCCGAGGAAGAAGCTGTACGGCGTGGCCAGCGTGATCAGCGCCAAACAGGCCAGCCGAGGGGAAGACACCCGGATCAAAACCGCCCACGTGACGGCGAGCAGCAGCGGGAAGGAGGCCCAGGTCCAGAACCGGGCCAGTTGGATGAACGGCACACCGGCCAGGGTTCCGTGGAAGGAAATCAGATGAAATAGCGGCGGGTAGAGATGAGGCCTGCCTTGGGGGGCCGCTTCCCAGAAGGCGTGCAGCACCGGGCCGCCCGCCTGTTGGAACCCCCGGATCACCGCCAGATGATAGTAGCTGTCGAGAAAATAAGGAAAGACCGGCCAATGGGATGCTGTCAGGATGGCCGCCGCCAACAGGATAAGGGCCGCGGCCAGGGACCAGGGATTGCGCGATGACATGACACCTATTATATATATAGACCAACGATCTATCCAACGATGCCTTGACAGGGTTGCGGGGCCGCCGTATAGTGAACCATCCAAGGAGAAAGTGAGGAGGGGTGTGTTGTCAGCTGTTACCTGTGTCTTCCAAAAAGACCGATTCCTGGCGCCGGCCCTGTTCGGGGCGGCTGTTTTGCTTTGGATCTCGGGGATCAACTGCTCGTCGGTCCTGCCAGGGTTGGAGCGGCGCCTCCTGGCTGTCGCCGAGGCCCCGGCTGCTGATCTGGGCCGGCTGGAGCCGAAAGGGCGGATCAACCCGGACGGCTCCGAGGTGTGGGGTTTCCCGAAAGGATCCGGTCTCGAAGAGGTGATCGAAGTGCACGTGAAGGACGGACGGGTGGTGAGGGAGGTTCTGCGCCCCTCTTCCCATTTCGCCGCGGATGCGCTCAGCGACTCTTAGTCCCCCCAGTTCCTCTCTCCTCCGCCTGCACGATCCGGCCACGCACGGGAACAGCTTTTCCCTGGACGGGTTCCCGGCCGTGGGGACTGTCCCCGAACGGGGACTGTCCCCAAAAAGCTGGCAGACCCGGCTGGTTGAGTTCATCCAGGTCAAGGGAGCGCTCGGGATGACCACCAACCAGACCCTCTTCCGGCAGCTGCTGGAAACCGGCGTGCTGGACACGCGCCTGCGGACGTTCAAAGCCGAAGGCCGGGGCGTCACCGAGATCTATCAGACCCTCTACAACGAGGCCGCCACCGAGGCGGCCCGGATCTTCGCGCCGGTGCACGCGCAGCGTCCCTGGGAGGGGCGGGTTTCCCAAGAGGCCTCCGCGCTGCTGACGGAGCTGGAGCCCTTGGTGCGGGAAGTGCGCCGGATCGCCGGCGCCATGAAAGGGGTGCCCGCCTTCACCAAGGTGCCCAACCTGAAAGTGGGCCCCCAGGCGGTCCGCCTGGCAACGGCGACCGGCGAGGTCAGCCCCAACGTCACTCTGGTCTTCTCCGACCGCCATTACCTCGACACCGCCGAGGGGTACGTTCTGGGCCTGAAGGAGCTGGCGGACAAGGGGGGCAATCTTTCCTCCATCCATTCCGTGAATTCTCTCTTCGTCAGCCGGACCGATCGGGTGGTGGACCCGATGATTGATGCGGCCGTTCGCCCTGAGCCTGTCGAAGGGCAACGGCTCCGCTTGCTCAAAGGCAAGGTGGCGGTCTCCCACGCGAAGATCATCTACCGGATGTTTGAAGCGATCTTCCTGGACAAGCCCTTCTCAGATCCCGAAGGCCTCTACGCCGACGCCGAGGGGAAGGCCATGCTGGAAAAGATCGGACAGCTGCGCGCGCTGTTCGGGACGCTGAAAGCCCGGGGCGCCAACCCGCAGCGGCTGCTGATCGCCTCGAGCGGCGTGAAGTCCGACCAGCCCTACAGCCCGCTGCTCTACGTGCTGCCGTTCCTCGGCCCCTGGTCGGCCAACACGATGCCGGAGGGGACCTTCGAGGCGCTGGTCCGCTTCGTGGCCTTGCTCCCCGAGAGCCAAACGGTAGCGCTGCGGACGCGCAACTTCATGGCGGAGCCGCTTCCGGACCTCCCAACTGATTCGCCTGAGTGGGACAAGGCGTTGCTGCAGGGCGGCGGCCGGCTCACGCCGGACCAGGTCCTGAAGCAGGTCCGGGACCTCCTTCTCCAGCCGGCCGGCACAAGCTTGCGCAAGATCGGCGACGACCTGCGCGACAAAGGGGCCGCTTCCTTCACCGCCGACGAACAGGCCACCCTCACCGCCATCCAAACCAAGCTCCAAGCCCTCTAAGTTCGGCTTCTTATCGTGGTAAAATCAACTTCTACGGAGCAACCCTATGTTTGATCCCATTCCAGACATTCTTCAGGAATTGAAAGCCGGCCGGATGGTCGTCGTCTTGGACGACGAAGGCCGGGAAAACGAGGGGGACTTGGTGCTGGCCGCCCAGTTCGCTTGCGCCGAGGCGGTCAACTTCATGACCACCCACGGCCGGGGCCTGATCTGCGTGCCGATGG
>CAYJTM010000025.1:0-10709 GCA_964373055.1 uncultured Planctomycetia bacterium
AGATATAATTGCGTTCTGTCTTTACTGCCCTGTGGTGTAACGGTAGCACAGCAGATTCTGGATCTGCTTGTCTAGGTTCGAATCCTAGCGGGGCAGCTACTTACAAAGGCGATGCGATGGAACGGGTGGTCTTCTTCGACGGGGTGTGCAACTTCTGCTCCTTCTGGGTCAAGTTCGTGATCCGGCGGGACCCGGCGGGGAAGTTTAAGTTCGCGCCGCTGCGCAACCTCGCCCACCGCTTCATCGCGAATAACCGGTACCGGTGGTTCGGCAAGGAAAAATCCTGCTTCGTTCCCACCCCGGAGATCCGGAGCCGGTTCCTCTAGAATCCGTGCCTTCCCGCTGGTTCGTTTACGCCGTTCGGTGCCGGGACGGCTCGATCTACACCGGCATCACGACCGACTTAACCCGCCGGGTCAAAGCCCACAACGCCGGGAAAGGAGGCGCCTACACCCGCTCCCGGAAACCAGTCCGGCTGGTCTTCCAGGAAGGACATCTCAGCCACTCCTCGGCGCTGAAAAGGGAAGCCGAGATCAAAGGATGGAGCCGGGCCAGGAAAACAGAAAAACTCTTTAAAGGGCAAAGTCGTTTCAGGTATAGTCAAAGAAAATAGGGGGGATCCCTTGGACGAAAAAACTGCGCCGCGCCGCATCCTGATGATCGATGACGAGGAGGCCTTCCTCGAGATAGCCGCCGCTCGGTTCCGCAAGAGAGGCCACCTGGTGATGACTGCCTTGAACTGTGAAACGGGCATCAACCTCATCAAGACGGTCGCGGTGGACGTCGTTTTCCTCGACCTGCGGATGCCCCGCGTGGACGGCGTGGAGACCTTGAGGCGAATCCGGCAGATCAAGAAGGACCTGCCGGTCATCCTCGTCACCGCCCACCGCTCCGATGAGGTGATCAAGAAGGCCAAGGAACTGGGGATCTCCAGCGTCTTCGACAAGAGCGGGGACCTCCACGGCCTCCATGCGGTGATGGAGGCGGCGCTTTGACTTCAGGGAGGGGATCTGATAGGGTGTCTAAAGGATTGCTCCGTTAATGGCCCTCTACACCTTGTTCCTCAAAGGCGGCTCGGTCATGTGGCCGCTGCTCGTCGTCTCCGTCGTCGCTCTGGCCGTCGCCATCGAGCGGATGCTCTTCCTTTTGCGCCACCTGGAAACGGCCGAACCGCAGCTGGCGCGAGAGATGCTGCTGCACGTGGAGGCCGGCGAGACCGACGAAGCGCTGAAGAAAGGACGGCGCAGCCAGGACCCCGTGGTGAAGGTGCTGGTGCATGGGCTTTTAAACCGCAGCCGGTCTCTTTCCGGCGCCCTGCTGCGGTCCGCTTCGACGGAGCTGGAGGCCTACAGCCGGGGGATCTCCACGCTGGACACGATCGTGACGCTGGCCCCGCTGCTGGGCCTGCTGGGGACCGTGACCGGCATGGTGCGGGCCTTCGGCATGTTCGGGGGCAGGGAGCTGGAGGCCTCCGCGGCGATCACCGGCGGGATCGCGGAGGCGCTGATCGCCACCGGGTTCGGCCTCATGATCGCGATCCTGGCGCTGGTGCCGCTGAACATCCTGAATGCCACCTTCACGAAAACCAAACGGCGGATCGAGCAAGCCGCCACGGAGCTGGAGGCCTTATGGGCCACCCCCGATGAAAATCCCCTTCGACTCTCCCCAGCGCCGTCCGCGAATTGAAATCATCCCGCTGATCGACGTCATCTTCTTCTTGCTGGCCTCTTTCCTGATGGTTTCTCTCTCCATGGTGAAGAACCAGGGGATCCCGGTCCGGCTGCCGGTGGCCGCCACCGGAAAACCCAACCTGTCGGACGCTCCGGTCACGGTGACCGTTTCGCGGCAGGGAACCCTCTACCTCAACAAGCAGGCGATGGGGCTGGAGGCGCTGCGCCGCCAGCTGCAAGCGCTCCAGCGGAAAGACCCGGAGCTGAAGGTGATCCTGCAGGGGGACGCCGGGGCTGATTTCGGCGAGGTGGTCAAAGCGCTGGATGAGATGCGCAAGCTCGGGATCGAGCGGGTCGCCATGCAGACCACCGCTTCGTGAACGCGCCCGCGGAAGGCCCCACGTTTGAAGATCTTCACCTTGACCCCCATCTCCTGAAGGGGATCCACGACTTGGGGTACCTTCGGCCCACGCCGATCCAGGCGCAGGCCATCCCCCACATCCTCGCGGGCCGCGACCTGATCGGCTGTGCGCAGACGGGGACCGGCAAAACGGCCGCCTTCGTGCTGCCGATCCTGCACCGGCTGCTGCAGGGCAAGAGCGGCAAGCATGTCCGGGCCCTGATCATCGCCCCTACGCGTGAGCTGGCCGACCAGTCCATGGACCACCTGAAGTCCCTCTCCCGCTATGTCCACCTGAAAGGATTGGCCGTTTTCGGCGGGTCGCCGATGCCGCCGCAGATCTCGGCGCTGGAGAAGGGGGTGGACATCCTCTCCGCCACGCCGGGCCGGCTGCTCGACCACATCTACTCCGGGCGGATCGACTTCGTGGACCTGGAGGTGCTGGTGCTGGACGAGGCGGACCGGATGCTGGACATGGGGTTCCTGCCGGACATCGAAAATATCCTGCGCCTGCTGCCGCCGAAGCGGCAGAACCTGCTCTTCTCCGCAACGATGCCGCCCGAGATCCTTGCCCTAACGCGCGAGATCCTCCACGACCCGGTGACGGTCCAGATCGGGCGGCGCTCCGCGCCGCCGGTCGGCATCCGGCAGGCGATCTACCCGGTGCCGAACCACTTGAAGACCGACCTGCTGGATGAGCTGCTGCGCGGCGAGGAGATGGAATCGGTGCTGGTCTTCGCCCGCACCAAGCGCTCGGCTGAGCGGCTGGCGCACGACCTGATGCGGCGGGGCGTCCGCGTGTCGGTGCTGCACGGCGACCGCACCCAGGAACAGCGGATGTTCGCGCTGGAGCGGTTCCGCGAGGGAGACTCGCAGGTGATGGTGGCCACCGACATCGCGGCGCGCGGCATCGACATCGAGCAGATCAGCCACGTGATCAACTTTGATGTGCCCAACAGTCCCGATGATTACGTCCACCGGATCGGGCGGACCGCCCGCGCGGAGGCCACCGGCGACGCCTTCACGCTGATGGATAAGGAAGAGGAATCCATGGTGCAGGAGATCGAGCAGACGCTGCACCGGACGCTGCCCCGCGTGACGCTGCCCCGCTTCGATTACAGGAAGGCGGACCGGAGCCCCCCCAGAAGGTCCTCCCACGGGCACTCTGGCCGCAGGAGACGGTAGCTGACGCTAGGGAGTTTTGTTCAGCGGCGCGGAGATCACCCCGGCCGAGACCACCATCTTCAGCGCCTCCTCCACCGAGATCGAAAGAGGGATCACGCTCTCCTTCGGAACAAAGATCATCGGCCCGCTGAACGGGGAGGGCGGAGTCGGGATCAGCAGCGTCAGCACCGTCTTTCCGCCCAGCGCGGAGGCGGATGTTTCATTGGTGACGAACGCCGGTGAGTAGATCCCCGCCTTGGGGTATTCCACGAGCACCACCTGCCGCAGCATCGTGGCTCCCTTGCCGTCCTGGAACAGGAACTGCGTCAGCTGCTTGACGGCCGGATAGATGCTCTTGATCAGCGGGATCCGGCCCAACAGCGTGTCCAGGGTGGGGAAGATCAGCCGGCCGATCACATGGGTGGAGAGAAAGCCGACGACCAGGATGATCGAAACGGTGATCAGCAGCCCAAGCCCCGGGACCGTGAAGCCGAAGAGGCGGTGGGCCCATCCTTCGGAGAACTGGAACAGCTTGATCACCACAAACAGCGTGACCGCGACCGGGAAGAGGGCCGCCAGCCCCGCCACGAAATAACGCCGCAGAGAGTTCATCATCGGGTCTGATCGTATCATGTTAAGATGGGCGCTGCCATGCTGGAAATCCTCTCCAACCTCTACCATTTCGACGAGCTGATCCGGGCCGGCGGCTACCTGGCGCTGTTCATCATCGTCTTCGCCGAGACCGGGCTGCTGGCCGGGTTCTTCCTGCCGGGCGACTCGCTGCTGGTGACCGCGGGCCTCATCGCCGCGGCGCCCGGCGGGCCGCTGAGCATCTTGCCGCTGATCGGGCTGCTCTGCGCGGCCGCCATCGCCGGAGACAGCACCGGCTACGCGATCGGGTTTCACCTGGGGCCGCGCATCTTCAAACGGGAGGATTCCCGCTTCTTCCACAAGGACCACCTGGTCCGCACGCAGCGCTTCTATGAGAAGTACGGGCCGAAGACGATCGTGCTGGCCCGCTTCGTCCCGTTCGTCCGGACGTTCGCGCCGACGGTGGCCGGCGTGGGGAGGATGCGCTACCCCCTCTTCCTCTTCTACAACGTGGCCGGCGGCATCGGCTGGGTCTCAAGCATGACGCTCACTGGCTTTTTTCTCGGCCGCTTGATCCCAGACATCGAGAAATACCTGCATCTGCTGGTCGGGGTCGTCATCCTCCTCTCCCTGATCCCGGTCTGGCTGGAATGGAGGCATTCCCATTCGAAGCATCCGCGTTCATAAGACCGGCCCGCCGGAGGTGATGGCGCTGGAGGAGGGCGAGCTCCCGAAGCCGGGGCCGGGGCAGGTCCTCGTCCGGCTGAAAGCGGCCGGCGTCAACCCGGTGGACACCTACGTCCGGGCGGGAACCCTCGGCTATTCTCCGGAATTGCCCTACACGCCGGGGGCCGACGGCGCCGGCATCGTCGAATCGGCGGGCCCCGGCGTCACGAAGGTCCGCCCCGGCGACCGGGTCTACGGCGGCCGCTGCGTCACCGGCTCCTACGCCGAGGCGGGGTTGTTCGAAGAAGCCCATCTTTTCCCTCTGCCGGAAAAGGTCACCTTCGCGCAAGGGGCTTGCCTGGCCATCCCGTACGGCACCGCCTACAGAGCTCTGTTCCAGAAGGGCCGGGCGAAAGCCGGAGAAACGGTCTTGATCCACGGCGCCAGCGGCGGCGTGGGGCTGGCCGCCGTGCAGTTGGGCCGCGCGGCCGGCCTGAACGTGATCGGCACCGCCGGCTCTGCCGAGGGGCGGATGCTCCTCCTGGAGCAGGGGGCGCGCGAGGCGCGAGACCACAATGATCTTGGAAACATTCGGCCCGATCTCATCCTCGAGATGCTGGCCAATGAGAATCTGGGCCGGGACCTCAAAATCGCCGCTCCGTTCGGCCGGATCGTGGTGATTGGAAGCCGGGGCCCCGTCGAGGTGGACGCGCGGGACGCCATGCAGAACGACGTCACCGTGTTGGGGATGGTCTTGAAGAGCACGCCGCCGGAGGAGCTCCGGGAGATCCACGAGGGGCTGGCGGCCGGCCTGAAAAAAGGAGAGCTGCGGCCGGTGATCGGCAAAGAGTTCCCATTGGCGGAAGCGGCCCAGGCCCACCAGGCCGTCATGCGCTCCCCGGCGCTGGGAAAGATCGTGCTCATCACCTAGATGTCGGTCAAGATTGCTTCGTCGCTGCTGCTCCTCGCAATGACGATGTGTTTGATTATTGCTTGGGGGAAATTCTCCATGGCGGACAAAATGGCCAAGAGCGAGAAGGAGTGGAAGACCTGCCTGACGCCGGAGCAATACCGGGTGCTCCGGCAGAAAGGAACGGAAGCCGCCTTCACCGGAAAATATTACAGCCACCATGAGGACGGGATCTACCGCTGCGCCGCCTGCGGCAATGATCTGTTCCGCTCCGATGAGAAGTTCGACTCCGGCACCGGCTGGCCCAGCTATGTCGCGCCGATCCGGCCGGACGCGGTCCGGATGATCGAGGACCGCAGCCACGGCATGTCGCGGACGGAGGCGGTCTGCGGCCGCTGCGGCTCCCACCTGGGCCACGTTTTCGACGACGGGCCGGCCCCGACCGGGCAGCGCTTCTGCATCAACTCGGTCTCGCTGGATTTTGCAAAAAAGCAAAAAGACCCGCCGTAAAAAAGCCCTTCGGGCGTTTGACAAAGAGCCCATTTGTCAGCCATAGTTAGCTTGTAGCGCGCAGCACCAGAGAACGACAAAGGCAAACCACCCGGAAGGGTGGGACGCAAAGCTATGGGGCCTAGATCAGGCAGCCCGGCCGCCGAAACTCCACGGGCAAGAGCTGTTTTTCACCGCCGCGCTTCGCTGCGCCGGCGAGGAACGGCTCTTTTTATTATGCTGCTGTGGCCGGCCGCCCCCGCTTTCGCCGCCTCGGTGGAAACTTCCCACAACGTGACTGTGGTGGTGGTTCCGACCTCCCTTTCGGTTTCCGACGACACCGGTGATTTCCGGTTGGAATTCGACGATCCGGCCGCGGGGTCGGACAGCAGCACCCAGCTCGTCCATTACCGGGTCAGCGGGAACGCCTTCTCGACCGGCGCCTTGCCCGGCATTGTCTCCGCCGAGGCGGAGAGCCCGGAAGAGGGGATTGAGCTCAAGGCGGAGGTCGGGCAGTTCGTGAACAACGGCACGGAAGGGAACATCCTCCTCCATGCCTCTGCCGCCGGGGAGCAGGTGGTGGGCTCAGTCCCGGTGCCGCTGGCCGGCAAGGAGCCGACCGCCGGCCCGCAGGCCGAGATGCTCAACGGCACGGTCCCGGTAGAATGGAAAGCGAGCTCCACGAAGGATCTTTCTTCAGGTGAGTATCCGACAGTGTTAACAGTTACCCTCAAAGATGTTTAGCCCTCCTTTACAGCTTGTAATATCAATTAAATCAGCAAGTTAAAATAACCACCCTCATTGATCCCCAAGCTTTCCTCCGAACGGAATCTATGTAATTTTCAACTTTTTTTAATTGCACACTTGTCAAATTGCACCAGGGCGGCTATAATTCAGGTAAACAAAGGAGCTAAAGCGACGATGAAAAAGTTCATGCAATTGATCGGGGTGGCGGCCATGATCCTGGCGGCGGGAATCCCGGGAGCGCGGGCGGCCTCCGTGGACGACACGGACACGATCACGGTCGCGGTTCCCGCCATCCTGTCCATCTCCGATGAGACCGGGAATTTCACGCTGACGTTCACCAGCGCCTCCAACGGAGGAACCACAAACTTCCAGACGGTGGGATACGCTGTTCAGTCGAACAACATGCCGAACTCGGAATTGGCCGGCGCCTTGTCGGCTAAGATCAACGCGCTGAAGGACGGCGTCAACATCCGGGCTCTCGGAAGCCGAAACTACACCAACGCCGGGTCGGCGAGCAACGCGGTTTTAGCGGAGGACCCCGTTGGCCCGGTTACCGTGGGCACCTCTGCGACTGCTCTCATGAAAAAGTCGACTTCCACGGGAGACGCGGGCAAGATCCTCAGCGGCACGGCATTCGTCGCGTGGCAGGGGCAGGCCACCCGCGACCTGACGGCCTCCGACAGCGGGCCGGTCACCCTGACGGTTACCCTGAAGGACGCATAACCCTTCACGGTTGAGCTTGCGCTCCGGACGGGCCTCAGCGGCAGAAAAGCTGAGGCCCGTTTTTTTGTTGCGAACGACCGAAGGGAGTGAAGCAATCTCGCCTTAAAATCGAGATTGCTTCGTCGCTGCTGCTCCTCGCAATGACGCATTACTTGATACGTTTGTATTAGAATAGGCAGACCGATGAGAATCCATTCCGCGGTATGGGGGATCGCTTTTCTGTGCTTCTCGGCGGCGCCGGTGGGCACCGCGTCGGCTTTGATCATCACGCTGGACTCCCCGCCGGTCTTAAGCATCTCGGATGAGACCGGCTCCTTCACGCTGAGTTTCCCCGGATTCCTGCAGGGAACCGTGAGCGGCACGCAGTCGGTCACTTACCGGATCGAGGCCAACAACATGACGGCCGGGACGGTCCAGGGGGCGGTCTCCGCCCGCCTGCAAGAAACCGCGAACGGAATTGATCTGGAAGCGGATGTCACCGGGTACCAGAACTTGGGCAACAGCAATTTCGCGATGCTGCAGGAGTCGCAGTCAGGCTACCGCGTGGTATCGTCGGCGCAGACCTTTTTGGCCGACAAGACGCCGGGAAACGGCGCCGGAAACGATAAACGCCTGGACGGAAACCTGACCCTCTCCTGGCGGGCCCGGCTCACGGCGGACGCTCCCGCCGGGCAGCAGAGCCGGTTCCTCGTGGTGACGCTCCGGGAGGGAAGTTGACGATGCGCGGGGTTCTCGCGGCGGCGGCGCTGCTTTGCGCCGCGGGTTCTTGCCTGGCGCAGGGGACTGCCACCGAAACGGTGGGGTTCTCGGTCAACGTCGAGCCGGTCTTCGTGGTGAACAGCTCGGCGGAGGGCAGCGGCAGCATTGATTTGGGCCCGGTCGGACCCGGAGATCCGCCCGCTTCCCGTGTTGCGAGGGTATCGATCCGGAGCAACACCGGCCGTCCCTACCGGATTGTGCAGCGGCTGGAGCAGAGGCTGCAGGGCGCCGGGGGGTCCGATTTGGAGGAGGAGCCGATCCTGTTCACTGTGACGGATGGGGCCCAGGGCGGCCGGTCGGAAGTGAGATCTTCCACCCCGCTGACCCCGCAGCCGGTGACGCTGTTTACCTCAGGGCCGGGCGGGGAATCGGATGACTTCACGATCCTCTACACGGTTTCCCCCTCCCAGCGCCTGATCCCCGCCGGAAACTATCGGGCGCGGGTGATCATTGAGGAGGAATTTAGATGACCCGGAGATTTCTGTGGGCTGCTTCCCTGGTGCTGGCCGTGGCCGGCACGGCCCGGGCGGAGGTCACGCTGCAGGTGACCTCGGTGCAGGGGGGAGCTGCCCTCGAGGTGGATTTCGGGACGGCCCGCGGGCTGGGGCCCGAGGGGGAAACAGCGGCGGAGCCGGTGGTCCGCCAAACCCGTTTGAGCGTTTCCTCCGGTTCCGGCCGGCCGTACCGGGTTTTCCAGAGGGTGAACGGTCCCTGGACCGGCCCCGACGGGACGGAGATCCCCTTGAGCGCCATCCGGTTTTCCATCTCGGAAACTCAAACCGGGGGATCGAACCGGTTCCCCAGCCCTTCGTCCCTTTCGCTGGGGGAGCAGGAGATCTTTCTTTCCGATCCGTCTGGCTCCGCGGAAACCCTAGTGATCACCTACCTGATGCAGTTGCCGCCCGCCCAGCGGGCGGGCATCTATCGGACCACCGTGAGCTACCAGGCGGTGGCGCAGTGAAAACAGTAGGCAGAATGCAGAAGGCAGTAGGCAGGAAAAGGGCCGGAATTTTATGCTTTCTGCTTACCGCTTTCTGCCTTCTGCTTCCGGCCGAGGCCGGGACCGGCATGTCCGTTTCCCCCAGCCGTTTCCGGCTCCAAAAACCGGCCGGGGAAGCAGCTTCCGGCAAGGTGACGGTCACCAATACCAGCAGCACCCCGATCGAGGTGACCGCCGAGACGACCGACATGGTCACCCGGCTCGGCGAGGACGGCCTCTCCGTCCGGGACGAGGCGCCGCCGGCCACCACCCCCTTCTCCTGCGCCCGGTGGATCCAGCTCGCGGGCGGCGCCCGTGTTATCCCGCCGGGCCAGTCCGCTGAAATGGAGTTCCTCCTCTCCCCGCCTCCCGAAGCGCGGGCCGGCGGCTACGGGGCTTACCTGTTCTTCGTCGGCCGGCCGATTCACGCGCAGGAAACGCAAGCGAAGGACAAACCCACCGTGCAGATGGTGACGGTCCCGCGGCTGGGGGTCTCGGTCGTCTACGAGGTGAAGGGGACCATCCGCCGAAGCGGTGAGTTGCTCCGGCTGGAGCTGATGCCGCCGTCGGGGGCCCGCCCGATGACGATCCGGCATGAGTTCAAGAACACCGGCAACGCCGAGGTCGTCCTGACGGGGAATTTCCACCTGCTGGACGAAAAAAATCTGCTGGCCGGTAAGGGGGCCTTAAGGACGCTCAAAACATTCCCGGGAGAAGCCGGCGTCACCGAAACCGAGTGGGCCGAAGCGCTCCCGCCGGGCCGGTACAAGGTCATGGTGACCTTCGAGCTGGGGCCGGACGCCGAACAGGTGATCGTTCGCGAATTTCCGCTCGAAATTGTGAGCTAATTCTCGATACAGCGTCATTGCGAGCGCAGCGAAGCAATCTCGTTTTTAAATCGAGATCGCCACGGTCCTTCGGGCCTTGCGATGACGTTAGAAGGCCCCTTCTCTGGATGGCGGTCGCTTCTCTTTCGCTTGCCGGGCCCGCCCCGGCCCGCGCGGAGGAGGATATGCAGCTCGCTTCCGAGCAGCCCCAGTTCCCCGCCGAAACGATCCCCGTCTACCGCGTCGAGCGGACCCGGACGCTGCTGGTCGAGACCCGGGGCCGGGCCCGAGCGCTGATCCTCAACCCGGAGGCGGTGGAGGTGGATTCCGTCTCGGATAACCGCATCCTCTTCCGGGGGCTCCGGATGGAGTCCTCCTTGGTCCATCTGTTTGAAGATTCCGGCCGCCGCACGATCCGGATCGAGGTCGTGGAGCTCACCTCCATCCTGACCGAAATTGAAGCAAGAAAGGCCCAAGCGGTCCGGGAGAAGCTGGGCGTTTCGGCCCGCACGCTGAAATTCCGCTACCGCGGGGAGGAACGCCACCTGGAACGGGGGGATTCCGTCTCTGTGGGCGGCACCGACGAGCGCCACCGGATCCGCACGCACGACCTGGCCGCCCGGATGGGCACGCCCCTTGGAGAATTCCTGGGCAAGGCCACCCTGGAGCAGCGCCGGGACGTGGATCTGGGGAAGGAGGTGACCCAGCCCCGTCACCTATCGGCGGAATTGGACCGGGTGGATTTGGGGCCCCTGGGGCCGTCGAACCTGGTGGCCGGGGACCG
>CAYJTM010000025.1:10809-12982 GCA_964373055.1 uncultured Planctomycetia bacterium
TGGACCGGGTGGATTTGGGGCCCCTGGGGCCGTCGAACCTGGTGGCCGGGGACCGGGATCTGATCCTCTCCGAGTACACGATTGACGGCCGGCGGTACCGGGGGTTCGGGCTCTTCCCCTCCACCTCCCGCGGCCCATACCTTGAGGAACAGCCGGCCCTGGACCGGAGGGTGGCTGTCTCAGCGTTCGGCGGGGAAGAGCGGGAGGGCTTCGGCCTGGACCTGCCGTCCGGCCTGCAGACGCGCAAGGCCCGCAGCCACTTCGCCGGCGCCAAGATGGCGTACGGCCTGTGGGAGACGGGGCACATTTACGCCACCGGCCTGCACCGCTACGGGAAAGGGGAAGAGACCCGCGCCGACCTGGTTGGCGCGGTGGGTTTCAACACCGCTTGGCTGGAGGAGCAGCTGCTGGTCAAGGGAGAGGCCGCCCGCACCGACGAATCGGAGGGGGCCTATGAACTCGAGGCCCGGACCGCCTTGCCGTTTTGGTTCAAGACCCGCAACCGGTTCTGGCGGGCCGGGAAGAACTACCGCACGGTGACCGGGCAAGTGGCCGAGGATGGCCAGACCGGCTGGAAAGGATGGGCGGGCGCCGACCTGCAGCTGCTTGGGCACGAGATGACCCTGTTCGCCGAGTCCACCCTCTACCGGGACCGCAACGCGGTCAACCCCGTCAATCCGCGGGAGATCAACACCCTCTACACGGCCGGCGGCTCCGCCGCGCTGCCGTGGGCGCTGCGGCTCCAGGGGTCCGCCAGCTACGAGGACCAGAGCGCTTCGCCGCTGCCGTACGTCAACCGCCGCCGGGAGGCGGAGCTCAGCCGGGAGATCACTTTCCCCTACGGCTGGGCCCGTTCCGCGACTCCCTTTGCCGGATACCGGCACAGCATCTTCGACCATTCCAACGTGCCGGGATTCGACGCCACGCTGGACCTCTATCGGACCGGGGTCCGGGCCAGTTTCGCCGGCGGGTTTTGGGGGACCGCCGGCTGGTCGCAGGGCCGCCTGGAGGAAGAGAACCCGGAGACCTTGCCGGCGGTGGCCCATCCCAAAGAGCTGGTCTTGGAGATCGGCAAGAACCACCCCTTCCGGGCGATCCCGGCCCGCCTGAATCTGTCGGTCCGCTACGAGGATGTTCAGGAGACGCTGCGCAAGACGCACCAGCCCTTCTCCGACCGCAACCGGTTCGCGGTGGACGGCCGCTTCAGCTGGAGGTTCGCGAAGGAGAAGGAGGCCTTCATTGAACTTTCCTTGAGCCGGCAGAAGCCGGAGACCGGCGGCGGCAGCCCGATCGTGGACATCCTGGCGCAGTTCGGCGTGCAGCTCCTCTGGGACACCGGCTGGGCCTGGACCCAGAAGGGGCGCGTCGCCGGAGAGGTCTTCAAGGACTTGAACGGCAACGGCCTTCGGGATCCGGAAGAGCCGGGCCTGCCCGGCATCCGGGTCTACGTCGAGGGAGGGCCGGAGGATTGGACCGGGGCCGACGGCGACTACCGTTTGAAAGGGATCCCCGAAGGTCCCTCCGTGCTCCGCGTGGACCCGGACCAGATCCCCAAAGGTTACTTCTTCACCACTCCGAACAGCCGGGAGCAGCTGATTCTCCCCCGCAAGGAATCTCGGGCCGATTTCGGGGTCTCGACCGAGGTGGAGTTCCGCGGCGTGGTCTTCAACGACCTGGACGAGGACCTCGCCTATCGGGAAGGAACGGACCGGCCGGTGCAGGGGGTCCGTATGCTGCTGGAGAGCGGCCAGGGGGCTTCCAGCGGGCCCGACGGTTTCTACTCGATCCGGAAGGCCGCGCCCGGCGAGCAGACCCTCTCCGCGGATCTCTCCACGATCCCGGACGGCTACCGGACCCTCGTGCCGGTTCAGCAGACGTTCCAAACAAGTGAGGGAGAGATCCTCCGGCACGATCTGCCGCTCAAGGCGCAGCGCAACGTCTCGGGATCGGTCTACGTGGACGCCGACGGCAACGGTTCCCGCGGCACGCAGGAGAAGGGGATCGAAGGGATCCGGATCCGGCTCGACGGCCAGCAGGCCATGACTGACGCGGAGGGGGCCTACCGGTTCTCAAACGTCCAGCCCGGCCGCTACACGGTGAGGGCCGATCCGCAGAAGATCCCCGCCGGCACCCGGTTCGCCTCCGAAGAGCCGAAGAGAATGGAGGTGCCGGA
>CAYJTM010000026.1:0-11071 GCA_964373055.1 uncultured Planctomycetia bacterium
CCGGGATCTCGATCCCGAACTCCTCTTCCAGGGCCATCACGAGCTCGACGGTGTCAAGGGAGTCGGCCCCGAGGTCGTCAATAAACTTGGCTTCCGGGGTCACTTCCTCCGGCTTGACGCCCAACTGTTCGGCGATGATGTTTTTCACTTTTTCCGGTACGCTCATGATTCCTCCTGAATTGAGTTAGGTCTACTATAGCCACCCATTCGGGTTTGTCAAGTTTCGAATCTCCTCAGCGGTCCCGGCCGAGTGAACCACCGCCTCCGGATCAATCTTGCGCACCAGCCCTTTGAGCACGGTGCCGGGGCCTACCTCTATATAGGTTTTGATGCCCTTCTCCGCCATCGTCCGGACGCAGCGCACCCACTGCACCGGCTCGGTGAGCTGCCGGACCAGCAGAGGCCCGATCTGACCCGCTTCCTCATGATAGGCGCCGGTCACATTGCTGGCCACCGGGTACCGGGGGGCCTGCACCGGAAGGTTTTTCAGGGCCTCCGCCAGCCGGGCGGCGGCCGGCGCCATGAGCCGGGAATGAAACGCCCCTCCCACCTCCAGCGGGATCACCCGCTTGGCCCCCTTCTCCTTGGCCTTGGCGGAGGCGGCAGTCACCGATTCGGCCGTCCCGGAGATCACCACCTGCCCCGGCGAGTTCAGGTTGGCCACCTGGGCGCCGGTCTCGGCGCAGACCGCTTGGAGCTGCTCCAGATCAAGTCCCAGCACGGAGGCCATCGTACCCGGGCGGGCCCGGGCCGCCTCCTCCATCGCCTGGCCCCGCAGCCGGACCAGCTTCAGCCCATCGGCGAAGCTTAAGGATCCGGCCGCCGCCAGGGCGGTGTATTCCCCTAAGCTCAAGCCGGCCGCCGCGGAGGGAGAAAACGAGATTGCTTCGCCTCGCTCCGCGAGGCTCGCAATGACGGCTTCGAGCGCCGCCATGGAGGTGACGTAGAGGGCCGGCTGGCAATGCTCGGTGCGGGTAAGCTCCTCCGCCGGCCCTTCCCAGCAGAGTTTGCTGATGGAAAACCCCAGAAGGGAGTCGGCTTCATCGAACCGGGCCTTGGCCGCGGGGAAGGCCTCGGCTAAATCCTTGCCCATCCCGACCGACTGCGCCCCCTGCCCGGGGAAAAGGAGGGCAAAAGGATTAGCCACGTATTTAAGAGCGTCGTATGGTCGTATAGTCTGATAGTCGTATGAAATTATCTATACGACAATACGACCATAAGACCATAAGACGATTTTTCGTTTCTCTCACCATTTCAGCACACATGCGCCCCAGGTGAGGCCGGCACCGAAGACCACCAGCAGAACGTAATCCCCCTTCTTGATCCGGCCCGACTGGACCGCCTCGCAGAGGGCCACGATCGTGGAGGCGGCCGACATGTTGCCGTAGCGGTCCACGTTCAGGAACACCTTCTCCGGCGGGATGCCAGCCCGGTTGACCACCGCCTCGATGATCCGGATGTTGGCCTGGTGCGGCACGACACAGGCGATCTGCTCCGGCTTCAAGGCCGCCTTCTCGATTGCCGCGTGGGCGGCGTCCGCCATCCCTCGCACCGCGTGCTTGAAGACCTCGCCGCCGTTCATCTTCAGGAAATGGGCCCGCTCCTGGACCGACTGAGCCGAGGCGGGCTGCGCGCTGCCGCCGCCGGGCACCTTCAGCAGGTCCGCCTTGGTTCCGTCCGATCCCAGCACCGTGGAAAGTATTTTCCCTTGCTCCGTCTGACCGATGATTGCCGCGCCGGCCCCATCGCCGAACAGCACGCAGGTGCCCCGGTCGGTCCAATCCACCACGCGCGAGAGGATTTCGGCGCCGACCACTAAAACGTGCTTGTAAAGGCCGCCGGCCACGAACTGTTGCCCCATCACCAACCCGTAGAGGAAGCCGGAGCAGGCGGCGGCCACGTCGGTGGCGGCCGCCTGCGGCGCTCCCAACTTCGCCTGCAGGATGCAGGCGGTCGCCGGGCAGGGCATGTCCGGCGTCATGGTGGCCACAATGATCAGTCCCAAGTCGGTGGCTTCAAGTTTGGCGTCGGAGAGCGCCGCCTGGGCCGCCTTTAGCCCTAAGTCGCTGGTGTTCTCGCCGTCGGCGGCGATCCGCCGCTCGGAGATGCCGGTGCGGGTGCGGATCCACTCGTCGGAGGTCTCGATCGTCTTTTCGAGTTCCGCGTTGGTCATCACCCGCTGCGGGACGTAAAACCCAAGACCCAGGAAACCGACCGGCTGCGGTGGAGTCACCCGACGGAGGCCCTCCGCAGCTCATGCGAGGAATCGAGGATTGCCTGGTTGACGCCGTGCGTGACGAACGCCGCCGCGGCCCCCACCGCGTTGCGGATCGCCCGGCCGGAGGAGGAGCCGTGGCAGATGAGACAGGCGCCGTTGACTCCCAGCAATGGCGCCCCGCCGTACTGCGCGTAATCCATTTGCCTCTTCAGCCGCCGGAAAGCCGGCAGCAGCAGCATGGCGCCGAATTTGTTCCAGAGGGTCCGTTTAAGCTCCCGCTTGAGCAGCTCCGCCAGCGTGAAGGCGATCCCCTCCGACACCTTGAGCGCCACGTTGCCCACGAACCCGTCGGTGACGACGACGTGGCATTTTCCGGAATAGATGTCGCGGCCCTCGATGTTGCCGACGAAGTTGACGGAGGACTCGTCCAGCAGCTTGAAGGCGGCCTTCAGGAAGTCGGTGCCCTTGGATTCCTCCTCGCCGATGTTCAGCAGGCCCACGGCGGGGTTGTCGATCTCCATCACGTGGCGCATGTAGACCGACCCCATGACCCCGTACTGGAACAGGTGCTCCGGCTTGGGGCCGATGTTGGCCCCCACGTCGATCACCAGCACCGGGCCCCTCAGCGACGGGATGATCACCGCAATGCCGGGGCGCTCGATCCCCTGCAGGAGCCCTAAGCCCAGCGTGGCGGCGCAGACCACCGCGCCGGTGTTGCCGGCGCTGACGATGGCGTCCACCTCCCCCCGCTTGGACAGCTCCACCATCTGGCAGATGGAGGAATCCGGCTTCTTCCGGACGCTGACAGCCGGGGATTCGGCCATCTTGATGACTTCGGAGGCATGATGCACGCGCAGGTTAGAGGGAAGCGGATGGAAGCGGTCCAGCTCTTTCTGGAGACGGTCCTTCTGGCCGACGAGGATCAGCTCAACGTCCAGCGAACGGGCCGCCTGGACCGCGCCGTCCACGACAGCGCCCGGCGCCCGGTCACCGCCCATCCCGTCGAGGGCGATGCGGGTCACTTCACCGGCACCACCTGGCGGCCTCGGTACTGGCCGCAGGAGGGACAGATCTGGTGGGAGAGGGCCGGCACGCCGCAGTTCGGGCAGCGGGACAGGCCGGGCGCCTTGAGGTTCAACTGGGTCCTGCGCTTGTCCCGGCGGGACCGGGAGAAACGCCGCTTAGGAAGAGGCATGGGTGCAGCTCCTTTCATTCAAGTTCGTCCCGCATTGGGGACAAAGTCCGCGGCAATCATCCCGGCAGAGGAACCGAACGGGGTAGCTCAACAGGATTTCCTGGCGGACATCGTCGGTGATGTCCAGCTCCAGCTTCCCATCCACCGCGTAATCCAGATGGAAGCGGCTGTCATATGGCCTGCCGAAACTCTCCAGGCAGCGGGCGCAGGTCCGCTCGGTTAAGCCCTCCACGCCGACCTCCACCCAAACGGTGTTCTGCTGCTTCTGGAACGCGGCGGTCACACCGACGGGGGCGGTGAAGATCAGATCCGGCGTGTCCAGGCCTGTCTTCGCCGGGTCCAACGCCTCCGTCACCGTGAGGCCTTCTTCCAAAATGTCACTCAGCCGCACTTTCACCCTTCAATCGCTCCTTCAAACACCGCGCCACAAACGACGGCACCAGACCCGTCACATCGGCGCCTAAACCGGCCGCCTCCTTGATGAGCCGCGAAGAGAGGTACGAGGTTTCGGCCGAGGGCATCAGGAAGACCGTCTCCACATGCGGGTCCAGCCGCCGGTTGGTCAGCGCCAGCTGAAACTCGTACTCGAAGTCTGAGAGCATCCTTAAGCCCCGCAGGATCACGCGGGCCTTCTTCCTGCGCGCGAACGAAACGGACAGCCCGTCAAACGGCTCCACCTTGACCCCCGCCAGCCGCCGGGTGGCCTCCCGCAGCATCTCCACCCGGTCTTCCACCGAAAAGAGGGTCCCTTTGCCGGGGTTTTCGGCCACGCCGACCACCACCTCCTGAAAAACGGCACGTGCCCTGCGGATGAGGTCAATGTGGCCGTTGGTGACCGGGTCAAACGTTCCGGGGTAGACTGCTATTTTCATAGAAGGTTAGCGCGGTATCCCCATATGTTTCAACGCGTTGCAACACCAGCCGGCTCCCGGATTCCTCAAAAGCCGGAGGGAGAGGATCCCGCTTGGCGGATTCGACAACCACCCATCCGGATTGGGAAACTATAGCACCCTGGCATAGGGCGATCAAGGTTTTTCTGGCCAAATCCTCGCTGTACGGGGGGTCCAGCAGGATGAGGTCGAAGGTTTGGCGGCGAAGGGCCAGTTTCCGGATCGCCGATAAGACATCGGCCTTCAAAAGGGTGCTCACCCGGTACCAGGTACCAATTGCCTTTTCGGTACCTGGTACCGATGTTAGCTTTTTAAGATTGGCTTCGATCGCCGCGACGCAGAAACCGGAACGCTCCACGAAGGTGGCGTGAGCGGCGCCCCGGCTGAGGGCCTCAATCCCCAGCGCGCCGGAGCCGGCGAAGAGGTCTAGAACCCGGGCCCCTTCGACCCGGGCTCCCAAGATATTGAACAGCGCCTGCCGCACCTGGTCCTGCGTCGGCCGGATGCGCGGGCCTTTGGGCAGGCCGAGCGTGCGGCCCAGATATTCTCCTCCCGTGACTCTCATGCCGTCCCGGTGAGCTGAGGAAAGCGCATCCTCACTTCCCTCTTGAGCGCCGCCAGCGCCGGAGCGGCCATCTCCGGCTCCGCGGCCAGCAGCGTTTCGGCCTCCTTGCGGGCCAGCTCCAGCCACGGCCCCTGCACCGCCCACTCGAGGCACTTCAGGTCCGGCAAGCCGGACTGCCGCTTGCCCAGCAGCTCCCCCGGCCCCCGCAGCCGTAAATCCTCCTCGGCGATCCGGAACCCGTCGGACACCTGCACCATCGTCTGCAGCCGCTCCATGCCGGCGGGGTCCTTCGGGTCGGCGATCAGGATGCAGGTGGATTCATGCTGGCCGCGGCCGACCCGGCCCCGCAGCTGGTGCAGCTGTGCCAACCCGAACCGCTCCGCCCCCTCGATCACCATCACGGTGGCGTTGGCCACGTCCACCCCGACCTCGATCACTTGCGTCGCCACCAGCAACTGGATCTCCTTCTGCTTGAAGGCGGCGAAGGTCTTCTTCTGCTCATCGGCATTCATCCGCCCGTGCAGCAGCCCGATCCGGTAGCCGGAGAACATCTGCTGGTACTCTCGAAAGATCTCCATGGCCGAGTGAGCGAGTAAGCGAGCGGGCGAGTGAGCGGCGAAAAACAGATCCTTCGCTACTTCGCTCATTCGCTCATTCGCTGACTCGCCGATTATCGGGCAGACCACATACGCCTGCCGGCCGGCCGCCAGCTCCGACTTGACGAAAGTGAAGACCTCTTCCCGGCGGGTGGAATCCATCCAAAGGGTGCGGGCCGTCTGCCGCCCGGCCGGCCGCTCGATGAGGGTGGAGACCGCCATCTCGCCATAGAGGGTGAGGCTCAGCGTCCGGGGGATCGGCGTCGCCGTGAGGATCAAGAGGTCCGGGTTCTTCCCCTTGGCGATCAGGGCGTTGCGCTGGTCCACGCCGAACTTCTGCTGTTCATCAATCACCACCAGGCCGAGCTTCGAAAACCGGACCCACGGCTCCAGAACCGCGTGAGTCCCGACCAGGACCTGCAATTTTCCCTCCGCCAAGTCCCCGGCCAGCTGCCGGCGGGCCGGCTCCTCCAGGGAGCTGGTGAGCAGCCCCACCGAAATATCCGCCGGCGAGAGCATCTGCGAAAGGGTCAAGGCGTGCTGCCGGGCGAGCACCTCGGTGGGGGCCAGCACCACCGACTGGAACCCGCTCTGCGCCGCTACCCCCATGGCATACGCCGCCACCACCGTCTTGCCGGAGCCGACCTCCCCCTGCAGCAGCCGGTGCATCGGGGTCGGGGCCGCCATATCATCGGCGATCTCCTTCATCGCTTTCTCCTGCCCCGCCGTCAGTTTGAACGGCAGTTTCTCTTTCCACCGCTCCACGAGGTCCCCGGCCGGCTCATGCGCGATACCGGGGCGGGCCCGCATCTTTTTCCGGCGCACCCCCAGCGCCAGTTGGAAGCAGAACATCTCGTCAAAGGTGACCCTGTCCTTCGCCGCCGCCACCGCTTCCGGCGCCGGTGGGAAATGGACGTGGGTCATCGCCGTCTTGAAATCCAGCAGCCCATGCCGCTGGCGGATCTCCTCCGGCAAGGGGTCGGGCAGGTGGTTCCAGAGGGCTTTGAGGGCCCCGGCCGCCGCCTCCCGCAGCTCCCGCTGGTGCAGGCCGGAGGTGGCCGGGTAGACCGGCACCATCCGCCCCATGTGCAGCGTCTTGTGCTCCGCGCCGGCGGCTTCAGCGGGGATGAACTCGAACTCCGGCACCGTCATCTGCACCTTCCGGCCGATCCGGTCCACGGCGCCGTAGAGGATGATCTCCTGTCCGACGGTGAACCACTTGCGCATGTAGGGCTGGTTGAACCAGAGGGCGGTCACCAGGCCGGTGCTGTCCCGCACTGTGACCTGCAGGATCAACGTGCCGGTTTTCGCCCGGAAGAGGCCGACCGACGAGATGACGCCGCGGGCGGTCCCCTTCTGGCCCGGCTCCAGCTGGGAGATGGAGAGGAAAGCCCGCCGGTCCTCATGCCGCCGCGGGAAATGGTACAGCAGGTCCCGCAGCGTCTTGAGCCCCAAGCGGTAGAAAAAGGAATTGCGGCGCGGCCCCACCCCCTTCAAGTACTGTACCGGGGTGTCGAGCGAAACCGCCGTCGGAGAAACGGCTTGAGTGGTCTTCACGGGGGGATTCATCTTGACGGACTTTGGCCCAATCCGTATCATACCCTACATGGCAAAGCGTTGCGAACTCTGCGGCAAGGGCCCGATGGCGGGCCGGACCTACACCCGGAAAGGCAAGGCCAAGAAAGAAGGCGGGGTGGGCCGGCACATCGCCCGGAAGAACATCCGCCGCTTCATGCCCAATCTCCAGCCGGTCCGCGCCATGATCAACGGCCTCGTGAAGCAGATCGTCGTCTGCACCCGCTGCATCAAGAAGGGCCGCGTCACGCGGCCCACCCCGAAAGTGGCCGCTAAAGCGGCCGCGTAAGCTCTACCCCCTACAGCCCCACCCGGACCCGGTAGCGGACCTTGACCTCGCCGTCCTTCGGCACGTTCACGTTGAAGCGGATCGTGAAGGCGTCTTGCCTTTCGAACGGATGGGAGTTGCTGATCACCTGCCAGTTGCCGTACAGCGGCTCGATAATGCCCACCGTGACGTCCTCCTTCTTGTGGTTGCGGAGCGTGATCTCCCACTCCGATTCATGCACGCCGGAGGTGATCTGCTTGTAGTCGGTCTGCTTGCGCTCGGCCACCACGTCGAACGCCTCGCCGATCTCCAGCTTCACCTCCTCGTCCTTCGGCGTGTGCTTGATCTGGTCTTCACCGATGAGCTGCAGCTTTTCCTGGGCGTCCTTCTTGTAGACCCGCACGACGCCGGCCGGCAGCGGCATGCCGAGGTGGTTCTCTTGGGAGTTCTTGAACTTTATGTAGACTTTGACCGGCTGTTCCGGGATCTGCGGATCGTACCGGTAGGTGAACCAACTCTGGACGCCGTAGACCAGCATCTCTTTCTTGGCCGCGGCGCCGGAGGCCTGCATCAGTTCGATCTGCTTGGTCTGGTTCTCCTTGATCGTGGTCGGCCGGCCCAAGTCGTAGATGTGGTACTCGAAGAAGCCCTGCTCCTGAAAGCCGTCCGCCCTGCTGGCCTTGTCCGACATCTCGTAGTTCTCGGTGTAGCGGCCGCGCATCTGCGGCGGCTGGGCCCGGTGGATGGTGCCGGCAATCAGCTTGAGCTTGGCCTCCTTGTAAGCGGCGCCCGATTGGTTGTTCACGGTCACCCAGCCGGAGAGGTCCACCCCGTTGTCATCCTTGTTCAACACCAAGATGTAGTCGGCGTTCCAGTTGATGTTGGCGGTGAGGTAGGAGACCTCCAGCTCCTGCGCGGGCTGGCCCTGGTTGTCGTACAGCCACATGAGCGTCGGCTTGGCGATCAGGTTCTCCGGGATCTCCGGCAGGACGTGGATGCCCGGGTGCCCCAGGTAGATCTCGTTTCCCACCTGGTAGATGTTCCCGTTGTTGGCGCTCAGCAGTGTCGCCTCGACGGTGTCCTTCCGGTCCTGGAACTCCTTCCACTCCACCAGCTTGATCTTCTTGCCGACGAACTTGTCCAGCAGCTTGGCGGGGCTCATCAGGTCGTACTCGTAGTTCTGCTCCAGCACGCTGAACTGCTCCGGCTGGTTGACCGAGCGGACCCGCACCGTGACCGGCTGTATAGAGGAAGCCACATCCATGAAGCGCAGCTCTCCCCGCCCGGCCGGGATCTGCACCTTCCGGAGATCTTTGACCAGGCCGAGGTTGGAGTTGTAAACGGTCACCTCGACGGCGGTCTGGTCCTCGGCGGTGCTCTTGATCGCCGCCGGCTGCGCGGCCCACGCGGGCACCGCCGCCAGGACCAGCGAAATGATCGCCAGCTTCTTGAGCAGGCGCAGCCCCCTCTCCACCTTCGGGACGCGGGAAGATCGCAGCTCCCCCCGGAACAACCGTTTGATCGAAGCCAGCAGTTCCATGAAGTTCTCCTCCTGGGCTGTCAGGTTTTCCAACTCCACCTCCGAATAGCGGGCGGCCGTCCGTCCGTTCCGGCGCACGGAAACCTCGTCCAGATCCAGTTCCACCTGCTCCTTGCCGCGCGCAAAGATGAGACTACGACGCCGGGTCCGCAGATTCAAGATTTCCTTCAGCGGGCGGGAGCCGGTGATCTTGCGGGCCCGCAGTACCGGCTCAACCGGTACGACGTACCTATGGGCCTCCAGGTACGTCGTACCGACCGGGATAGGCACGGTCACTTCAATTCTTTCGGAAACCCCTCTCCGATGGGAGATCTCCCTCTTGAACGTCATCTCCGCCCGGCCGCCGGAGCGGCGCACCTTCAGCACCGCGCGGGCTTGCCGAAGCCGCAGATCTTCCGTGTCCAGGTATTGGTTCTCCTGGAGTTCCACCCGGCGGCTCTTCAGACGGAACCGGCCGAGGGCCCGGAGCTTCTCGAGCTTGCTCAACACAGCGGGGCCGCGCGGAAGGAACTTCGCCTCTACCTCTTTCGGTTCGCTCTTCATCTGATGCCGGGAGATCTCCTCCATCCGGGCCACCAACCGCTCCAGCCGGTCCAGCCCGGGACAGCGGGGCCACGCCTTCCGGATCCCCCGGCAAATCGCCTGATGGTAATCCAGTTTCCGGTCAACCCCCCGGCTGAAGCGGTCGAAAACAACGGGACCTTCCCGGTGATAAGCGGCCAGCAGGGAAGCGGTGTTATGCAGCTTGTCGGCGCAGGAGATCGCCAGCGCGCCGTGGGTGGCTTTGTTGAGATGGCGCAGGTAGGCCCGCTTGCGCTGTTCCCAGGAATGGCGCTTGTCCGGCTCGGTCACCTCCTCCACCATCGAGGCGACTTTCCGTCCAAAGAGGCGGGCGATTTCCGAGGAGGAAGTGGGGGTATCTTCCAGCACGTCGTGCAAGATGCCGGCGGCCACCACCGCGTCGGGCATCCTTTCCTTCGCGAGGATCCTTCCGACGGCGATCGGGTGGACGATGAAGGGCTTGCCGTCTCCCTTGCGGAGCTGGCCCGCGTGCCGCTCCCTGGCAAATGCCAGCGCTCTCGGTACCAGGTACCGATCGCCCAGGCGGGAGGTCACTTCCCTTCGAGGGCTTTCACGCGGGCTTCCAGCCGGTCGTTCCGGGTCCGCAGGTCGTCATTCTCCGCCTTCAGCTCCTGGACCGCCTTCACCACCACCGGCACCATCTGGCCATAGGAAAGGGTGATTTGACCCTCCTCCCCGGAGACAACCTCAGGGATCACCTCCCGCACCTCCTGCCCGACGAACCCCACCTGAGGAGTATTGTCCGCTTTCATCCGGTATTGCCTGGGCTTCAGCTGAAGGAGCTCATTGAGCCCGTACCGTAGAACAGCAATGTCTTTCTTGTAGGCGCGATCGGAGTTGCCCTCCCAGTTTCCGGCAGCGGACAGAGACGCGAAGTTGCCCGTGTGGCTGAAAAACCCCAATACATCATTGTTATTGCCAGTCATATAGAGATCTCTACGCCTATTCAACGTGTTCTCAATCCGCAGGCCGCCCAGATTGTTGCCGCCGGTGGAGCCCCGTATCGTGAGCCGGGCGCCCGGCGCCGTCGTCCCGATCCCCACGTTGCCGCCGGGGCTGATCCGCATCCGCTCATAAGTGGGATCCCAGTTGTTGCCGGGCCAAGTGTCGAAGACGAGGGGATTCCCCTGCAGTGCCGCCAAGGTCGTTTGGCTGTTCTGGCTGAACAGGATGCCCCACCGGGTCGCCCCCGTGTAGAAATCAATGAAGGAGCCGGTGGCGCCGGCGGGGCCGGCGATCGAGAGGGTCGTGTACCCACTACCTGCGTCAGTAGGCGTGATTGTCCCGATCCCGACGTTGCCGTTGGCATGAACCGTCATCCGGGGAGTGAATAATCCCGCGGCCGACATGGACCGCTCCCCCAGCATGATGGCGTTGCCGGTCGTCCCGTAAATTTCCAACGCCCCCGAGTGAACACCGAAACCCATTTTCTGGTTTCCGACGGGATTGGACCAAATATCCAACACATCATTCCGGATCCCAACACCGGTGGAGGAGCTGTCGAACTGGTTCCGGCCGTTGGAATAGGACGGGCCAAAACTCAGCGATGCCAAAGCCGGATTCGCCGTCCCGATCCCGACGTTGCCGCCCGGCTGGACCGTCACGTGGGGGGTCCAGCCGGTCCCATTGATGAAGTAGCTGA
>CAYJTM010000027.1:0-11001 GCA_964373055.1 uncultured Planctomycetia bacterium
GCGCCGGCCAGCGTGTCGGCGATGTCGGTCAGCTCCTCCAGAGAGAATTTCTCCGCCAGGCCGGACAGCCGCTTCACCGATTCCGGGTCCAGGTCCTCAAACCCCAGCGGGCCCGCGCCGATCTTCGCAACCACCGTGTTCCGCACAAAGGCCAGCAGGCCGAGGCCCCAGGGCACCAGCTCCGTCCCGCCGTCGGCGCAGCGGGCGACCAGCTTCAGCAGCCGCACCGGCTCCCTGGCCTGGATCCCTTCCAACGCTTCGACGAACAGATCCTCCGGCAGCGTCCCCAGCAGCGTCTGGACGTCCTCCCCCTTTACCGTGGCCCCGCCGGCAAAGGCCGCCACCTGGTCCAGGATCGACTCCGCGTCCCGCAGCGAGCCGGAGGCGGCCCGGGCGATCCCGGCGATCGCCTCTTCGGAGATCTTGAGTTTCTCGTCCGCGGCGACCCCCTTGAGCTTCTCCGTGATCAGCTTCAGAGGCAGGCGCTTGAACTCGAACCGCTGGCAGCGGGAGAGGATGGTGGCCGGCACCTTGTGGACGGCGGTGGTGGCCATGATGAACAGGATATGCGGAGGCGGCTCCTCCAGCGTTTTCAAGAGGGCGTTGAACCCCTCCGAGGTGATCTGGTGCACCTCGTCAATGATGTAGACCTTGTGGGTCCCGCTGGACGGGCTGAATTTCGCCAGCTCCCTTAAGCTCCGGATCTGGTCGATGCCGCGGTTGGAGGCGCCGTCGATCTCCAGCACGTCGAGGGAGCGGCCTTCCGAGATTTCCTCGCACCGCTTGCATTTCAGGCAAGGGGTGGCCGTCGGGCCTTTTTCGCAGTTGAGCGCTTTTGAGAAGATGCGGGCCGTGGAGGTCTTGCCGGTGCCGCGCGGGCCGGCGAACAGGTAGGCCTGCCCGATCTTCTTCTGCTTGATCGCGTTGGTGAGCGTGGTGATGATGGGCCCCTGCCCCAGCACCTCGGAGAAGGTGCGCGGCCGGTACTTCCTCGCCATCACCAGGTAGCTCATTTGAAGTTTGATTTCCCTTTCAAGCCAAAATAGTGGCGGAGAGGCTGGGATTTGAACCCAGGGACCCACTTTTGGCAGGTCAGCATCTTAGCAGGATGCTCCGATCAGCCGGACTCCGGCACCTCTCCTAAAAATCATTTTCATAAGGTAAATCTCGTCGATGGTCATGAAAAAAGAGGGATAAAAATATAAGAGCACGCGCTCGGAGGGATTTGGCGCCCTCCGCTCGTCCGCCATAAACCCCTGGCGGACTCGCTACGGGTCGGCCAGCCGCCGCTCCAGAGGAAGTCGGCCCTCCCTGTTCGGTCGGGCCTCCCTGGACAAAAACAGTCGCGGCTCCCTTCAAATCCCTCCGGAGGTACCAAATATAAGGTCGCGCGCTCGGAGGGATTTGAACCCCCGACACCCAGGTCCGCAACCTGGTGCTCTATCCAGCTGAGCTACGAGCGCAACAAAGTTTTATTCTATCACGTAGACCGGGTTGCTGTAGATCCAGGGGCGGCCCTTCCGGGAGACCTCGACGCGGTAGACCCCTTTCCCTTTCACGTCGAACCAGGCCTCTTGCCCTTGCGTTTTCGCGGCCGTCCGGCCGTCGACCAACAGACTCGTTTCGCCATAGTTCGGCAAGCGGACGTGGAGCTGGAGCCCCGGCTCCCAACGGACCTGTTCGCCCATCCCGCCGCGTACCTCCCCTTCCGCCACGGCGGTGAAGGAGAACCCGCGGGCGTCCCCCAGGATGTCGTGCGCCACAAAGAGGCGGCCCTTCTCGAGCGCGTCGTACACCGCCGCCTCCGTCAGGTCGCCGGGGATCAGCAGGTGGTTGCGGACCAGTTTGAAGAGGGTTTCATAGGGACCTAGGCGCAAGCCGAATCGCTTCAGGCCATGCGCATCGGCGGCCCCGATACCAACAACGGGGCCTCGGTCGGCGAGGTAACGGTCCCACAGCTCGAGGGTCCGGGCCGGCCGGTCCAGCCACCGGCCAACGGTGACATCAGCTCCAGTCAGCAGGGTCCAGAAGACCAAAGGGAGCGGGTTTTGCTCCGTGGCATCCTGCGCGGCGTTGTAGATCTCCATGCCGGTGAATCCATGGAGCTCCCAATGCTCCCAGCGCTTCTTGCGCCAGAGCGGGTGCGCGATGAACCCCAACCCTCCCTGCGCCGCCACGGCATCCGCCGTGGGCTGGAACTTTTGGCCCTGAGGAACTTCTTCCTTCACGCGCAGGGCCAGGTAATGCCCCTCGGAAGAGATCTCGGAGCCAACCAGCAGCAGTGTCTTTCCGTGGAAACCCTCCTTCCCTTCCCGCTTGCCGCGAAGGGTGTTGTGGTCGGTGAGGATCAGGAAATCCAGCCCCTGCTCGTCGGCGATGCGCGCGATCCGCTCGACCGGCAGCTGCCCGTCCGAGTAGGTGCTGTGAACATGGATCACCCCGACCGCTTCCCGGTAGCCGGAAGGGGCCGTAGCCGGCACGGCCTGGCTGGAGGGACGAGGGACCTGAGACGATTCGACGGGGAGGAAAACGCAGCCGGAGAGGAGGAACAGGAGAAGGAAACACAGAGGCCGGGTGAGCGTCATCTGCCGGGGTTTTCAGCGTGAAGCATCCGGGCCAGATCCTCAGGACGATCCACATCAAACCAGGGGGGGAGGCGGTGCACGCAGAGACCCCCTTGTTGGGCCCGCTGGAGTGTGGCTTCAAACACCTGGGCGCCCCCCCAGGGAATCTCCTGAAAAAGTTCCGGGTGGGGGTGGGTGAGGCCAACGAGGTAATAACCGCCATCTTCAGTAGGTCCAAGAACGACCTGCGCGGTCTTCGCGTAAAGCGCCGCGACGGCTTGCTCAAGGTATGCCTTCGGCAGAGCCGGATGGTCCGCCCCCAGGACAATCACGCCATCGAACCCTTCGGCGAAGAGTTGCCGGAAAACATGGGTCAGGCGAACCCCAAGATCCCCTTCCGTCTGCGGGATGAGACGAAAGGAGGCGGGGACCAGGGACCGGACCCTCTCCAGGTGCGTCGCCGGCGAGACGGCAACAAGGCGAGTGATCCCATCGACCTTGCCCACAAGCGCCCCCGTCTCTTCCAGAAGCTTCTGGGCCAGATCCCGCGCGCCTTGTGGGCCAAGCGCCGGGATGAGCCGTGTCTTCACCTGGCCCAGGAGCGGGGCTTTCGCCATGATGACGAGGGCGATGCGCCGAGAAACAGGCCGGGTGTCCACCAGCTGCGTCAAGGCCAGGCGGCAGTGGGTCAAGACGGTGCGCCACCAGCCGGCGCTCTCCCATCGTCGGGCGGAGGTGCGCAAAGGGCCCGGCAGAAGGAGTACCTTGCCCAAACGCCACAAACGGCTAGAGAAATCAACATCTTCCAGCGCGGCATGAGTGGAAAACCCGTCGAGCGTCTCAAAGAGATCACGCCGCACGAAGATCCCCTGATCCCCGTAGAAGGACCGCTGGAGAATTGGGCGGAGCCGGCCCCAGCCATCCAGGAGGCGATACCGGAGGCCCGGAGCGTCAATCCTCACGTGAAACGCCCCTCCCACCACGGTCGGATCCGTCATCGCCCCGGCAAGCTGCTCCCGCCAGTCGTCAGGCACCTGCGAATCGGCATGGAGAAACCACAAGAGATCCCCCCTCGCATGCCCTGCTCCCACGTTCATCTGGGCGGCCCGTCCTCGCCGCGCCGTCAAAACCCGGACTTGGAAGCGCTTGGCCACGGCGCGGGTGGCATCCGTGGATCCCCCATCCACCACGATGATCTCATCCTGATGCGTGAGGAGGCGCGGCAACAATCCCGGCAGGGTCCCCTCCTCATTGAAGGCGGGGATCACGATCGAGAGCCGCATAGACCGCTTTATCAGGAAACAGGGATCAAGTTGTCGTTCGCATCGTAGGTGTAGCGGGGCTTCCCGTTGTCCTTATGGATCCGGACGGCCACCACCTTGAGCTCTTCCCCTGTGTCGGACACGTCAAAATCCAGGTCCAACTGATCCTGGTTGGCGACATCCTTCATGTCGGTGCAGGAGTAGTAATACTCACCGGTCTTGCCCACGCGCTCATGAACTCGAATGAGGGAAAGTGTTCTGAGCTTTCCCTTCTCCTTGGGATCCGGGAGGGTGAAGCTGCCGGTCAGTTTCTCCTGTGTTTGAATGTACGCGCGGATCGTGTTGCGGAGCTCATCCGCCGAGGGCTCGGCGAAAACAGATGCGGGTTTCAAACCACACGCGATAACTAAAAACAGAAAAACCATCCGAAACCGTTCCATCGTAACCTCCTTTATAGTTCACCCTGCTTGAGCATGTAGCCCCAAGTCTCGGAACCGGAACTCCGTCTTGACCCCATCGAACGGCTTCCCATTGACCTCAACGTAGGGGTAAAAGAAGATATTGACCGGCCCGCTGGCCGGGGCGGGCACCAGCCGGATCTCCCGGCCGGTGCTGACCAGCAATCGGTTCCCGTCACGTGCTCCAAAGTAGTAATCCTTCAGCTCCGGGTGCTTCCAGGCCTCCGAGGCATCCACCGGCACCCAGCCCTTTTCCCCTTCGCAGAACTCCGCCCAACAGTGGTAGCCCGGAATCGTCCCGGAGGACTCCTGAGGAACCAAGAAGCCGATCTTGAAGCGGGACGGAATCTGTTCGGCCCGCGCCATGGAGATGAACAGCGAATGGAAATCGGTGCAGTTGCCTTTGCCCACTTGGCAGGCCCGGGCGGTATCACCCCGCCCATATCCCGGGGTTGTTTTGTCGTACGTCATGTGCTGAATGACGTGATCGTAAATCCCGCGGGCTTTTCCCGACAACGTCATCCTGCCGGCAACGGCCTGACCCGCCCTGGCGCGGACCTCGTCGTCGATGATGAGGAGCCCTTGGGGTTGGAGGTATCGCGGAAGTTCCTTAGGCTTAAGCGGCGAATGGGCGGATGCCTGTCGAGGGCCCAAAAGCAGCGCCCGGTACTCCACGGCGACCTCCAGCGGTCGTGCGACGGGCAGCGACACAGACAGGTGGAGGATCTCGTTCCCGTATTCGGGATCCCGGTGGATGGTGTAAGGGACGGGAGAACGAACTTCCCGCCGCAGAATCCGCTGTTCCTGGCCGGTCCTGGCCAGAGGGATCCAGAGGTTCGCTTCGCCGGCATTTCCCGACACGATAGGCAGACGCGCCAGATAGGTCAACGCGACTTCCCGAGGCTTCGGTAGGATGGGGAAAGCCGCGGTGCGCGTCTGATTCCCTGAGACGATCCACCCGACCAGAGCAAGAAGCGGAGCGATCCACAACGCCCTCTTGATCAAGACGCCCGGCCGCATTGGCAACCTCCTATTATCCTAAAATCGCGGCTCTCTTCAAATCCCTGCCACGCAAACAAAAGGTCACGGAGAGGCAGGGATTCGAACCCTGGAGGCCCCTTTCGGAACCTACGCGATTTCCAGTCGCGTTCTTTCAGCCGCTCAGACACCTCTCCTGAAAATCGAAAGGATCAACGGAGAGAGGAGGAGACCTTCACCCTCGATCTCTCTAATGTGCTGAAATTGCTTCAAGTTGCGATTTCTCGACGAGAAAACTGCTCGGAAAACATTTTGGCCTGCTTCTACTGTTTCGACTATTATGCCCATGTTTCCACTTCTTTGGACACAATTTGGTCACAAATTTCATAAGGATTATTCGAGCGTCGCAAGAAACTCTTTGAGGCCGTAGGCGACCGCATCCCGTGCCAGGAGAGCCTTCCCTTCAGAGAGCGTAATGAGCGTCCCTTCTTTGATGAGAATGCTCTTCTTGTTGAAGCTCCGTAACCGCCGAATCGGCTGCAACATGGCCAAATGAGGGTTTTGGGTGCGTTTAATCTCGCAGGGCCTGATCACGCCGGCCTTTTCCTCAACGATCAGATCCACCTCCAAGCCGTTATTGGTCCGGTAATAGAAAATAGGGGCAGACTTCCCCTGGTTCAGGTATCGCTTGAGCACTTCTTGAATCACGAAGTTCTCGAAAATGGCGCCTGCTTGAGCTCCGTGGGTCAAGGCGTTTTTTTCTTTGTTCCCTAACAAGTAATTCAAAAAACCTGTATCGCAGAAATAAATTTTCGGCGATTTGACAATCCGGCTGCCTAAATTCACATAGTAAGGACGCAGCAAATAGATAATCTGTGAGGCCTCCAGAATCCTCACCCAGCTCTTCACCGCGGGCATGGAAACTCCCAAATCGCTGGAAAGAGCACTGTAGTTCAACAATTGCGAGCACCGGGTGGCCAATAAAAACAGCAGATCTCTAAAATGAGCGATCTTCTCGATTTGATAATGCGGCTGGACATCCTTTTCAATATAAGTGGCGAGATAGGAAGAATACCATCGCTCCGGATGATGTTTCCCGGGCACAACCAGCTCCGGATAGGAACCGACGAGCGCCCGGTACCGGTAGGTTTGGGAGACGGCCCGCCCTTCCGAAAGAGACATCGGCAGCAATTGAAACAACGCAGCCCGCCCAGCGAGCGTTTCCTGGAGGTTGCGCATCATTGTGAATTGCTGGGAACCGGTGAGCAGGAATTGTCCCTTCTTCTGCGACCGATCTACGCGCAATTTGATTGGGGAAAGCAATTCCGGCGCGTATTGAATCTCATCCAGGATTAATGGCGGGGGGTACTGCTCGAAAAAGAGGTCTGGATCTTCTTGCGCAAGCCGCAATGCCCTGGAGTCATCCAAAGACACGTAGCGATGGGATTTCTTAAAGAGACGCTCCAGCAGCGTGGACTTGCCCGTCTGCCTGGCTCCCGTTAGGACAACCACGCGAAACTCGGCGGCAGCTTCCCTAAGGGCTGTTTCTATCTCCCGCTTGTAGTACATGGGAATAAGATACAATACATTTTCAATATGTCAATTTAAATATGTATTATCCGCTTGAACCTAAATGACGCTCTACCTGACAACCCATCCGGGCGCGGCGCACAGGGAAAGTTTGGACACAATTTGGTCACAAGGACGAAAAAATGAGATCAATTCGGAGAGAGGAGGATTCGAACCTCCGAACCCTTGCGGGTTAACGCTTTTCGAGAGCGCCGCATTCAACCACTCTGCCATCTCTCCAAGAAAGCTTTATACCGTACCACAACTCACCGGTAAACTTCGCGTCGGTGGCCGACCTTGATAACGATCACCTGCTGCGCCGGATCGTCCACTTCATAGACCACCCGATAGTCGCCCTGCCTGATCCGATAATAGCGGTTTTCTCCTTTCAGCATCTGCGCACCAGAAGGCCTTGGGTTATTGGACAAAGCACCGATCCTCTCCACCAGTCGCCGCAAGTCGGGCTTTGGGATCTTCCGAAGCTCTTTCTCGGCGCTGTGCCGGAAAGAGATTTTATAAGAAGCCATCCCGTTTTAAATCACGGACGACAGACTCGTAGGAACGGATCGGTTCTTGTTTGCGATCCCAGATGGCCTGAAAATCGAGGGCATCTTCTCGCAGAGAAAAACGCACCGCCTCATTGACTAAATCCGACAGGGTCGAATGGGTTTGGGCGGCTTTGATCTTCAGCGCTTGATGGATTTTGGGGTCCAGGTAAATGGTTGCACGTTTTGACATGTCTTATCCTCCTACTGCCAATAGCATAGCATTAAAACGTTAAAACGTCAAATAGGCGGCAGCAAACAACGGACGTGGTCGTTACCAACTCGAACCGCCGGGGAGATCCTCGCCCACATCCCCATCCGGCCGGCCCAGAGTATTCCTTTATATCAAAGAATCGCGCCTAAGGTCGCTGAGCTCCGCCTCTTGGGAATGCCCTACCCGGAGATCGCGAGGGCCTTGGGGATCAGCAAGACGGTAGCGATGAGGGCTGGCCGATACGGGAGGGGGACTTGAGGCCATGTGGTACCCCAGTCTCTACAGGGTCCTCTTCCCTTCCAGCTGATATGCCTGGTGCCCGGTCCAAATCTTGCGGGAAACCGATAAGGCAATCCTCGTCTACAACGGCGGAAAATTGCGGGTACCTAACCTCCCTGCTTCCGATGTGGTCGCAAATCTTCCAAAAGCTTAGGATCAACCTTGCAGCCCAGATCTACTGCCCTATCGCAATGTTTAATGGCCAGATCATACTGCCCTTTCATAGTGTACGCCACTGCCAAATTGTAATGTAATCCGGGAGAGTCGGCTTTTAAGTCGAGGGCTTTTTGATACTCAGAGATGGCTTCATTAAGCATCTCCCTTTTCAAGTAAATGGTTCCGAGGCTGACATGGGCGTCCACGTGACCTGGATTGATTTCGGTTATCTTCTTGTACTCAGCCACCGCTTCATCCGACATACCTTTTTTTGAATAATTCAAAGCAAGAAAATAATGCACCTCATCATAATTTGGATTGATGGCCAAGGCTTGTTTACCTTCTGCAATAGATTCATCATACCTCTCCTTATCAAAGGCCTCCATCGCGCGAAATAGATGGATGGCCGTTTCCTTGTCAATGTTCTTTTTAGATGCGTCCTCGATTATTTCTAGATAAACCTCGCACTTTTGTCGATCGGCTGGGTCCTTAGGTGCCATCGCGACGAATGCCTCTTTGGCTTCTTGGAACCTACCATCTCTAGCGTATTTCAAAGCCCTGTGGAGATAGTAAACTTCCCTCGCATTCTCGATGAAAGAACATCCTGAACCTAAAACAATGAAAGCAGTCAGACAAACAATCATCCGTTTCTGTCTTGCACCAAACAGATGGCAAAGGCTGGCCATCTGTTCTCGATCAATCGGAATCTTTGCACTCATCGGTCCTTTCACCACCCCCTCACTTTTTCCGCAAATTTGCCGCACAACTTCTGCAATTGTCTATGGAACAATAGGTTGCAACCCAATAGCTTTCTGAAAACTATGATGATTCATCGAGGAAATGTGCTGCCGGTTGCTTAAGGGCTTTCGCAAGTTTTGAGAGGGTCTCGACTTTAGGCACCGACTTCCCTGCCTCGTAGCGAGAGATGCTTTTCTGCTTGGCGCCGATCTTCCGGGCAAGCTCGGTTTGGGTGAGATCCAGCTCCACCCGGGCCAATTTGATCTTCTTGCCTAATTTGGCGGCAACCATCAAGCTGCTTTAACCAGTCTGTTCGTTCCTCGCTTCGTAGGAACAAGCTTGTAGCCGTACGAAGCGACAAACGCCTCGGCCTTCTCTTCCAGCTCTCGACCTCGGCGTCTGCCCCGGGTATTCTTTACCTCCCGAGAGTGCTCGGCTCGGATCTGGTGCAGCTCCTTCATCATAGGATCGTTCTTAAACTCTTCCGCCATTTGATTACCCCTCTCGCCGCGCATCAGGGCTTTATCTCTAAAGGAAGACGGGCGAGGATGGCCTCGTACACCTGCCGTGCAAGGACAAGCGCCTCCTCCGCCTCCTGGCGCGTGGGCTCTTCCGATTCACCGGGATAGCGGAACTTCCAAACGTAATCCGTCAAGACCGCAGCTTGTCTGACCAAGGGCTCCAGGGAGGCTTCTACTTCGGCACACATTCCCCCAATCTCAACTAGGCTGTGCGTCTTGCGAAATAGCCGACTATGCCAGGTGAGAAATCCCTTCATCGCCTTTTCCGCTGCTTGTTGGGCGTGGAAGACCGCGTCCATCGTTAATGGCGGCTGTGCACCGAGATCCAGATCTCCAGCCCGCAAGTCCTGGGATGCTTTCTGATACCAGGCTTTGGTCTCGGCCACAAGCTCAGGGTCATGCGGCATAGAGCAACCTGCCTTCACGCAGAACTGTGGCCGGCAGCGAGCAGACCACGCGGGCCCTGCGTTCGAACGGCGATCTCTGCCAGACGACAACATCCACGGCGCTCCTCGTTCCCCACAGAGCCGTGTACGCCAACTGGCTCTTGCGCTTTTCAAGCGGAGTATTATCTGGTACGACGACAAAAAGATCGTAATCGCTGTTCGGGCCCTCATCGCCCCGAGCCTTGGAACCGAACAGGTAGATGCGCTCGGGCCGGTATACCTCCACTAAACGCCGAACGATCTCCTCCAAAACTGGCTCGGAACCGGAGTTTTCAGAAGGATGGGAGCCCTTCATCGTGGGGTCATTCTTAAATTCTTCCGACATGGGTTACCTCACTCAGAGTGCAAGTGGAGCGCCAAGATCCCCTACCATTTGTGCTTGACTATATACCTCTAAGGGTATAATTTAGACATTGCACCGAGGGCCGCAAATGGCCCGTTTTGTTGGATTCAGTATATACCCTCGAAGCCATAAAATCGAGCAGTTCTGAGATGCGCATTGGAAACCTTTAGCCAGAAAGTCAGCTATCCAGCAAGTAAGACCCGGCAGGAGTTGCTCGGTCGGCCGGAGAACTCCGCTATTCAGAAGCTGCTTGACGTGGTGGCTTCCATCATCGCAGAGGAATACATACAGGCGGTCAGAAAGAACCCAGAGGTGTTCAAGGAGGCGAAATGAAAGCTGCAATCTACGCCCGATACTCCTCACAAAACCAGAGTGAAAAGAGCATCGAGGACCAGGTCCGGGTCTGCAGGAGATACGCCCAGGGAAATGACATGACCATTTCCGACGAGCATATCTATGTGGACGAAGCCATCTCCGGGGCGCTGGCTACCCGCCCTGGCCTGCAGGCACTGGAGGAAGCCGCCAAAACCAAGGAGTTCGATGCTGTCGTGGTGGATGATCTCTCGAGGCTGTCCAGAAGCAACCACCAGATGCTGACCATGGTGCTGCGATTCAACTACTATCAGGTTAAGATCATCTCGGTCTCGGATGGGATCGTGACAGACGACGAGAACGCCAAGATCGGCATCCATATCCGGGGGCTCATCAACGAGATGTATCTGGATGACCTCCGGAAGAAAACGATGCGTGGCCTCGAGGGACAGAAGCTGCGGGGTTATAGCGCCGGTGAGGACGTCTACGGCTATCGCTCCAAGCCGGTCGGCGAGCTTAAGCTCAACAAAAAAGGCCTGGCCAAATATGATGGAATGATCCATCCCCGGTTCAATAACGAAGTGCAACACTTAAAGGTTCTGAGGTCTTCCGCGTT
>CAYJTM010000028.1:0-10938 GCA_964373055.1 uncultured Planctomycetia bacterium
GGCACCTTCCTCGCTGCCGAGGAAGTGCCGCTGCGCGGGTGCGCAGCGGCCATCCGGCCGCGGCTCCCGCGCTGCTGATGCCGCTGGAGCGGCGCCTGGAGGCCTTTTCCCGCTGCGGCATCCAGACGGCCCTGGTGGTCCCCTTCACCCGCGCTTTCTCCCGCTGGTCTCCGGAACGGTTCGTGGAGGAGGTGCTGGTCCGGCGCTTGAAGGTCCGGGAGGTGGTGGTGGGCACCAACTTCCGGTTCGGGCACGGCCGGCGGGGAAGCGTGAAGAGGCTGGAGCGGCTTGGGGTGCGGCATGGGTTTAGGGTGCACGCGATCGCCCCGGTCCGCTCCGGCGGGGCCCGCGTCTCGTCGGGCACGCTGCGGGAGTGGATCCGGCAGGGGAAGCTGCAACAGGCCCGCCGGCTGATGGAAGGCCCGGCTATCCTCTCCGGGCGGGTGGTCCGCGGGGCGGGCCGGGGCCGCGGGCTCGGTTTCGCCACGGCCAACCTCAAGGTGGAATCGGGGGTTTTACCTCCTATCGGTGTTTACGCGGTGAGGGCCTGGGTCCGGGGCCGGGCCTATGCCGGCATGGCCAACCTGGGATTCCGCCCCACATTTAGAAGACTAAAAGACCGAGAGCCAAAGAGACCGAGAGACCCTCAAGCTCTCAGTCTTTCCGTCTCTCAGTCTTTCCGTCCTCCCCTTCTTGAGGTCCATCTGTTCGGCCTCAGCTCTCCTCTATATGGGAAACACCTGGAGGTGGAATTTCTCCGCCGGCTTCGTGCGGAGCGCCGGTTCCGCTCCCCCCAGGCCCTCGCCCGGCAGCTTCTGATTGACGCCCGGCGCGCCAAATGGTATAGTTCTCCCTTAACCGATTAAGAAACCATGGCGTTAGTTAAAGAGAACAAAGAGAAGGTTATTGCGGGTTTTCGCGTCCACGGGACGGATACGGGTTCCGCCCCCGTCCAGGTAGCCCTGCTGACGGAGCGGATCAACATGCTCGCCGACCATTTCAAGCTCCACAAGAAGGACCATCATTCCCGCCGGGGTCTCCTGAAGATGGTCAGCCAGCGACGGAAACTGCTGGAGTACCTCAAGACTACGGACCGGGATGGGTATAAAAAGGTCGTAGACCGTCTGCTGCTCCGGAAGTAGTCCGGAAGCTGCTCCCCGCCTGACGCGTCAACTTTAATCGCAACCCTAGGAGGTTTGGTGTGACGACGGATTCGAACGTGCGCCGCGTCCAGATGAGATGCGGTAAGGAAGACCTTGTGATGGAGACCGGCCGGATGGCCAAGCAGGCCGACGGCTCCGTGATGGTGCAGTACGGCGGGACCGTGGTGCTCGTCTCGGCGGTGATCTCGAAGGAGCCGAAGCTGGGGGTGGATTTCCTGCCCCTGACAGTGGAGTACCAGGAAAAGACCTACGCGGCCGGCCGCATCCCCGGGGGTTTCTTCAAGCGGGAAGGACGCCCCTCGGAGAAGGGGATCCTCACCTCGCGGCTGGTGGACCGGCCGATCCGGCCCCTCTTCCCGAAAGGTTTCACCAACGAGGTCCAGGTGATTGCGCTGGTCCTCTCCCATGACGGCGCCAATGACCCGGACATCGCGGCGATCCTCGGCGCCTCGGCGGCGCTGGGGTTGGCGGGGGCTCCGGTCGGACGGGTTGGGGCCTGCCGTGTGGGACGGGTGAACGGCCAGTTCGTGCTCAATCCGACGTACGCCGAAATTAATCAGGGAGACCTGGACCTGGTGGTCGTCTCCACGAAGGACGGCATCATCATGGTGGAATCCGGCGCCAAGGAGATCCCCGAGGATGTCATGATCGACGCGCTCCGGTTCGGCCAGCAGCAGGGGCTCCAGACGATCGCGCTGCAGGAGGAGCTCATCTCCGGCCGCGTCAAGCCGCGCGAGCCCTTCCCGATCCATGGGGTGGATGCCGCTTTCATGGAGAAGGTCTGCAAGATCGCCGAGCCCAAGCTGATCGAGGCCCTGAAGGCCCGCAGCGAGAAGGAAGGGGGCGACAGCGGAAAGAAGGCCCTGACCGCCGATGTGCTGGCGCAGGTTCAGGCGCCGGACGGCACGGTGACGGAGCTTCAGGTGGCGGAGGCCTTTTCAGCCATCGAGAAATCCTGGGTCCGCAAGACGACGCTGGAGAAGGGGCAGAGGATGGACGGCCGCGGAAAGAGCGATGTCCGTTCCATTACCTGCGAGGTGGGGGTGCTGCCAAGGACGCACGGCTCCGGCCTGTTCACGCGCGGGCAGACGCAGAGTCTCTCCTCGGCCACGCTCGGCACCGGTTCCGACGAGCAGATGATCGACGCGCTGCAGGGCAAGTGGTACAAGGCCTTCATGCTGCATTACAACTTCCCTCCGTTCTCGGTGGGCGAGGTCCGGCCGCTGCGCGGCGCGGGCCGGCGTGAGATCGGGCACGGAGCCCTGGCGGAGAAGGCGGTCGCGGCCGTCATGCCGGGCAAGGAGGAGTTCCCCTACACGGTGCGCGTGGTCTCGGAGATCCTGGAGTCGAACGGTTCCTCCTCGATGGCCACCGTCTGCGGCGCCACGCTGGCGCTGATGGATGCCGGCGTCCCGATCAAGAGCCCGGTCTCGGGCATCGCGATGGGGCTGGTGAAGGAAGGGAACAAGCACGTGATCCTGACCGACATCATTGGGTTGGAGGACCACTACGGCGACATGGACTTCAAGGTGGCCGGGACTGCCAAGGGGATCACCGCGCTGCAGCTGGACCTGAAGCTGACCGGTGTGCCGCTGGAGCTGCTGGCCGACGCGCTCCTGCAGGCGAAGCCGGCCCGCGCGCGCGTGCTCGAGAAGATGCTCGAGAGCATCGCCTCACCCCGGGCGGACCTGTCCCCGTACGCGCCGCGCATCACGCTGCTGAAGATCAATCCTGAGAAGATCGGCGAGCTGATCGGGCCCGGCGGCAAGACGATCCGCCGCATCACGGCCGAGACGGGTGCGACGATCGACGTCGAGGACGACGGCACCGTGAAGGTGGCCTCCACCGACGCGGTGGGCGCCCAGAAAGCGGTGGACTTCATCCGCGGCCTCACGCAGGAAGCGGAGGTGGGCAAGATCTACCAGGGCATCGTCAAGCGGATCACGAACTTCGGCGCTTTCTGCGAGATCGCCCCCGGCAAGGAGGGGCTCTGCCACGTGTCGGAGCTTTCGGACCAGTTCGTTCCGAAAGTCGAAGAGGCGGTCAAGCTCGGCGACACAATCGCCGTCAAGGTGGTGGAGATCGACTCCATGGGCCGCATCAACCTGAGCCACAAGCAGGCGCTGCTGCCGGAAGGGACGCCGCCGGTTCCGCCGGCGAAACGGATGGGCGGCGGCGACCGGGATCGAGGCCGCGGCGGCGACCGGGGCCGTGGGTTTGGCGGCGGCGATCGGGACCGAGGACGGGGCGGGCCGGGCAGGCACGCTCCTTCTCACCGCTCGGGCACTGGAGCCGGGACGGCGCAAGAGGGCTGATCCCCGCATGGCGCGGGCCAAGCAAAAGTTCCTTTCACTGACTCCCCAGAGGCTCAACGAGTTCTGGGGAGTTCTGCTTCTGGCGGCCAGTCTTTTCCTGTTCATGGCCCTCATTTCCTACCGGCCGGATGATCTCCCGTTTTTCACTTCCCATCCCTCGTCCGACATCCGGAACCGCTGCGGGCCGATCGGCGCCTGGATTTCCGGCATCGCGCGGGCGGGGCTGGGCTGGGTGGCTTTCGTCTTGCCGGCGCTGGCGGCGGTCTGGTCCATCTCCTTTTTCAACGGAGTCCCGCCCAAGAAACCGGCGCTGAGATTGGCCGGCGCCGCTCTCCTCTGCGCGGCCGCCAGCAGCCTGCTCACGCTGCTCTGGACGCAGACGCTGGAGGCGCAGGCGCAGCGCGGCGGGGTGATCGGCGTGCTGGTGGGGAAACAGGCGGCGCAGTATTTCGGCTGGTGGGGCGCGGTGATCGTGCTGGTCACGATCGGCCTGCTCTGCCTGCTCGTCTCGACGGAGCTGCCGGTCTGGCCGGCGCTGCGGGGCGGGGCGGAAACGCTGGGCGAGTGGGCCCGGCAGCTGGCCGGCTGGCTGACCTCCCGCAAGACGACGACGGTCCACCGGAAAGCGAAAGTCTCGCCGGCCCCGGTCTTGAAGGTCACGCCGGAGCCTCCGGAAAAACCGGCGCCCGTTCGCGCGAAGGCCGAGGAGCCGGCGGCTCCCCCGAAAATCACGCTCCCACCGAAAGGCCCCACTCGTCCTGAGCTTGTCGAAGGGCGAGCAGGGCCTGCGGTCGTTCGTGCTTCGACAGGCTCAGCACGAACGGAGCGGGCGCCTGCGCCAGTTGAAACTGCCGGCGTGAAGCTCCCGTATCAGCTTCCCTCGTTGGACCTGCTGAACGCCGCCGCTCCGGCGCAGGCGGGGCAGAGCCGGGAACAGCTGGAGGCCAACGCCAAAGTCCTGGAAGATACGCTCCGGGATTTCGGGCTGGAGGTCCGCGTGGCGGAGGTGGAGATGGGCCCGGTGATCACCCGCTACGAGCTCGAGCCGGCCCCCGGCGTGAAGATCCAGAAGATCACCACCCTTTCGGACGACCTGGCGCTGGCCCTCAAATCCACCTCGGTCCGGATCATAGCGCCCATCCCCGGAAAGGCCCGGGTCGGCATCGAGGTGCCCAACCAGGCCTCTTCGCTGGTGACGCTGAGGGAGGTGCTGCAGTCGAAGGAATTCCAGCAGGCCCACTCGAAGCTGACGATCGCGCTCGGCAAAGACGCAGCCGGACACCCGCTGCTGGCGGATCTCTCCGGCATGCCGCACCTGCTGATCGCGGGCGCCACCGGATCCGGCAAGACGGTCTGCATGAACGGGCTGATCGTTTCCCTCTTGTTCAACGCCTCGCCCGAGGAGGTCCGCTTCCTGATGGTGGACCCGAAGATGGTGGAGCTGGCCCCGTTCAACGGCCTGCCGCACCTGCTGATGCCGGTGCTGACGAACGCCAAAAAGGTGCCGGCCGCTCTCGAGTGGGTGATCGAGGAGATGGAAACCCGCTACCGCCTCTTCGCCAAGCTTGGGCTTCGGAACATCCAGGCCTACCACCAGAAGTCCTCGCAGAACCAGCTGCCGAAGGAGGAGATCCCGGACCACCTGCCGTACATCGTGGTGATCATCGACGAGCTGGCGGACCTGATGCTGGTGGCGCAGGCGGAGATCGAGAAGTCCATCGCCCGCCTCGCGCACCTGTCGCGCGCTGTCGGCATCCACATGGTGCTGGCCACGCAGCGTCCCTCGGTGGATGTGCTGACCGGCGTGATCAAGGCGAACTTCCCGGCCCGCATCTCGTTCCAGGTGGCCTCCCGCGTGGACTCCCGCACCGTGCTGGACGCGATCGGCGCCGAGAAGCTGCTGGGCAAGGGGGACCTTCTGTTCATGCCGCCGGGCGCCCCCAAGCTGGTCCGCGGCCAGGGCACGCTGGTGACCGATCCGGAGATCGAGCGGGTGGCCCAGTTCATCAAGACGCAGCGGCCGGTTCATTATGAGATCGCCGAACTGGAGGACCCGGAGGGGCGTTCCGCTGCCGGAGGCGCCAGCAAGACGCGAGACGTCCTCTACGATGAGGCGTTGCGCGTGGTGGTGGAAAGCGGCCAGGCGTCGGTTTCATTGCTGCAGCGGCGCATGCGGCTCGGCTACGGCCGCGCAGCCCGCATCCTGGATATGATGGAGGAAGAGGGGCTTGTCGGCCCCATCCGGGGCGCCAAGCCCCGTGAAGTTTACTTGAAAGAGGTTCCCCCCCATGAGCCCATCGGTCGGCGAGCGACTGAAATCGGCACGTGAATCCCGGAGGCTCAGCCTCGAGGAAGCCTGCGGGATCACCAAGATCCAGCGGCAGACCCTCGAGGCGATTGAGCAGGACCAGGTCCAGGAATCAATGGACCCGGTCTACGCCCGGATCTTCGTCAAGAAATACGCCGCTTTCCTGGGGCTGGATGCCGCCGCGGTGGCCGATGAGTATCCCGGGTTGGCCCGCGGGCTCGCGGTGCAGACCGCGGTCAAACCGACGCTGGAGGAGCAGGCCGAAGCCGCTGCCCGGTTAGGTTGGCTGGTCCCGGCGGGCGTCACTTTGGTGGCGCTGGTCGGGATCGGGTTCCTGGGCTACATGGCGGTGGACCTTCTCCACAACCTGCGGCAGCAGCGCCCGCTGCAGTCGCAGGCGCAGACCTCATCCGAGCCCGGACCTAAGCTGCTCGTCCCCGCTTCCAAACCGCTCAAGCTGACGGTCCAGACCACAGCCGATGTCTGGCTCCAGGTGAAGGCCGACGGCGGCATCATTTTCCAGAACGTCCTCGCCAAAGGATCCCGGGAGAGCTGGACCGCGAAGAAGGAGCTGGAACTCTGGACCGGCAACGCCGGCGCCATGCAGCTTTCCCTCAATGGGAAGCCGTTGGAATGGCTGGAGCGCGGCGTCCGCAAGGGCGTCAAGATCACGCACGCGGGAATCGAAAGCTAGCCATGAAAGTTCATGTGCTGAGCCTGGGTTGCGCCCGCAACCTAGTGGACTCCGAGGGACTGGCCGGCCTGCTGCAGAAGGCCGGCCACGGTTATATCGACCGGGTGGAAGAAGCGGAGTGCGTGGTGATCAACACCTGCTCCTTCATCCGGGAGGCGGAGGAGGAATCGATCTCCGTGATCCTGGATCTGGCAGACCGAAAGAAGAAAGGGAAACTGCGCCGGCTCTACGTGGCCGGCTGCCTGCCGCAGAAGCGGCGCAACGAGCGGCAGGACCTGCTTGACCTCCTGCCGGAGGTGGACGGCTTTCTCGGGCCGGGGGATTTGACGAAACTCCCCTCGTTAATGGAAGGCGTTCGTCCTGAGCCCTTCGACAAGCTCAGGGCAGGCTTTGTCGAAGGACGAACGTCCGTGGTTCGATCCTTCGACCCTGCTCAGGATCACCACGAACGTTTTTTTCTTACCTCTCCCGTTCCGACGCTGCTGTTCGAATCCTCGGCGCCGAAGCGCCGGATGACCCCCAAGCATTACGCTTACCTGAAAATTTCCGAGGGGTGTGACCATGCCTGCACCTTCTGTTCAATCCCGCAGTTCCGCGGCGCGCACCGCTCCCGCGCGATCGAGGATCTTGTGGAAGAGGCCACCCGGCTGGCCTCGGAGGGGGTTGTGGAGCTCAACCTCATCGGGCAGGACACCTCCTATTACGGCGCCGACCGGTACGGCAGCCCGTGCCTGCCGAAGCTGCTGGAGCATCTGGCGAAAGTCCCCGGCATCCGGTGGATCCGGATCCTCTACGCCCATCCGGCCCACGTGTCGGACGACCTGATCGGCGCGATCCGGGACCTGGAACCGGTGGTCAAGTACATGGACTTGCCCCTGCAGCACATCAGCGACCGGCTGCTCTCCCTCATGCGGCGCGAGACCGACGGGGTTTACATCCGCCGGCTGGTGGACCGCTTCAGATCTGAAGTGCCCGGCATGGCGATCCGCACCACCTTCATCACCGGGTTCCCGGGCGAAACGGAAGCCGAGGTGGAGGAGCTGGCCGGTTTCCTGCGGCAGGCCCGCTTCGAGCGGGTCGGCATCTTCCTTTACTCGCCCGAGCCCAAAACTCCTTCGGAGAAGATGCCGGACCAGCTCCCCGAGCCGGTCAAGCAGGAGCGTCGGGACCGGCTCATGAAGCTCCAGCGGGAAATCTCCGAGGAGATGAACCAGCGGTGGCTGGGACAGACGGTCGAAGTGCTGGTAGATGAAGCTCAGGGTGAACGGTTGTACCTGGGCCGGACGTATGCCGACGCCCCCGAGGTGGACGGCCAGGTCTTCCTTAAATCAACGGAACCTCTTCAAACCGGCCGCATGGTCCGAGCTCGGGTGACCGACACCACGGAGTATGACCTGGTCGCCGAGCCGGCTGGATGACCCCATCCGAGGTGACGGGGTGAGGGGCCGCCCGGCTGCTCTCCTGCTGTTTGTCGCGATGATCTTCCTGGTTGCCGCCCGCCGTAACGGGTTCCTTCCCAATTCCGCTGAGACCGAGAGCGTCCAAAAACTGGTGGCGGACCTGCAGAGCCAAAACAAGAATGAACAGATCCGCTCCGCCCAGATCCTGGGGGAGATGGGATCGGCCGCGCAGGCCGCGGTCCCGGCGCTGGTCAAGGTGATCAAGAGCGGCAGCCCGGAGGCGCGGATCGTCTCCTCCATCGCGTTGCTCAAGATCGACCCCTTCATGGAAGGACATGATCCCGATCCTGCTCCGGGCCCTGGAAAAAGAGGGGCAGGAGGAGGAGGCGATCATCCTGGGACGGGAGATCGGCCTGCAGGAGGACGCGCTGAGCAAATGGTCCTCTCTGATGCGCTCCAAGGTGGACCCCAAGATCCTTCCGCTGCTGGTCCAGGCCCTCGGGGACAAGGACAAGGACATCCGGATCCTGGGGGTGCTCGTCTTGGGAGGTGTCGCGGTCCAACTTCCGGAAGCGCTGCCGTACGTGCTCAATGCTTATTCGGATCTTGACCCGGAAGTGCGCGCCGCGGTGGTGGGCGCCTTGTCCCGGATCGGTCCACGGGTGGAAGGGGTGATCCCCGGCATCCTCGCCGGCATGAGGGACCCGGAGCCGGAGGTCCGGGCCCGGACCGTCCTCGCGCTGGGGCGGCTGGGACCGGGAGTTCCGGAGACGATCCCGGCACTCCTGGGCGTCCTTGATGACAAAGACAGCCGGGTTCGCACCGCCGCGCTCAAAGTGCTGGAATCCTTCGGGGAGGCCGGCAAGGAGGCGGTCCCGGCGGTGGCCGCCCGCGCGGGGCGGGGAGAGCCGGAGGAACGGCTCGCCGCCGCGGCCGCCGCGCTGAGGATGGATCCCGCGCAGGCCGCGCGGGTGACGCCGTCCCTGATCATCTTCCTGGGGGATTCCAAGCCGGAGATCCGCGCGCGGGCGATCGAACTGCTGGCCCGAGCCGGTCCTGAAGCGGGCCCCGTGCTGTTCCGCGAGATGCGGGATCCCAACCCGGTGATCCGGACCGGGGCGATGCAGGCGCTGGTGGAGATGCGGCCGGTGCCGGCCGAGCTGATCCCTTCGTTGTCCGCCGCTCTGCAGGACAAGGAGCGATCCATCCGGTACCTGGCCGCGGAGGGGCTCGGCAGTTTCGGGGTGCTTGCCCAGGGGGCGATCCCGGCGCTGGTCCAGGCCCTGAAAGACCCTGAAGAGAGCATCCGCGTGAGCGCCGGAAACGCCCTCCTGAGGATGGGGGAGCCGGCGATTTCCGCGATCACGCAGGCGGCCTCCGACTCCAGGGATCCGCAGTTGCGGTCCAGGGCCTCCCGGCTGCTTAAAAGGGTCCGCCTTGAATCTCCCTAACTTCCTCACGCTGTCCCGCATGGGCCTGACCCTGCTGCTGGTTTTCCTGCTGCTGCGGCCGGGTCCGGCGGCCAAGATCGCCGCGCTGGCGGTTTTCACGGCGGCGGCGCTCACCGATTGGTGGGATGGCCGGATCGCGCGCCGCCGGGGGCTCATCTCCAAGTTCGGGGTTCTCATGGACCCGATCGCCGACAAGGTGCTGGTACTCTGCGCTTTCGGAGCGTTCGTGAAACTGGGGGCGGTCCCTGGGTGGATGGTGCTGTTGATCGTCGCGCGGGAACTGCTGATCACCCTGCTGCGCATGGTGGCGCTCGCCAAGGGTAAGGCTCTGCCCGCGGAGGCGGCCGGAAAAGTGAAGGCCGCTTTCCAGATGGGGACGATCTCGGCGGTGCTCCTTTTCCTCGTGGCCCGGGAGATGTTCGCGGTCGGCTGGTGGGTCCTCCGGGTAGACGCGATCCTGCAGGGGATCATCTTCCTGACGGTCCTGCTCACCCTTTCCAGCGGCGCCTCTTTTCTGTGGAACAACCGGAAACAAATCTTCGGATGACCCCACCCCCTCCGTTCATGAAACTTCGTTTCATGACTCCCGAAGAGAGTCTGGTGCCTTCGGCACGAACGGAGGTGGTGGGGTGATGAAGACCATCGCCACCGTCGGGGGCGTCGGCCGCCTTCCGCGGCTGCCGGGAACCGTGGCTTCCGCCGTGGGGGCCGGCCTTGCTTGGCTTTTGAGCCCCACCCCCGCCGGGCAGATCGCCGGCTGCGTCGTGGTGACAGCTTTGGGGTTTTGGAGCGCGGGACCGACGGCCAAGCAAATGGGGGTCAAGGACCCTCCGGCCGTCGTGATTGATGAGGTGGCCGGCATGATGATCGGCCTGGCTCTCCTGCCGGCCGCGTGGCAGACCTACCTGGCGGGGTTCCTCCTCTTCCGGATCCTCGATATCTTCAAGCCGTGGCCGATCCGCGGCTTGGAGCGCCTGCCGGGCGGCGTGGGCATTATGGCGGACGACCTGCTCGCCGGCCTGCTGACCAACCTGCTCTTGAATTTCTATTTAAGGTTGGTGTAGACTTTATTAACAAGCTCATCCGAGCTTGCAACTCCCCGATGCGAAAAACGACGTCTTTTATATTGGCCCTTTCTGCAGCCTTCCTATCCCCGGAGGGAAATCCCTCCGCTTTTGCCGCCCATGCCCTGCGGGATCTCTCCCTAGCTGAATCCGCCCCCAAGAAGGCCGGTATGGAGGACGCGCTTGGGCTACCAGATGAAAGAGCTCTGCTTGAATTGGCGACCGCCAACTGGCATGTGCGAGTCAAAGATGGGAAGACGGTGAATCTCGATGCTGTCTGGGCGGCTCTCGGGGGCAAACCGCCGGAGCAGGCGGAGAGGCAGAGTCTTCTGAACGCCCTCCACGGAGTCCAGGGGGATGTTTTCGTGGTGCCGGATAAGCTCCTGAAGGGCCGGGCTGCTTTTGAGGGAGAGCTGGGCCTCTGGATCGGCGAGGAGGCCGTGCGCCGGGCGGGCACAGAAAAACTGCTCCCGGCCCTCAAGAGCGGAGATTTCAGCGCCATCCCGGCCGTGAAGGAGCCTGCGGAGACTCCGGCGGACTCCA
>CAYJTM010000029.1:0-10899 GCA_964373055.1 uncultured Planctomycetia bacterium
AAGGTGCGGATGCCCCGCTCGCAGAGGATCACGTTGAAGTTGCCGTTCTGCAGGACGTACTCCGCTGAGAGCAGCCAGTCCTTGACGGTGGCTGACATCCCCCGCTTGAGCAGCACCGGCTTCTTGGAGCGGCCGACCTCTTTCAAGAGGTCGAAGTTCTGCATGTTGCGGGCGCCGATCTGGATGATGTCGGCGTGGCGCTCCACGATGTCCAGGTCCCGCACGTCCATGAGCTCCGTGGCGATCGGCAACCCAGTCCGCTTTTTCACCTCGACGAGGAACTTCAAACCCTCCTCCCCCAGGCCCTGGAAGCTGTAGGGGGAGGTCCTCGGCTTGAAGGCCCCTCCGCGCAGGATCACGGCGCCACCCTTCTTGACCGCCTTGGCGATCGAGAAGAGCAGGTCGAAGTTCTCCACCGCGCAGGGGCCGGCCATCACGACGATCCGGCCGCCGCCGATCTTGACGCCGCTCACATCCACGACGGTGTCGGCCGGCTTGAATTCCCTGGAGACCAGCTTGTAAGGGGCCAGGATCGGCATCACCTTCTCGACGCCCGGGAAGACCTCCATCGGCTGGACCCTCAGCAGGTCCTCCTCGCCGATGACGCCGATGATAGTCCGCTCCATGCCGCGGGAGATCATCGGTTTCAGGCCCAGCGCCTTCACCTTGGTGATGATGTGCTTGAGCTGCGATTCGGTCGCTTCCGGCTTCAACACGATGATCATGAACAACCTCCTTTTAAACATCGGTACCAGGTACCCTTCGGGTACCTGGTACCGTTATAGGTTCTTTAAGGCTGCGATGAAAGCGTCGTTCTCGCCGGCCAACCCGGCGGTCACCCTCAAATATTCCGGCAGGTCCCATGGCTGCATGTGCCGCACGATGATCCCCTTATTCAACAGGGCCTGCGCAAGCTCCCCGGCCTTCGGGCCAGCGTGGAACAGGATGAAGTTCGTGGCGCTCGGCACGCAGGGGAAGCCCATCTGTTCAAGGGCGTTGTTGAGCTTGCGCTTCTCCTCCCGCAGCAGCCGGCGCGTTGCCTCTAGGTGCTCGGTGTCCTCCAGCGCGGCGACGGCCGCCGCCTGCGCCAGCGAGTTCACGTTGAACGGCTCCCTCACCCGGTTCATCGCCTCGACCAGCTCCTTGGGCGCCATGCCGTAGCCGACCCGCAGGCCGGCCAGCCCGTACGCCTTGGAGAAGGTCCGGGCGATGATCACCGGGCGCTTGGCCAACAGCGGCCGGGTGTCGGGGTAATCCGGCACGTCGGCCAGCTCGGCATAGGCCTCGTCGAAGAAAACGATTGTATCCGGGCTCAGTCCCTCCAGGAAATGCTCCACCTCCGCCTTCGTGACGTAGCTGCCGGTCGGGTTGTCCGGGTTGGCGATGAAGACTATTTTCGTCTTCGGCGTGACCGCTTTCCGCATGGCGGCCAGGTCGTACCGGAAATCGGTCATCGGCACCGTCCGGACGCGGGCACCCGCCAGCTGCCCGGCGATCTTATAGATCAGGAAGGTCGGGTGAGCGATCACGATCTCCTCGCCCGGCTCGATGAAGGCCCGAACCGCGAGGGTGATGATTTCATCAGACCCGTTGCCGATGATCAGCTGCTCCGGAGCCACCTTCAGATGCGCCGCCAGTTTCCGGATGAGATAAAAACTGGAGCCGTCCGGATAGCGGTGCAGCGATGGCAGGGCCTTCTGGATCGCCTCGAGGGCCTTCCGGCTGGGACCCAGCGGGTTCTCGTTGGAGGCCAGCTTGATCGCGGTGGGCAGACCCAGCTCCCGCTGCACCTCCTCGATCGGTTTGCCGGGGATGTACGGCGTGACGTTTTCCAGAATCTTTCGGGCCAGTTTCGTTAGCATCATCGTGCTCTCCTGGCCTCGGGTCCTGCCAAAGGATAGGATCCCAACACGCAATACTGGGCTGTTTGGCGCTCAAGCTCCCGAAGAACTTTCTTTACCCGGGGCTCCGATTCGTGGCCTTCCAAGTCGACGAAAAAGACATACTCCCATGCTTTCCGTTTCGATGGTCGCGACTCGATCTTCGTCAGGTTGATCCGCTGTTCCTTGAACGGAACCAGCGCGTCGTGGAGCGCGCCCGGCTTGTCTTTCAAAACGAACATGAGCGATGTCTTGTTCCTTGTCCCCCGTTTCGGCGCTTTAAGGCTCAGCACCAGGAAGCGGGTCCGGTTCTCTTGCTCCATCGGGATCGGGACCGCCTTGAGCTTGCGTTCCAGCGCCAACTCCCGCCGACCGATGGCAGCCCGCTCCTCCGGCTCCCAAAAAGCATCCTTGCGCAGCAGGGCTTCCACCGCTTCGGCGGTGGAGCTGGTCTCCCTCTGGCTCAGGCGGGAGAAATTCTTCTCCAGCCAGCCGCGGCACTGCGCCAGCGCCTGCGGGTGGGAATAGACCACGCCGATCTTTTCGCGCGTGGCGCCCGGAGACGTGATGAAGTAGTGCTGGATCGGCAGCTCGATCTCCCCGCAGATCCGGGCCGGGGATTTCTTGAAATCGGTGAATCGGTCCAGCGTGCGCGTGACCGCCCCCTCGAGCGAGTTCTCGATCGGCACCACGCCGAAATCGGCCTTCTCCCGCTCGACCAGGTCGAAGACATCCTCGACCGTCGGGGCGTGGAGGTACCGGCTCTTCGCGCCGAACTTCTTCCGGGCGGCGATGTGGGTGTTGGTGTTCTCCGGCCCCAGGTAAGCAATGGTCAGCATGGGTTAGCGCCCCTGCAAGCCGCGGTTGCGGCGCAGGATCTCCCGGAAGATCGCCTTCACCGAGGCGGCCGGCAGCGGGCCGCCATTCTTGCGCGTCAGGCGCCGGAGCACCTCCTGCTCCCGGCGCCCATCGTAGACCGGCAGACGCTGTTTCTTCTTGATCCGGCCGATCCGCAGGGCCGTCTGGGCCCGTTCTTTCAGCAGGCGCAACAGTTTCTCATCGATCCGGTCGATCCGCCGGCGGAGGGCATCCAAGGTCACGCCGGCTGCTCACCTTCCGTTCGTCCTTCGATCCTTCGACCTTGCTCAGGATCAGGACGAACGGCCTCTTCCGTTTCTTCCGTTTCGGCAGTTTGGACGATCTCCGCGCCGGACTCCGTCGCCGCGATCCCGGCCACCTCTTTCAGCTCCACTGGAACCCCCTGCAGTTCCTCCTTCGAGGGAAGGTCCTCCAGGCTCCTCAGCCCGAAGTGGTCCAGGAACTCCCGCGTGGTCCCGTACACCAACGGCCGGCCGACCGCCTCTTTGCGGCCGGTGATCCGGATGAGTTCGAATCGAAGCAGCGTCTCCAGCACGCCGTCGGCATCCACACCGCGGATCTGCTCGATCTCGATCCGGGTGAGCGGCTGCCGGTAGGCGATGATCGCCAAGGTCTCGAGCGATGGTCTCGTCAGCCGGATCGTTCGGACGCGGCGGGTGAGCCGGGCCACGTGGGCGGCCAGCGCCGGGTTGGTCACCATCTGAAACCCTTCGGCCACCTCCACGATCCTCAAGCCCCGGGCCCTCTGCTCGTACTCCGACGCCAACTCAAGAAACAAGCGCCGGATGTCGGCCGCTTGGGTCTCGGGGCCGAGCACCTCGTGGGCCTGGTTCACCTGCAGGGATTTCTCCGAGACCAGCAGCAGCGCTTCGAGAATGGATTTGATTTCAGGGTCCGTCATGGGGTTTTTCCAGGATTAAAATCTCCGAGAACAGTTGGTCTTGGACGATCAGGATCTCCCTGAGCCGGATCAGCTCCAAAAGCCCGAGGAACGTGACGATCATCTCCGGCTTACTGCGGGCCCGGCGCAGAAGCTCGGTGAAGCTGAGTTTCTTGGCCTGCCCGATCGTCTCCCGCAGTTGGGCCACCTTCTGCTCCACGGTGAACTCTTCCTGGATCACCTCGAGGAACAGGTCGCGGGATACCTCCCCCGACACGAACTGCGAGAAGGCGTTCAGCAGGTCGAAGAGCGAGGCCTCGACGTACTCCTCCACCTCGGCCGGCTCCCCCTCGCGGGAGACCGGGCGGCTGAACTGCACGAAGCGCTGCTTCTCCATGCCGCTTAAGAGTTCGGCCGCTTCCTTAAACTTCTGGTACTCTTTGAGCCGCTCGATCAGCTCCTGGCCCAAGTCCGGCTCCTCCTGCTCCCCGGGCGGGAGCGCCTCGGGCGGCAGCAGCATGCGGGACTTAATCTGCATCAGGGTCGCCGCCACTACCAGGAACTCGCCGGCCACCTCCAAGTCCAGCGCCTGCATCAGATCCAGGTACCGCAGGTACTGGTCGGTGATCTTGGCGATCGGGATCGCCTCGATCTCCAGGTGGTTCTGTTTGACCAGGAAGAGCAGCAGGTCCAGCGGCCCCTCGAAGATCTCCAGCTTGACCTTGTAGCTCATGATAGCCCTATCGCCTTCCGGACCTCGCGCATCGTCTGCCCGGCTACTTCCCGCGCGCGGGAAGCCCCTTCCACCAGGATCTTCTCCAACTGCGGCTCCGGCAAGGCCTGCCGTTCTTTCCGGAACCGGTCGGTGAGGAGGACGATCTTTTCCGCCAGCTCCTGTTTGTTCTGGGTGCAGCCCCGCTTGGAGGTCCGGCACTCTTCCCACACCCGCTGCTTCTCCTCCGGAGCGAAGAGATCCCAGTAATGGCAGGCGTTGCACTCCTCGGGGTGGCCGGGGTCGGTCATCTTGATCCGCTTCGTGTCGGTGATCATCTTCTGGACCTTCTTGCGGATCGCTTCCGGCTCCTCGCCCAGCGCGATGAAGTTGTCGTACGACTTGGACATCTTCCGCCCATCGGCCCCCAGCAGCCGGGCCTCTTGCGTCAACAGCGGCTTGGGCTCCGGGAAGAGATCCGCGCTGTACAGAAACTTGAACCGGCGGACGATCTCCCGCGCCAGCTCCAGGTGCGGGATCTGGTCCTCCCCGACCGGGACGGCGTCGGCCTTGTAGAGCAGGATGTCGGCCGCCTGCAGGACCGGGTAGCCGAGGAAGCCATAGGTGGCCAGGTCCCGCCCCTTCACCTCCCGCAGCTGCTCCTTGTAGGTCGGCACCCGCTCCACCCAGCCCAGCGGCGCCAGGATCGAAAGCACCATGTAGAGCTCCAGGTGTTCCGGAACGTCCGACTGCCGGAAAAGGACCGAGCGCTTTGGGTCCACGCCGGCGGCGATCCAGTCGCTCACCATCCGGAGCCCGTTCCGGCGGATCTCGCTTGGGCGTTCGTATTCGCTCATCAGGGCGTGCCAGTCGGCCACCATGAAGAAGCAGTCGTACCGCTCCTGGAGGTCCACCCAATTCTTGAGCGCACCGACCCAATGGCCGAGATGGAGAGGGCCCGTGGGCCGCATGCCGGAGAGAACTCGCTGACGTAGAGATAACATCGTCTTATAGTCGTATGGTCTGATGGTCGTATAGAAGAATAAGACAATACGACAATGCGACCATACGACGCATTTACAGTTTCTGGGCGACTTGCTGGACTTCGAACGCCTCGATGACGTCGTCCGGCTGGTAGTCGCTGAAGCCGGACACCGAGAGGCCGCACTGGATCCCTTCGGCCACCTCCTTGACATCATCCTTGAACCGCTTCAATGTCTCGATCTTGCCCTGATGGAGCTTCTCCTGGCCGCGCCAAACACGGGCCTGGGTGTTCCGGAGGATCTTCCCCTTGATCACCTGGCAGCCGGCCACCGCCCCCACCTTCGTGACGCGGAAGACCTGAAGCACCTTCGCCCGTCCCAGCGACTGCTCCACGAGCTTGGGCTCCAGCAGGCCCTCCAGCGCGGCCGTGATGTCGTTGACCGCCTCGTAGATGATCCGGTAGAGGCGCACATCCACCTGCTCCTCTTTGGCCAGCACCTCCGCCTCGGGCGTCATCTGCACGTTGAAGCCGATCACCACCGCGCTGGAAGCCTCCGCCAGCAGGATGTCCGACTCGTTCACGGCACCGACCGCCACATGAAGGAACTTCAGGCTGGCCCGGTCGGTGGGCAGCTTGTCCAGCGACCCGCGCAGCGCCTCGGCCGACCCCTGGACGTCCGCCTTTAAAATGAGGTTCAGGCTCTTGAGCTTGCCGGCCTCCATCTGCTTGTGGAACTCCTCGAGCGTCACCGCGCGGCGAACCGGCTCTTTGGATTCCCTGAACTGCTCCTGGCGGGACTGCGCGATCTCCCGCGCCTGTTTCTCATCCGGCGCCGTGAGGAAGATGTCCCCCGCTTTCGGGACTCCGCCCAAGCCCAACAGCTCCACCGGCGTGGAGGGCCCGGCCTCTTCCAGCCGGTGCCCGCGCGCGTCCAGCAGCGCGCGGACCTTGCCCCAGGCGGTGCCGCTCACCACGGCGTCTCCGACCCGCAGCGTTCCATTCTGCACCAACACATGCGCAACCGGCCCGCCCCCTTTGGTAAGCTTCCCTTCCAGCACGACGCCGCGCGCCGTGCGAGTCGGGTTCGCCTTGAGCTCCAGCACCTCCGCCTCCAGCAGGATTGCCTCCAGCAGTTGGTCAATGCCCGCACCCGTCTTGGCGGAGACCGGGACGACGATCGTCTTGCCGCCCCACTCCTCCGACATGAGCCCGTGCTCCATCAGCTGTTTCTTCACCCGCTCCGGGTTGGCGCTGGGCTTGTCCATCTTGTTGAGGGCCACCACGATCGTGGCCTCTGCCGCTTTGGCATGGTCCAACGCCTCCTCGGTCTGCGGCATCATGCCGTCATCGGCGGCAACCACCAGCACCACGATATCGGTCGCGTTGGCGCCGCGGGCCCGCATCGCCGTAAAGGCCTCATGGCCCGGCGTGTCCAGGAAGGCGATGGTCCCCTTGGGCAGCATCACCCGGTAAGCGCCGATGTGCTGAGTGATGCCGCCGGCCTCCCCTTCCACCACGCGGGTCTGCCGGATCGCGTCCAGCAGCGAGGTCTTGCCGTGGTCCACGTGCCCCATGAAGGTGACCACCGGCGGTCGGGGCTTCATGCTGGAGGGGTCTTCCTCCTCGTGCTCCGCCTCGATCTTCTCTTCGAGCGTCTGCATGCGCTCGTACTGGTAGCCGTAGATCTTGAGCAGCTTCTCCACCGGCTCTTCGGTGAGCAGTTGGTTGATGGTGGCCAGCACCTTCATCCCCAGCAGATGCTTGATCAGCTCGCCCGGTGAAACGTAGATCTTCTCCGCCAGTTCCTTAACCGTGAGAGGGACCTTGAGCGCCAACGGTTTCGCGGGCACGGCCACGGTCGCCACCTGGACCGGCTCCTCGACTTTGCTCGAGACCGGCCCCTCGACCTTGCTCGGGGCAGGCTTGGAAGCCGGAGGAGGAACCGGGACCGGCGGCGGAGCCGAAACAGGTTGGGCGGGCGGCGTCTTCACGGGCCCGGCAGGAACTTGCCGGGCGGGTGCCGCGGCCGGGGCCGGTGGAACGGCCACCGGCGGTTTAGTGGCGGCCGGCTTGGCAACCGGAGGTGGCGCGGAAAAAGGACGGCTCTGCGGCGGGGGAGGAGCCACCACCCGCATCACGGGAGGAGGAACCACCGGCGCGGCCGGCTTCGGCGCGGAGGGAGGGACCGGTGGTCCTTCGACGCGCCGTTCATCCTGAGCGGGCCTGCCCTGAGCCTGTCGAAGGGTCGAAGGATGAACGGCTTGCTCAGGACGAACGGTGGATTTTGGCGCCGGTTTGACCGCAGGTTTCTTTGCCTTGGCGAGGGCAGTTTTTTTGACCACGGCCGGCTTGGGCGCTTTCCTGGGGGCGGCCGGTTTCTTCGGCTTCACCGCTGTTTTAACGGCGCCTTTACGCGGGCTGGGCATCGGTTCCCTCCACGGGGGCCGCCGGAAGATCCGGGATCTCGGGCTGCAGTTTCGCCATGATCTCCTGCGCCGCTTGAATCAATTTCTGGGCGGTTTTTTCGCCGACCCCCTTGATCTGGGTCAGGTCCTCGACGCTCAGGCGGGCCACGACATCCACCGACTTGTATCCCTTTTCCTCCAAGGCCTCTTTCATCTTCGGGCCCACGCCCGGCAGGTCGGCGATCGAGAACTTGGCCAGCTCCGCCACCTGCGCCCGCGTCCGGACGTCAATGTCCACGCCGGTCAGCCGGGAAGCCAAGCGGACGTTCTGCCCCTTCTTTCCGATCGCCAGCGAGAGCTGGTCGTCGTCCACCAGAACCTCCACCCGCCGCTTGTTGGAGGAGACGTGGATCTCCGCCGTCTTGGCCGGCGAGAGGGCCGCCGAGACATACTCCTCCAGCTTCGGGCTCCAGCGGATGATGTCGATCTTCTCGCCGTGCAGCTCCCGCACGATGTCCTTGACCCGGGTGCCCCGCATCCCGACGCAGGCGCCGACGCAGTCGATCTTCTCGTCCTTCGAGGTCACGGCGATCTTGGAGCGGTCGCCCGCCTCGCGGGAGATGGACTTGATCTCCACGATCCCCTGGCCGATCTCCGGCACCTCCAGCTTGAACAGCTCCACCACCAGGTTGGGGTTCGAGCGGGAGAGGATGATCTGCGGGCCCTTGGCCGTCTTGTTCACCTCGATGCAGTAGGCGCGGATCCGGTCGCCGGGGCGGAAGCTCTCCTTGGGGGACTGCTCCCGCTTCGGTAAAAGGGCCTCGGTTTTTCCCAAGTCCACGATCACGGCGCCCCGGTCGAAGCGATGCATCGTGCCGGTGATGAGCGTCCCCGCGCGCGGAGAGAACTCCGTGAAGATGACGTTGCGCTCCGCCTCCCGGATCTTGTGGAAGATCACCTGCTTGGCCGTCTGCGCGGCGATGCGGCCGAAGCTGGCATCGGTCTTTTCCTTGCCGTCGGAGAGGATCTTGATCTCGCCGGTGTTCCGGTCGATCTTCACCGTCACGTCGGCCGTGGCGGACCCCATCGCCTTGCGGGCCGCCGAAACCAAAGCGGCCTCCACGGCTTCGATGATCACCTCCCGGTCAATACCCTTCTCCCGGGTCAGGTGGTCCAGCACCGCTAAAAATTCCGCGTTCATTTAATTTCGATCTCCTGTACCGCGTGCGCGATCTGTGAAAGGGGGACCTGCCGCTTCTCTCCGGAATCCAGCCGGAGCATCACCGCTTCCTCGTTGGCGCCCAACACCTCGCCCCGGTGCTCGTGCCGGTCGGCCACCGAAACCGACGTGGTCACCCGCACCCGCCGGCCGATCACCCGCTCGAAATCGGCCACCGTCTTGAGCGACCGGTCCAGCCCGGGAGAGCTCACCTCAAGCAGGTACCGGTCCGGGATGACGTCATGCTCCTCCAGCAGAGCCCCGACCGAGCGGTTCAAGCCGCTCAGCTCATCCAGCGTGATACCTCGGGCCGTGTCCACCAGCAGACGCAGCGTCAGGCGCCCGCCGCCCGGATGGCAAATCAGATCCACCAACTCCACGCCCCGGCTGGAAAGAAGCGGCCCGATGAGCTCCCGCACCCGGTTGACCACAGAAAGATCCATAGAAAGAGTGCCTCCCGCTACCGAAAAGAAAAAGCGCCACAGAACCCACAGAAGTCTCAACGGGCCCTTTCTGTGCTTTCTGTGGCCAGGTTTTTTCTGTGGTTTCTGTGAATAAAAAAGTGGGAGACGGCAGATCCGTTCCCACTCACAAGCTAAGTTTTATTATCCGGCTAGGGGCTGCTTGCTGTCAAGGAGCTTTTTAAGGCGGGAAATCACTTCCGAGGTTTTCAACAGGGCTGGTTGAGCCTCTGTTCGAAGTTTGAACTCGACGGACTCTTTTTGTAACGTTTTCTCGCTCAATAAGATACGGATTGGGAAACCGACCAGGTCGGCGTCTTTCATCTTCACGCCGCCGGAGAGATCCCGGTCATCCAAAATGACCTCCAGCCCGGCTTCCAATGCCTCCCGATGGAGCCATTCTGCCGCCTCCCGGACGGCGGAGTGATCCGGGTTGATCGGCACGAGGACCGCCGCGTAGGGGGCCACCGCAAGCGGCCAGCGGATGCCTTGCTCGTCCTGGTGTGTCTCAATGACCGCCGGAAGGATCCGGGAAACCCCGATCCCGTAGCAGCCCATGATGAAGGGGCGCTGCTTGCCATCCTCGCCTAGGAAGGTGGCGTCGAGCGCTTGGGTATATTTTGTGCCCAGCTTGAAGATGTGCCCCACCTCGATCGCCGGCAGCAGGTTGAGCGGTTTCCCGCATTGCGGGCAGGGATCCTTCTCCTGCGGATACCGGATGTCGGCCACCTCATCCGGCTTGAAGTCCCGGCCGGGATTGACGTTCATCAGGTGCTTGTCCCCCTCGTTGGCGCCGGTGACCGCGTTGACCACGTGCAGCACCGAGTGGTCCGCGATGATCCGGGCCTCTTTCAAACCCACCGGCCCGCAGAACCCGACCGGCGCGCTGCTGAGTTTCTGGACCGTTCCGGCGTCGGCCATCCGCAGCGAGGAGGCCTTGGCGGCGCGGCGAAGCTTCCCCTCATTCACCTCGTGGTCCCCCCGCACGAGGGCCACCAGCGGCCGGCCGTCGGCTACGTAGACCAGCGTCTTGACCAGCTGCTCCGGCTTGACCTTGAGCATCTGGCTCACCTTCTCAACGGTGGAGAGGCCCGGCGTGTTGACCGACTGGACCGGCAGCGGAACCACCTGCGAGGAGCCTCGGTGCACGATCGGCAGCCCGATCCCGGCCCGGTCTTTCGACGCGGCGTAGGAGCAGCCGGAGCAGCGGACCACAGTGTCCTCACCGTTCTTCGCCAGTACCATGAACTCGTGCGAGTCCTCGCCGCCCATCACGCCGGTCTCCGCCTCCACCGGGATCGCCTCCAGCCCGCAGCGGGAAAAGATCCTCATGTAGGCGTCGTACATCCGGTCGTAGTTGACGTTGAGGCCGGCCTCGTCCCGGTCGAAGCTGTAGGCGTCCTTCATCAGGAACTCGCAGGAACGGATCACGCCGAAGCGGGGCCGCGCCTCGTCCCGGAACTTGGTCTGGATCTGGA
>CAYJTM010000030.1:0-10034 GCA_964373055.1 uncultured Planctomycetia bacterium
CCACCGGCTTTTGGTGGTCCTCCTCGACAAGCCGCTGGATCTCCGCCAGCGCGCCATTCACATCCCACTCCTCCGCGCCGGCGGCGTTGACCGTGGCGATCAGTTTCGGCACGTCGCTCAGGATCTTTTCGGTCTTCGGCTGAAGCGTCTTCTTGACGAAGGAATTGTCTTCCCCAGGAGCCATCACCCCCGTCCCACCCTGGCCGAACAAGCGGAGGAAGTTTTGCGTCCGGTCCGTCAGCGATTGGACGACCTCCTGAAGGATGCTCTTCTGCTCGACGCCGTAAGCCTCCAACAATTGGCTCAACGTTTTCCTGGGGAGCTCGGCCTGGAGCAGTGCGCGCTCATGGCCCCACCGGAGGGTTTGAGCGGGCCCGTTCAGCAGCGCGTCCACGGAGGCCGCATCAAGGGAACCCGCTTCCTGCAGGCGGTTGAGCTGCCGGTAAAGGCCCTGCAGCGCGTAGTACCGGATGAAACGGGTGTAGACCTGGATCCCCTGGAGCCGGTTCTTGTCGCTCATGTAGTTGTGGCCCAAGCCCACGATGCCGTTGGGATTGGACTTGGACCGCTCGCCGTAATAAAACTCCGCCATCTCCTCGACGTCTTCGAGGTTCGCCCGTGCCTGGACCATGAGGTCCACCACGTCCGGCTGGAAGATCTCGAAATTGAACTTGTAGCCGAGCGATTTCTGGCGGGCCCCCCACTTGTCCTCGTTGCGCAGGACAAGGTAGAGGTAGCTGCCCTTGCCCTTCTCGTCGGCCTTGAGGACCCAGCCGGGGACCACCTCGTTGTAGGCCCTGCGGCGGCCTTCCACGGCGGGCGCCCTCTCCGGTTCATATCCCTGGATGGCGCCCGGCGCCGGCTGGCCCATGAGCATGAACGGGAAAGCCGGAGCCTGCCTGGGGCTGAGCTGGATGCCGGTCTGGAGCAAGGAATGAGGAGACTTGCTGAGGTCCAGCGGGTAAACCGCCACGACACCCGTGCCGATGAACATGCCCCGCGCAAACAGGGCTTCCTGCTCCGGCCCCAGGCCGTCGTGGTTGGAGGTCTGCCCGGCCGACCCGATGTTGGTTCCGAGAGACAAGAGACTCCCCAGGTTGAGGGAAGCCTTGTGGTGGCTGACGACGAACGGCTCCGCGAAGACGGACCCGAATTCGCCCTTCGCGAAATGGCTGTCCGGCCCCACGTACATCGCCGTGATGTTGACCCCCTGCTCCGCGATGGAATTCTCGTCGGCGAAGGCCTGGGTCAGCTGAGCGGCCGAGGCGACGTGGACGCCGGGCTTGAAGACCGCGTATTCCACCTGAGCGGCGCTTTCCACCCTCGTGCGCCGGCCGTACCTCTTCGTGGGGTCTTTCTCCTGCTTTTCATTCCAGATCAATCGAGCGACCGTGCTGTCGTAATCTTTCTTCAGGTCGGCGATGTCGGAAGCCTTCAGTCCGGGCAACAACTTCGGGGCCTTCAGAGTGCCTTCGGCCAGCTGCCCGAGTTCTATCAGTTCCGCCGCGCTGAAACCGGAAAGGATCACGGCCTCCCGCACGTGCTGGGCCTGCGAAATCACCGCGCCCGCCCCGATGTAGGAGTTGACGACGTCGCCGCTGACCCGGTCGATCACCGCGCCCGACTCGACGATGCCGAAATCCGACCTGGCCCTGCGGACATAGTCGTCATGCTGGGCCTTATAGTCCGCCGCCAATTGGGTGTTGTAGAGCAGCTCGTTGGAAAGCTTGAGGGCCCCCTGGAGCCGCATCTCCGGGTAGACCGGCAGCTCCCGCTTGCCGGCTTCGTTTCGGATTTCGTAGTACTTCTGCAGACCGAAGGTCGTCTGCGGGTCGGCGATCAGGCGGGTGGAGGAGACAACCACGTCGTCCTTCAACACGTAGTTGGCGATCTCGGCTTTTTCGATCACCGGGTTGGCGCCAATCCGGACATTCCGGAGGATGGAGCCGTAAATCCCCCGCTCGTACTTCGTCCGGCCGTCCGGCAGGGTCACCTCGCCAGCTCCGATCACGCCGATCTCCACATCGCCGTAGAACCGGTTATTCCGGATCCGCTTCAGGTAATCGGCTGTCGCGTCATCCCAAATATGGACCCGGCTCCAATCCGCCGCGGTGTTGCCTTGCTTCTCCAGTTGTTCGACCTCGGCCGGAGAGGGAACCCGCCGCGCCGACCGCACTCGCTTGGCGTTTTTCTGCTGGTCGTTCACTTCGGCGATCGAACGGAGCACCTCGGACGTCCGTATGGCCTCCGTGATCGCGGCCACCGGATCGTAGGCGTCGATCTGATCCTTCCAGGAAAGATGCTCCTCCGCGCCGGCGGCAGTCACCAGCGTTTCTTTCTCTATGGCCTCCACCAGCGGGTAGGCGGCCTGCCACACTTCCGAGGAGACCCTCTCCTGCTCCAGCAGGAGGAGGCCCGCCATCACCGAAACTTCACCGTAGACCGGGGTTTCCGCGACAACTCTCATCGCCTCCCAGAACCGATTTTCCGAGTAGTCTGTCTTCCCTCCCGGCAGAAGCATAAAGTTTGCGTAAGAGGGGTCCGCCTGGAACGGCGCGTAGCCCTCCAACAAACCGATGATATTCAATCTCTGGGCGGGCAGCACCGTCTGGTGGAAACGATGCGCCTGTCCCATGAGGAACGTCGCCTCCGCCAGCGCCTGGCGAATCAAACTCTGGCTCTGGCCCGCCAACGCAACCGGAACACCCTCCAGGACCACCAGATCGGTCTGCAAGGACTGCACTGTGGATTGGTAACGGATATGACGCATCTCATCTTCAATGAGCTGCTCGGTCAGTTCGGGGGAAGCCAGGGCCAACAGATCCAGGACAAACCCGCCTGTTTCCGGGTTGGTCGCGGCGGCGGCGGGGTACCCCAATCCTAAAGTCAATTTGGTATACCGGTGGTCCGGCATCTGCGACAACAGATTCTGAGCAATCTGTCGCAGTGAGCCGCCAACCGCTTTCCAGAACAAGGAAGCTACAGTCAGCGTGTCCGCCGACGCCAGCGGTGACTGACGGAGGATGCCCAAGACGGACCGCAATCCGTCCTCCAGTACCGGATTGTCTTGCATCGCATCCACGATGAGCGGGACCATTTTCTCCGAGGTGAGACGGCCATCCGCGACGCTCCCCAGGGTGGTTGACAACAGGTTCGGATCCTCCCGGCGGTACTCGGGCCGGATCGAGATTCCACCCAGGTTGGTCACGACCTTGGCCAACCCCTGGATCTGGAAGATCAGGTACTTGATCAGCTCCTTGGGCTCATGCGCGAAACCGAAGACGGGGACCAACTGGACCCGGTAGATCTCCACCGCGTCCTCCAGCAGCTTCAGCACCTCCCCGGTCGACAGGTGTTTTGTCTCAAGTCTGGAGATTGCCCTCTTGATCCTGTCCTGCCAGACACGCTCATTCGGTTTCAACGAGGAGGGGTCGCGGCTCGCGTAAGTCGCGTACAGCCGGATAATTTCAACCGCCCCTAGGAATTTCTGTTTCCGGGGATCCGGATCATCGTAACCCTCTTTGTCGGAAGCCGGTGGTCCAAAGATGCCGCGATCCGGCAACTTCAGCTCTTTGTTAATCGCCTGGGCAACGGGGGCGGCGCGCTCCGCCAACCCCACATAGCGCTCCCGGGCAAGCACCGCGCTCAAGCCGTGGACGGCGGAAAGGATCTCCACCGGCCCGCCGGTGGGCAGCAGGAAGACATGGTCCGAATTCTCATGGAGGTACTGCTCGTCCGCCGGTTCGCCGGTAAAAGTCACGATGGTCGCCTGTCTCACCGGGAAGCGTTTGCGCAGCTGTTCGTAGTACAGAGACCTCTCCGGACCCGGCAGACCCGGATCAATGTTGATCACAAGCTCTCCGGGCTGCGCGTTCTGTTTACCTTTGCCGGCCAGCAAATCGGCTCTTGCCCTGGCCAACCGGTCGGCGACCAAGCGGTTGAGCACGAGGATCTCAAACAGGTCGCCGTGGGGAGTGGCCAGCACGGCGTCGGGGGTGGTCATTTCCAGGACCGTCCCGTCCTGCAAAGTCGTTCTGTCCAGGGCCTGGTGCCGGAGGCGGCGCAGATCAACGAAATGCTCGCCGGGACCCCGTTCGGCCTGCTGGTCCCGGGTCCCCATGAGAACGAAGAAGCCGGGCTCCCGGTCGCTGGGAAAGGGGTGGTTCACCGCCCGGGGAATCACCTCTTCGACCTTTTTCTTGAAATCCTCATCGTAAGCGGCCTGCTCGGTCGGCCCAACCGGCGGGTACCACAAAACCAGCTCAGCCCCGGGATGCATGGCCCCGTAATTCCCGTGCGAACCGTTGCTCGGCTGTTCGGGGAAGACCGATTTCCCTAACACCAGGCGGGCCAGCACGGCAAAATCCCGACCGAGCCATTCGCGGACACCGTACCCCGCCGGCCAGATATTGAAATTCGCCCAACCCATGTGCCCGGACCGCGCCGAAGCAAACTCGATGATCTGGTTGAGGGGGAAGCGGTTGTCCCCATCATCGCTGGACACGGAAGCGATCGTCTCCAAGATGCCGGTGCCGACGGCCGCTTCGCGGGAGCTTTGGCGCTCACTGACCGCCGCGCGGGCTGTTTCCTTCCATTCCTCCCCGTATTCCGGGTGTCCCGCGATCAGCTTCAATGACAACTGCGCCGTGAGACTGTCCAGGGCCGCGACCACGGCGAAATAAAGGTCCTGGGGTTCGCCTTTCAGTTCCCGCACGTTGTGCAATTGGCTGGAATCCCGAAGCGCGCGGGCCGGCTCGGAAGGATTGGCGGAGTAAAGGTGGATCTGGTGGTCTTTGGGAAGATTCCACCGGCGGATCGTCTCAGACGCGAGATCCATCTCGCCCGCGCCGGGAACCATCCCCTCTCCCGGTCTCACAAAGATCACTAACGTATCCTCCGCCGGCTGGTAGGTCTTGTCCCCCTGGGTTGAAGCCTCTTCATACGTCATGACTTTGAGGGGGACCGGAAAGACGTCCTGATAAGCGGCTCTTATCAGGGACATCGGGATCAGATCGGCCGCGTTGCCCACGATCAGGACACGCCCCGGAAAATCTTCCGGGAGGATGAACCCGTCCAGGGTCGCGAATTGGTCCCGGTTGTCCCGAATGGTTTGGATCACGGTGGCAGGATTCCAAACCGGGCGAACCGGACGGTGGGAGGGGCTCAGCTCTCCGTTGTGGACGCCGATATCCCACTCCAGAAATTCGGACATGCTGATCGGCCATCCCGGCTTCCCGATCTCCTCGGCCATCTTGAGGTTGACCTCTTTGGCCAAACGGGCGCCCGTGGCATTGCGCCCGATGACGGTGATGTTGACCGGCCGGATGTCCTCTCCATGGCCGGGCTGGCCCTCCCTCCAGAGCAGCATGGAGACGTGCTTCATATATTCCATAATATGGACAGCCCGCTGATAGAAGGAATCGTTCTGATATAAAGACGTTGGCTTCTCCTGGTTCAGGAAGAAACCGTTGAGAACCTTGGCCAGGGTGCCTGGCTTCTCTCCTTCCTCCAAGGAACGAGTTCCATGCCGCCGCATCAGCTCAATTTTCTGATGGGCCGTCCCCGCAGTGATCTCTCCCCGGACCTGGCCGACCGCGATGCCCACAAGCCGGTCCAGGACTACCGTGTGGCTCGTGGTGCCGGAAGCCGCGATCGCGGACTCAGGGGTGGAACGGGTCAAGAGGACGCCCCCGCTCTTCTGGCCGATCTTGAATAAGGAACTCCCGGGGGAGTTGGTGATCACGATGACCAATCCGCCTTTTTTCACCACTTCCCGAGCGATCCCTTCCAGCGTCTTGACGTCCGCGGAAGCCAGGATGTTTTCCGCCAGTTTCTTGGCTTCCGGGCTCTCCTTCGAACCGGCCGCGACCCTGGCAGCCATATCGCGGGCCGTCTCATCCGGTTCGTGCAATGCCAGGGTCCGGGTCGCCAGCAGGCGAGCGTTATCCGACTCACCGGCCCGATCCAGCAGTATCTCCGCCAATTCGCGCGCGGACCCGGTCTCACCGGATTGGGTCGCGATAACCAGCGTGGTGTCGGCGTCAAAAAGATAAGGAGGGAGGTTCAAGCGCAGGTCGTCCGAGCTCTGGATGATATCCGCGTAGGGGTCCTCAGCATCGGCAATCTCCATCATAAACGTGGAGCTGCCGGACCCGCCCTTGACGACTTTGCCTTTACGATCCGAGAGGCGGCGCAGTGCTTCGGCCGTCAGGCCGGTCCCATCCGCCCGGGCAAGCTGCTTCTCCAGCACCAAGATCCGCGCGGCCAGATTGGCTTCCCTCTTCGGACCGAGCCTCGGGGTGGAACGCTCTTTCTTCAGCCGGGCGATTTCCGCTTTGATGTTTTTCCGTTCGCCGTCAGAAATCTCGACCCGCTGGACATCCGGGGCCCACAGCCCCCGCACCTCCCGGGTATAGCGGTCCGTCGTTTCGGTGATGGTCACCTGCTGGACCATCGCCTCCAGCTCGAAAGCGGAAAGGGAGTTGTACAGGTCCTCCCCTTCCGGATCCACATGAATCCAGGCGGTATCCTGTCTGCGCACCTCTTCGTTCAGAACCACATCACGGGAAACACCATTCCAGACCTGACGCTCCTGCACCTTCAGGCCGTCCAGCGTGTAAACCGACCATCCGGGGATGTCCAGGGTCTCCGCGGAGCCGTAAATCACGTAGATCCCTTTGGCAAGCTGGACCCGCCGGTCCTCATGGCCCATCTGGGGAGCGGCGCCGCGCACCTCGGAAAGGTTGGCCACCCGGTCGATCTCCCCGGCTTCGTTCCGCCCAACCACCAAATAGCCGGCAGTGGACTTCGGGTAGGTTCTCGCGATCACGCCGCCGTAAGGGTCGTTCAAGCTGGAAAGCTGGATCGTGATGTTCAACCCCTTTCCGAACGCCTTCCGGAAATCGGGAGGGGCGGACTCGGCGAGGTCGGCTCCCAAGCCCCTCATCTCTTTGTCCGAGCCCGGGAAAGCGTAATAGCCCATCCAGCCGTTTCCTTCATCGGCCAGACGGTCCAGCATGGAAGGATCCTGCAGGCTCCTTTCCAAAATCGCGATGAACTCCTCCGAGAGTTTCTTGGACCCCAGAGGGACGGTCGGAAGGAGGGAGCGGTTTTGAACCTCGAACCCGTTGGAACCCAAGCGCTGCCTCACCTTCTCTGCGGATTCGGCCAGCTCTCGAGCCCGTTTCTCCTTTTCCTGAGCAGTCTTGGGCGACCATTTCCGCCCACCCAGCGAGTTCTGGATGTCCTCGATTTTTGCTTCCAGGGGCTTCAGGACATCATCGTGGGCCTGCTGGGCCCTGGCCTGCTTCAGCTCTCTCTCCAAGTCTGCCTTCTCACGCTCGACCTCGGCGGCCCTGTCCGGCGACCACTGCCTGCTCTCCAACGCGAGGCGGATCGCCCGGATCTCCTTCTCGACGGCATCCAGCTGCAGGGCGGCCGCCTTGAGGACCTCCAGGACGTCAATCAACCGGAAGAGACGGGTCACAGCCGCTTCGGGCAGTTCAACCTTAATCTCGTTCCCCACCTTGGTGATCGAGAGCAGCAGGAGCAGATACAGCATCACTTCGGAATCCGTGGTGCCTTCAAACGAAATGCCGAGCTTCTTTTCGAAATGGACCCTCACCCAATCGTAGGTCTCCCAATCTCCGTTGTGAGAAAGGGTCCAGATCGCGTCCTGCCAACTCAATTTCGAAAAGTCGATCCCCAGAAGCGCGGAGAGATTCTTGGACGATTCTGATCTCGAGTCGCCAAGCAGTTTTCCCAAACTGGCCACCCAGTAATGGGCGTTGGCAAGCTGGTACCCGCCCTTGGTGGCAAAGCGGGTGTGATAGAAAGTGCCGCGGCTGGAAACCCGGGCGAGAGATTTCACCACCTTGTCCTGCCCGACCTGGGCCGTCACCTGCCTCACGATCCAATCCGCGCTAAAGGGGTCCTTCTGCACCTGGACGTTTTCAAAACCAAGCCGCTGGAAGAACTCGGAAACAACCCGGACCATCCGGGCCTGTATTTGCTCTTCCATGAACTTTTGGTTGGCCGTGGCGGAACCGGTCACGCGGGCCACACCGAAGAACCGGATCGCCGTCAATTGGCCCTTCGGGTCCCTTACCAGGTAAACCTGGTTTTTGCGCGCCCACTCCTGCAGTTCGCTCTCGGAAATAACCGGCTGGATCCCGCGAAGATTTTTAAGCGGAATTTCGTACTTGATCATCAGCGAGGCATTATCGAAACCGCGCGGCTCCAAGAGCCGGATGGCCGCCTTGCCCATGTCGAGGGTTGAGAAGGCCGGCACCGCTTGAAGTCCCAGCCGATCAAGCTCTTCACTTGAAACCATGCTCGGGAAGTTCACCACGCCGCAGCAGACCGTTTGGGCGTCCAGCTCCAACGGCTCAGCCCGCCGGGCCCCCTTGGGAAGGACCCTTCCCAATTCCAGATCCGGCTGGAACGTCCACAGAAGCGCTGTCGAGCGGGGAGGATTGAGGCGGGCAAATGTCCGGAGATCCATCCCCTGGATGGAGACCTCAAAGCGCCGGTCGCGGTCCAGCAGGAAGATCCGGCCGTCCGGCGAATTGACGAGGGTGATGGCGTGATCCATCGGCTGCCCGTTTTCCTCCCGCAAAACCGCCAGCGTGATCCCCCGGGCATCTTCCGGATGCTGCAGCAGTATTGAGAGGGCCTGCCGAAAAATCTTCTCTCCGGAGCCCCGGAGAACCACCCCCTCCGAGGAGAGGCCGCGGGCTTCGGCCAGCATACGGATGTCGTTGAAGTCGGTTTGCGACTCGCCCGCCGGCCCCACCGACCGCACCTCGTCATGCTCAACCGCGTGCCTGGCCGCCATCCACGCCTCGTCGAATCTCAACGCGGCGGAGTCCGCCCCTGGATCCGACTCTCCGCGGGGATGCCGCGCCGCGTAGGCACCGCAGGAGGGACACCAGACCTCCGGGGCCGGCCGCGCCAGAAGCTGCTGGGCGATCGTTTCATTGGTGGGGTCCAGCATGGAGGCGATCACCACACCCCATTGGCCAGGATCGGAAAGATCTTTGGAATGCTTTTTAAACAGCCTCTCCAGCCGCTGAAGCGCTTCACGGTCGTTATCGAGCGGACGGTCTGGGTTCCAGCCGGGCGCGGGCTCAATCCAGAGAGGGTCACTCCGAATTTTGGCAATGAGCACGGACAAACCCGTGGGGACAGACCCGGCCCTATCGAGAAGTCTTTCTTCCACGCCCGCCTGGGTTGTCCCCTCAATCCCCTGGCGCAGCGCCCAGGCGGGGGCGGCCTGTGCAAAGGTAACGGAAAGGATTGTAAGTCCGGCGAAGAATCGGAGAGTATTCGGACGCCGCGTTAGTTTCATGAAGTTAGATTCCCCTCCCGCTAGGTGGCGTGTTCCTTCTGGTGGACGTCAAAACGCTCGGTAAGCTTCGCTATCTCGTGCTGGAGCTTCTGTACGTCATGTTGTAGACGTTGAATCTCGGTAGAATGAGAGATGAGAGCGGTGTGGAACCCACTTGTATCTTGTTCCACCCGTCCTAATCGAAACTCCACCCGCTCGAGTCGCTCTGGTAAGTCACTGACTTTCTCTAAGATAAGATCGAGCTTGGAGGATTTCGGGCGCGGCATCGGCGTCATTGCTCCGAGGCGTAGGCGAGTGAGCGAGACTCGGAGGCGGCGACGGGGCGCATCTCCTTGGCGGAGGCGGCGTCATCGTTCCGATTCTTGCTGGTTGGCCCGACCGAAGAAGGAATTCCCAGTTTCTGCCGGTATTTCTCCGACATCGGGACGTAGGTCTCTTTAAGGACCCGGTGGTATTTCTCGGTGTCGGCCGCGGTCACCTTCCCCACCTTCGGGGCCACCACGGCGTAGGAAACCTTCTTTTCCTGGAAAAGGCGCTCGAAGGCCGGCGTGTGGAACCCGCCGGCGATCAGCACCGCGTAGGGAACGTTGAACTCCTTGATCTGCTTTAGGGCGTTCTCCACCATCGCCTCGTCCCGCGCGCGGGCGATCTCGTAGAAGCTGGCCATCGAGGGCATGGCGCCGTT
>CAYJTM010000031.1:0-10031 GCA_964373055.1 uncultured Planctomycetia bacterium
AGAATCGCCGCAGGGTAGCCCAATCATTTCTATCGAATGCCGACCAAGAAGGTGTCGTCATTCGATCTAGGCTGGGTACAGCATCTGCCAGTTCTTGAATATAGCGTCGGTAAGTCTGTCGAAAACTTTCTATTTCTTCTTGATCCAACGGAATTCCCTGCTCAAAGTACCCTCGGTGCAGAACAAGGGCGCTCTTAAGCCAATGTTGAGTTATGGCCAGGCGTGCCCTTTGTGCGCGTTGCGGCGTACCCGTAACTAAGGCGGCATCCGCTTGACCCGCATCGAAACCCTCCAATGGTTGAGCGCCCATGGCAACTTTATAGAGCTGTGTTGAGATGTCCCGAACACGGAAGGCGATCGGGAACCACTCCGACACCGCCCCGGCGATGCCCTGACGATCCTCCAGTTCCTCTATCAGAGAGATGAGTATCTGAAACACATCCTCCTCTGCCAGTTCGTACGACGGTTGATTCATGCCCACCAATTCCTCATATTTCACATGAGCCTGCATGAGGCTATGATCTGTTAAAGTTCCAAGAGAATATCTTTCGACGATAAATTCGGCGAGCCCCCGCAACGTCTTGACCGATGTAATAGACCAAGGTTCCTCCATCCCAGCAGCAAGAGATCTTGGGATGGGATAACCTAACTTCTGAGCAAGTTCTTCCTCCATGCCTGCGTCAATGGGATTCATCACTCGAAGTGCAAAGACAGAGTTTGATAAAGCAAGGAAGAGACAGAGGAGTAGCAACAAACTTTTGGAAATAAAGCGAACCGGCTTCATCGGGGTTTCACTGTCCCATTTTTTGATCGGACATCATGGTTTTCCTTGGTGTAGCTTGTCTTTCTAGCAGGACTTTAGCAGAAACGCCGTTTGGGCCCTTCCGCTGTTTCCTGCCCCAACTCGCAACCCTTTATGATTCAAAACGATAAAGTTGGTCGGGGCGGGCAGATTGCAGCCGATCTCTTGCCGCCGCTCGGAGTCCATCGGCTGTATCTATACACGCCGCCCAGCCTTTAAAAGAATCGGGGCGGGCAGATTTGAACTGCCGACCTCTTGCACCCCATGCAAGCGCTCTAGCCAAGCTGAGCCACGCCCCGTGAGATGTTCGGTGCCGCAACAACTTACGAAAGCTGATTTTCCATCGAGAACTATAACCGATAACACCGTAGATTAACATAGACCACCGGAGACATTCCTATACCCCCCCTGCCAAAAACAGGCACCGATCAAGTAGGTAACTCCAGATCACGGCTCGATGCGTCCTGTGACAACCTTCTGTTGTCTGGCTTCCCAGATCGTGTAATATCTTGGAACCTCCCGGTGGGGATTCCCCTCTTTTCGGCACAAATAGATGAGAGACCAAGACCAATTAAAGGGACACATCCAGTTCAAGAGCGACCGAACGACGAATTTCCGGACCGAACGAATCTTGCCGTCCCGAAAGAGGGGGGCGGGTTTGTTGTACCGCAACTCCCGCACCACCTCGAGGCCTGATTCCATTAAGAAAGTTCTCCAGGCGTTGCGTGTCGCAGAACGTTCGTATTGCTGAAATGGAGGCGGCTCTTCCTTTCGATACAACGTCTCGATCATGTCTCCCAGCCAATAGAGATTTGGCATCTGCACACAAATCAGACCATTGGGTTTGGTGACCCGAACAATCTCCGAAAGCCCCTTCCACGAATCCGCCATGTTTTCCAAACTGCCCAAACACGTCACGCAGTCGAATGATCCGGGTGCAAAAGGTAATTCCTCCCCCATCCCGACCACAAATTTTCCATCGCCGGCACAACATCTGGCTTTCCGGATCGCCTCCTCAGAAATATCCAGGCCATAGCTGTTCAGCCCTTTCCGGCCTGCTTCAAGAACGATACCCCCTTCCCCGCAAGCCACGTCGAGGAGTCGCCCCCCCCCAGCATTTTTCAAGAGCAGTTTTACAATCCAGGGGTAAAAAGAGGGATCATCCGCATGTAACCCTATTTCAGCGTAAATCCGATCGTAGCTGGTTTTGAGCTTTAAGAAGTCGGCCACTATCCTGCTTTCCCCAGAATCGCATCGAGCTTGCGTTTCAGATCGGGCACCTTGTTGGCGACGAGGTCCCAGAGGATATCGGTATCCAGGCCGAAGTAATGATGGATCGCGATGTCCCGGAAACCGGCGATCTTACGCCACTCCACATCCGGATGTTGCTGGCGGAATTCTTTCGGGATGCGCTTGGCTGCCTCACCGATGAGCTCCAGATTCCGCATGACCGCATCGAAGGTTTCTTCCTTCGAGAAGAACTGCTCCCGAGTCAACCCCTGGCTAAATCGGATCGCTTTCTCGCAGGATTTTCGCATATCCTCCAGAAAGAGGCGGAACTCACGCGACACGACGTGCCTCTTGCTCGACGTAGGGTGCCAGTTCAGGGCGAATCCCTTTCCGCGTCACCAGGTCCACCGGCCGACCCAGTAAATCTTCCAAGAACAGTTTCAACTCCATGTACCGGTCGAACGTAGCCAGGCCGTCAAATTCGACCAGGATATCCACGTCACTGTCCGGCTTTGCCTCGTCTCGCGCCACAGAGCCGAAGATCGCCAGTGACTTGATCCTAAATTCTGACAGCCGGCTGAGGTTGGCCTTTATCTGTCTAATCACATCATCCCGTCCCATACCCCCCACCTCACTTTCGTCACCAAAATGACACCAAGACTTTGTAACTCACTCAAAAATAGTGCGTTACATTTTTGACCGCAAGCACCCCATGCAAGCGCTCTAGCCAAACTGAGCCACGCCCCGGAAAAAAGTCAACCGATTCCACCTATTGTTTTCTTTTCTTTCTCCAGAGATAGATGCCACCCAGGGTGGCCAAGAGTCCCCAGAAGATCTGCGCCAGCCCTTGCCCCCTGTATTGCTGCATCGTGCTACTGGCTGTTAAAATTTGCCAGGCCGCATAAAAAAATAACAAACAAGCGAAGATTCGCCTCATCCTTTCATCTCCTCAAGAATGGTGTCGAGCTTCCGCTTCAAATCAGGAACCTTGTTTGCAACGAGGTCCCAGAGGATGTTGGTCTCTCGGCCAAAATAGTCATGGATTGTCACGTTTTACCTCTGTCTTTGCCTTGTATCCACAATACGGCAGAAATTGACCTGGCTGGCGTATTCCTCATTGGTGATCCACAGTTTGCCGGTTTCGCCTTCATAACAAGACCTGATGGCTGGCCCATACGCGGCCTTCGGCAACTCACCCTCGCAACGATGCCCTCCAAGAGATGCTTCCGGGACAGTCCCAAACCCAGGAAATGGAATCCGATCTTTATCCACCCAGAGCAGCAGCCGGAAGATGTTTCCGTACCGCCTCCCGAACCCTTCGGGCCATGCCTACTGCTTGCTCAGCTTCCTTCCTGGTGATTGGCTCCCAATCGCCGGGGTAGCGGGTAACCGTGGCGTAATTCGTTAGCCGCTGTTGTTCCTCCGCTCCAAGCTGTGGACGAGCCGCAGCAGGAAGAAGTATCATGAGTTCCACGATGCTGTGCATCTTCGGAAACTCGATTTGTACCGACGTGAGAAACGCCTTCAAGTACTTTTCAACGCATTGCTGAGCATGGAAACAAACTGTGCTGGTAGGACAGGATTCCTGCCACACCAAGAGATGTTCCGCTGCCCTGAGATCCTCTTCCGCTCGCTCCACCCATTGTCGAACAATTTGGAGTACCTCGTCAGGGTTTGGCATACAACACCTTCCCCTCCTTAATGGCTGGATGAACGATCGTTCCAACCACATCGTGCTGTCGCTCCACCGTATCCGGTGTAACTACGATAATATCTTTCGGCACCCGAATATCGTGGAGCGCCAGGGCGACCTCAATGGATTTCTCCCGTTTCGAGCCGGCCACCGGCATGACGACCAAGAGATCCACGTCGCTGTCCGGCCCGGCCTGCCCCCGAGCGTAAGATCCGAAAAGGACGATCCGGTCCGGATGGAACTGCTCAACGATCCGCCGAACCATTTCCTCGATCTTTTTCTGGACAGCTAACTCTGGCATCCGCGTCTACCCTCTCCTATTTGTTGCGTCAAGCGGAACGATCCGACTCTCTTTTGACTGTTTCCAATGGCGACCTTATGGCGACCAGCCATCCCGTATCTCATTATGCACGAATGCGTTGTAAAAAACGTACTAAACACCCCATGCAAGCGCGCTACCAAGCTACGCCACGTGGATAATTAACCCCGATGAATCTTCACTGCGGTTGAACCGGCAATCCGATCAAAATGACGGTCGGAATGCAGCAGTTCACAGTTATAGACAAGCGCACAGCAGGCGATTAAAACATCGGGCAGCGGAATCAAGCGCCCAGCCTGTCTTAACTCAAAACGCAAGCGCTCCGCCCGCCTCCATACGGCATCGGTCAGCTCAAGAAAATGGAGACCTTGAAAAGCGTCTTCCAACTCGGCATATTGCGCTTCATCCTTGGCACCAGTCAGGAGCTCCGCACGAATAACTGAGTTGATGGCCGCACGGTGATCCTCCAACAGCTTTTCGACGGACCGGGCGAGAGATTCTTTCTGACCCAGGAGATAGCTGATCCAAGCCGAAGAGTCGATGAGGACAGGCTGTTCACTCATCCAGACGACGGCGCAAGAACGTGCGCAGGCTCATTCCATATCCGCTGCCCCGCATCGAAAGGAGCCGCCGCCGTTGTACGGTCCGAATGAGCTCCCGCAAACCCCGCTCAACCGTTTCCGTCTTCGTGTGCGTCTCGGCCCGCGCCATCGCTTCCTTGAGCAACCGCGCATCCAGATCCAACGTGGTCCGCATCCTTACCACCTCCTAATGCATATAATACAACGTCTTTTTATGCATTTCCAGTCTTTTTCAGCAACGGCCGCTCACACCACCCGATCCTCTCGCAGGATTTCTGAATCACCACGTTTAACCTCTGCCTTCGCCTGATGCCCACAGTACGGGCAGAAATTGACCTGGCGGACGTATTCTTCGTTGGTGATCCAAAGGTTACCGGACTCGCCTTCGTAGCAACGCGTGATGGCCGGACCATAGGCGGCGACCTGGATGGGGGCACTTGACTGCAAAGCTCCAGCGGTGCAGCTTAATCCGCTCGATCTCGTGGAGCGTCTCGGCTGTCATATTCTCACAAGGTCTTCAAAAAACGCCTCGCCTGATCGTGGCTTCCACACAAAACGTATTGAATGAGGTCGCCGGAGCGGTGATAGACAACCCGCTGGTGAATATCCACGCGAAACTCGAAGTATTCTGCGCGCATATGGGTGATCCCCAACCCCTGAGGCCATTGGTGGCTCTCCACAGCGTGCTGGAATTTCTCCATCGCCTTTAGAAGCTTTGCCGCCTGACCCTTGGAAAGGTGACGGGTTGTCTCCAGGAACGACGGTTGATAGGCGTAGCGCATCCGCTACGTTCGCTTCAGATGACGCTTCAGGTAACTCAGGGACTCCCCTGCATTCTCAAAGGCGGCAACAGGTGCCTGCGAGGAAAGCCGCTCAATCTTGGCCCACTCCTGATCCGTAAAGGGATCACTGGAAGGAACCGGCTCAATGCGTGTCAAGGCCACACGGCCTCCTTCGACCACGAAACCGACCAGGTCCTCCTGCGGCTTCAAGTGCAAGGCCTCCCGGACAGCCTTGGGCAGGGTCACCTGTGCTTTAGCGCCTACCGGCGAAGTGATCAATCTGGACATCGGCCCGATCCTCCTGAATTCTCGGATTTCCAACTAAAAGCATACCATATACCACCTCGGAGCTCAAGGGACAACGGCACTCGCCGGCCTACTCCGGTTTGGGGTCGCGGAGCATGAGGTCCCGGACGACGTGGCTTGGGGATTTTCCCTCGCAGAGGACCTGGTAAACGGCGGCGGTAATCGGCATTTCCACCCGGTGTTTTTGAGCTAACCGGTAGGCCGACTGGGCGGTGGGAACTCCTTCGGCCACCTGCTCCATGGCTTGGGTGACCTCCTGGACGCTCTTTCCCTTGCCCAGCGCCTCCCCGACGGAACGGTTCCGGCTGTGGGTGGAAAAACAGGTGGTGATCAGATCTCCTAAACCGCTTAACCCGGAGAAGGTCTCCGCCTTGGCCCCCATCGCCGCGCCCAGCCGGGCCATCTCCACCAGGCCCCGGGTGGCCAGCGCCGCTTTGGTGTTGGTGCCGAACCCTAAGCCGTCCGCCGCGCCGCAGGCGATGGCGATCACATTCTTCAACGCCCCCCCCAGCTCCACCCCCACCACGTCGGAGGAGGTGTACACCCGGAACCGATCGCTGGTGAACAGGGTCTGAATCGATTTCGCCAGCGAGGGATCCTCGGAAGCGGCCACCACCGTCGTGGGAACGCCGCGGGCCACCTCATAGGAGATGGACGGACCGGAGAGGACCGCCAGCCGCTGGACCGGAACCGTCCTGCGGATCAACTCCGACATCCGAAGCAGGGTCTCCGGATCGATCCCTTTGACGACACTTACGACCGGCAGGGTTTGCCAGGGACCCTCCCTGCATCGCTCCAGGACCTGCCGGAGATATTTGGAAGGGACCGCTACGACCACCATTTCCGCCCCCTCCCAGCACTGGGCCAAATCACCGGTGAGATGGACCGCATCCGGGATCTTCACGCCAGGGAGGAATTTCACGTTCTCCCGGCTCTTTGAGACCTGCGCCGCATACTCCGGGAAAGCACCCCAGAGCGTCACCTGACAGCCTCGGTTGGCCAGCAGAACGCCCAAGCAAGTGCCCCAGCCCCCATCCCCCAGAACGGTGATCCGTTTCATCTAAATTTTCTTTTCCCCGATCCGGTGTTCTTCCCGATGAATCAGCCGCAGGAAATTGGATCGGTGACGGGCGATGACCGCCAGCCCCACGCCGATAGCCCCTAAGATCCAGGAAGTGGGCAATCCCAAAAAGAGCATCAGGAATGGAGCCGCCATCGCCGCGGAGACGGAGGCCACCGAGACATACCGGCTTAAGCCGGCCGCCACCCCCCAAACCGCCAGCGCCCCTAAACCCAGCCGGAGGTCCAGCCCCCACAGGACCCCCAGGGCGGTGGCTACCCCTTTACCTCCCTGAAATTGGAGGAACGGATTCCAGATATGGCCGGCCACCGCCGCCGCCCCCAACCCGATCTTGGCGATCTCTTCTGAACCGGCCCCGGAAAGCCGGGCCGCCGCCGGAGCCAGCAGCGCCACCGGGACCCATCCCTTGGCCACATCCACCGCCAGGACGAAAAAGCCCGGGAGTTTCCCGACGACCCGGGCCACGTTGGTGGCCCCCAGGTTGCCGCTGCCGTGCCGGCGCACGTCGATCCCTTTAAGGCGGCCGACCCAAACGCCGGTGGGAATGCTCCCCAGCAGGTACGCGGCGCACAGAAATGGAATGAGCCAGATCATTTCCGCCGGGATCTCCCTTTGTCCTCAAACACCAAAAGCCGCAGGCGAACCGGAATCTCCTCCAGGTGGAACTCCCGGCGGATCACCTTCTCCAGATAGGTCAGCTCTGAGGAACGAAACCCACCCTGCTTTCGGACCAAAAGATGAAAGGTGGGCGGAACGGTCCCCACTTGAGCCAACCGGATCAGGTGGGCGTTGCGCAGGCCCACCGGGGTTCGCCGATCGGCTCGCACCGTTTCCAGCAGTTTCCGGGTATCGGCGCCGGCCACCCGGCGGGTCGCCTTCCGGGCCAGATCGGCGGCGATCTCCAGCGCCTTGATAACATTCAAGCCGGTCTTGGCGGAGGTGCAGATCACCGGGGCAAACCGAAGGAACGGAGCCCGCCGGGCGATCCCCTCAGCGAATCCGCCCGGATCGGAACCGACCGGGGCCAAATCCCACTTGTTGACGAGCAGGCACAGCGGCTTGCCGGCCTGCAGAACCTGGTCCAGAAGCTTCAGATCGTCCAGGAGCAGGCCGGCCGGTCCTTCCAGCACCCCGAGGCAGATGTCGGCCCGCTCGATCGTCTGCTGCGCCTTGATCTGGGCGACTGCCTCGATCCGGCTCTTTAGGCGCCGGCGGGAGCGAATCCCGGCGGTATCGATCAGGCAGAAGGTTTGGTCCCGATAGGTGAAGAGGGTTTCCACCGGGTCCCGGGTAGTTCCCGGCGTCTCGTCCACCAGGACCCGTTCCTCATTGAGGATCCGGTTAAGCAGAGAGGATTTTCCCACATTGGGCCGGCCCACAATCGCCAGATGAATAACCGGTGTCCCGTGTCCCGTGTCAGAGTATCCCGTCTTTAATGCTGACACTGGATACTGGACACTGGACACGCTTTTCAGCCGATCCACTATCGCGTCCAGCAGGTCGCCGATCCCCAATCCGTGCAGGCTGGAGATCGGATACGGATCTCCCACCCCCAGCGCCGAGAATTCGTAGATGCCCGGCATCTCTGTAGAGCTGTCTACTTTGTTGACCACCAAGAGGATCGGCTTTCCCCAGCGCCGGGCCCACCCGGCGACCTGCCGATCCAAAGGGACCACCCCGTCCCGGGCGTCGGCCACCAGCAGAGCCATGCAGGCCTCCTCCATCGCCAGGCGGACCTGGTTCTCAATGGCCCTGGAGATCCGGTTCTCTTTGGCAAACTGCAGTCCGCCGGTGTCCACGATCCGGATCGGCATGCCCTTCCAGCTGAGGTCGCCGTACAGGCGATCCCGGGTCAAGCCGGGAGTGGCATCCACCAGCGCCTGCTGTTTTTTCATGAGCCGGTTAAAGAGGGCCGATTTGCCCACGTTGGGCCGGCCGATGATGGCTACAACCCTCATCCCCGCTGAACGAAGTTCAGCAGGCGGTTGCCCCGGCGCAGGTAGCCGATCCCGGAGAAGACAGTCAACGTCATGGCGATCAGGAGGATCGGCCGAACCCGAGGCAGGCCGAAGAGCAGGATGGCGACGATCGTCAGCATCTGGAAAAAGGTAGTGGCCTTCCCCAACCGGGAAGGAATGGCCTGCAAGTTCCCGGTCACCAGGACGATGAGCAGCCATCCCAACACGATGATCAGGTCCCGGCTGAAGACCAGAATCGGGACCCAGGCCGGCAGCCGGTAGGCCTCCGGGAGGGTACGGATAAGACTTAAAGACAGATACGCGGTGACCAGCAGAAGCTTGTCAGCGGCCGGGTCTAGGATCGCTCCCAGGCGGCTGGCCTGGTTCTCCACCCGGGCCAGATACCCGTCCACCGCGTCGGTGAGAACCCCGATGGTAAACAGCAGGAGGGCCAGGTAGCGCAGGCCCTCTCCCTCTCCCGCCCGGTAATAGATCAAAGTGAGCACAAACCCGGGAACCAGAAGGATCCGGAAGAGGGAGAGCTTGTTGGCTAGCGACACCGGCTCTACTTTTGCTTAAGCTTTAAAGCTGTCCCGTCTTCCGAGCAGTAAGCCGTTGTCTCGGCGTAGCTGCGCCCGCAGGCCGGGCAGTACTTGGGCAAGCTTGCCTCTGCCTGCTGTTGAGGAGCCGTTTGAGGCGGAACCCCTTTCTGCCGCAGGACGGTTCCATCCAGCGGACAGTGCGTTTGGTCCGCGAAATAGTCCCTGCCGCAGGTCTGGCAGAACTTCGAGGCCATGGCATCGCCCAGCAGGCCGCCGGCCAAACCACCGGCCGCCGCTCCGATCAGGGCCCCCTCGGCCGTCTCGCCGGACTGATGCCCGATGATCGCCCCCAACCCGGCGCCGATGGCCGATCCGGCCACAGCCCCTTTCTGGGTGGGTGTGGCGGTGGCGCAGCCCATGACCAGGAAGGTTAAAACCGCAAAAACAGAAATAGATCTCATCCTCTGGTTACCTCCTATCGTTATGGATACCACAGGTGGGCCGACAAATCAACCAGCCCCAGATGTCATCCCCGCCCTCGATGGCACTCGAGGGTAAACTCCAGTGGGGATCCTCGCCGGAGCCTGCCCTCGGCCGTCCCCCCGAAAGGGGGGACCGAGGGCGAGGATGACGTTCGGCCAACGAACTTACGTTCCGTAAGTTCGGGCCTCACGTACGCGGAGATCCTCATTTCCATGAGGACGGCGTCTGATCCTCGCATACGCGAGGATGACGTT
>CAYJTM010000032.1:0-9678 GCA_964373055.1 uncultured Planctomycetia bacterium
GGAAGAGGAAGATCAGCTCCACGTCGAACAGGATGAAGAGCATGCCGACCAGGTAGAACTTCACGGAGAATCGGCCGGACGGAAGCGAAAAGGGCTTCTCGCCGCACTCAAACGCCTCCATCTTGGCGGCGGAGGGCTTTTTGGGGCCCAGCACGGTCGCCAGAAAGATGAAGGCCGCTCCGATCCCGCCCGCCAGGATGAATGTGACGACAACGCCGAGGTACTCGTTCATTGAAGAAGGGATATCTTATCACATAGAATAAGAGCCATGAAGCAGTACCTGGATCTCCTCCGCGAAATCCTCGACCACGGCACCCGAAAGCAGGACCGCACCGGCACAGGGACCTTAAGCTTGTTCGGCCACCAGATGCGCTTCAACTTGGGGACCGGCTTCCCGCTCCTGACCACCAAGAAGGTCCACCTAAAGTCGGCGATCCACGAGCTACTCTGGTTCCTGCGCGGCGACACCAACATCAAGTACCTTAAGGAGAATGGGGTCTCCATCTGGGACGAATGGGCAGATCCGCAGGGGGAGCTGGGACCCGTTTACGGCTACCAGTGGCGCAGCTGGCCCGCGACCGAGGCGGCACCGTCCACGCTGCCGAGGGAGTGCCGCGGCGCTGGTGCGACGCGGCCGCCCGGCAACCGGAAGATCGACCAGATCACCTGGCTGGTGGATGAGATCAAGCGCAACCCCGACTCCAGGCGGCTCATCGTCTCCGCGTGGAACGTGGCGGATATTGATCAAATGAAGTTGCCGCCGTGTCATTGCTTGTTTCAGTTTTATGTAAGTGAGGGAAAGTTGTCTTGCCAGCTATATCAAAGAAGTGCGGATGCATTTTTGGGCATACCATTTAATATCGCTTCCTATGCTTTGCTCACATGCATGGTCGCCCAGGTTTGCAATCTGAAACCGGGTGAATTTATCCATACCCTGGGAGACGCGCATCTCTATCTGAATCATCTGGAACAGGCCAAGCTTCAAATGGCTCGCAAACCTTATCCCCTGCCCCGGATGAAACTGAACCCCAACGTCCGCTCGATCTTCGACTTCAAGTACGAGGATTTCACGCTCGAGAATTACCAGTTCCACCCGGCCATCTCCGCGCCGATAGCGGTCTAGTGGCCGGTCATCCTGAGCTTGTCGAAGGATGAACGTTTCCATAATCGTCGCCGCCTCCCGCAACGGCGTCATCGGCAACAAAGGCCGGCTCCCATGGCACCTCCCGGCCGACCTCCAGCGCTTCAAGCGGATCACGATGGGCCACCCAATCCTGATGGGCCGAAAAACCTTCGAGTCCATCGGCAAACCACTGCCGGGCCGGACCAACATCGTGATCACCCGCCAACAAGGTTTTCAATGCTGCGGAACCACGGTGGCCCATTCCCTGGAGGAGGGGCTGCTGATGTGTGACCGTGGAGCGACCGCGCAAGAGAGCTTCGTGATCGGTGGCGCGGAGATCTTCGAGCAGGCGCTGCCCCTCGCCGACCGGATTTATCTCACGAGGATCGAGAAAGATTTTGAGGGGGACACCAAGCTGTTCGAGATCGACCTGGCGGTTTGGAAGGAAACTTCCCGCGAAGAATTCTTGAACGACCCCCTGCCCCACACCTTCCTCACCTATGAATGTAAATAGCTCGCCTTTCCTTGATCTCACCGGAATTCAGCTTCTGAACGAGGATTTCGTAGACATCCTTTCGGTGCTCCACCAGGAAAACCTTGACGGTTCTTCCGGAGGAATCAACGCGATAAATGATTCGGTGCGGAGGGATTGCGTAGCTGCGATACCCAATCAGTTCCCTTTCTAAGGTTTTTCCGGCCAGAGGTTCGGATTCCAAGAGACGCAGACTGGCGTGAACTTTCCGTTTGATATCCGGCGGCAGACGAGAGAATGCGGCCCGAGGCTCCGGCAAGAGAATAACCCGATAACGAATCATTTCTCTTTTCCGAATACTTCATCCAGCGTGTACCCTTTTCCGCCCCGTCGAAGATAGGCCTCACCCCGACGGATCTGAGCCATCGCCTTCGGATCGCTCAGGACCTCCAGCGTCTCCCGCAACCCTTCATACTCGTCCAGAGAGACGATGATCGCGGCGGGGCGGCCGTTGCGGGTGATGATGATTTCGTCGGCCCGCTCGGCGACCCCCTTCACCAACTCCGGCAATCTTGTTTTCACTTCAGAAATCGGCAATGTCTTCGTCATCGGCCTATCCTCCAAATGGTCTGAATTCTGGTCTACCAGAATTATACCGCAACTTGCCCGTTGTGCTAGAATGAATTTTCCATGAGCAAAACCCTGTTCGAGAAAATCTGGGACTGCCACGTCGTGGACGCCACGCCGAGCGGCACCACCCTGCTCTACATCGACCGCCACCTGGTGCACGAGGTGACCAGCCCGCAGGCCTTTGAAGGGTTGCGCCTGACCGGCCGGAAGGTCCGCCGGCCGGAGCTCACCTTCGCCACGATGGACCACAACGTGCCGACCGATGACCGGTTCAACATCAAGGACCCGATCTCCCGGGCGCAGGTGGAGGCGCTGGAGAAGAACTGCCGGGAGTTCGGCGTGACATTGTACGACCTGAAATCGGACAAGCAGGGGATCGTCCACATCATCGGGCCGGAGTTGGGGCTGACGCTGCCCGGCACCACGGTGGTCTGCGGGGACTCCCACACCTCCACGCACGGCGCCTTTGGCACGCTGGCCTTCGGCATCGGCACCTCCGAGGTGGAGCATGTGCTGGCGACCCAGTGCCTGACGCAGAAGAAGCCGAAGACCTTCAAGGTGGAGTTCACCGGGCAGTTGTCGAAAGGGGTCACCTCCAAGGACATGATCCTGAGGATGATCGGGATGATCGGAACCGCCGGGGGGACCGGCCACGTGCTGGAGTACTGCGGCGAGGCGGTGCGGGCCCTCTCGATGGAGGCCCGGATGACGGTCTGCAACATGTCGATCGAGGCCGGCGCCCGGGCCGGGATGATCGCGCCGGACGACGTCACTTACCAGTACATCGCCGCCGGAAAGCGGCCGTTCGCGCCGAAGGGGGCCGCGTTCGACAAGGCAGTTTCCTTCTGGAAAACCCTGCCGAGCGACCCCGACGCGAAATTCGACCGGTCGCTCACGATCAACGCGGGCGGCATCGCCCCGCAGGTAACCTGGGGAACCAACCCCGGCATGGTGCTGGACGTGACCGCCAAGATCCCCGCTCCGGACGCGGTGCCGGGCGCCAGCCGGAAAGATGTCGAGCAGGCGCTGGCCTACATGGGGCTGACGCCGGGGACGCCGATCACCGACCTGAAGCTGGACACCGTCTTCATCGGCAGTTGCACCAATGCCCGGATCGAGGATCTGCGGGCGGCGGCCAAAATCTTCAAGGGGCGGAAGGTGGCCCCCGGCGTCAAAGTGTTGGTGGTGCCCGGCTCGCAGCAGGTCAAAGCGCAGGCGGAGCAAGAAGGGCTGCACAAGGTGTTCCAGGCCGCCGGCTGTGACTGGCGGCAGTCCGGCTGCAGCATGTGCCTGGCGATGAACCCCGACCAGCTCCAGCCCGGCGAGCGGTGCGCCTCCACCTCCAACCGGAACTTCGAGGGGCGCCAGGGCAAAGGGGGCCGCACCCACTTGGTGAGCCCGGAGATGGCGGCCGCCGCCGCGGTGGAGGGGCATTTTGTGGACATCCGAAATTGGGTGTAGGGTATACGGTGAAGGGTGTAGGGTGAAAGAAAAAACAAAGACTACCTTTGGCTTTGAGCGGCTTGAAGTCTGGCAGGAAGCTATGCTTCTTTGCCGAAAAATCTACATCGCGACAAAGACGCTTCCAAAAGACGAATTGTACGGACTTGTTTCCCAGCTCCGTCGAGCAGCCGTTTCAGTGCCGGTCAATATCGCTGAAGGGAGAGGCCGATTTTCAAAACGGGAACAGGTACAGTTTTTCTATATTGCGCGCGGCTCTCTTTATGAAACAGCAGCCCTTCTTCAAATCTGTGTGGATCTTGGTTATCTGGATTTAAAAACTCACTCTGATGCCGAAGCTTCTTGTATCACGGTACTGAGCAAGTTAAGCGGGTTGATTAACTCGCTCAGGCTCCCTACACCCTCGACCCTACACCCTACACCATCGCAATGACACCTTTCCGCTCCCATAGGGGCGTCATTGCGACATTGGACCGGGCCAACGTGGACACCGACCAGATCATCCCGAAACAGTTCCTGAAGTCCATCGCACGGACCGGCTTCGGCGAATCTCTTTTCTACGACTGGCGCTACCTGCCCGGCGGCAAGCCGGACCCCGCGTTCGAGCTGAACGCCCCCCGCTTCAAAGGGGCTTCGATCCTGGTCACGCGGAACAACTTCGGTTCCGGCTCCTCCCGGGAGCACGCGGTCTGGGCGATCCAGCAGTACGGCTTCAAGGGGGTGATCGCCCCCTCCTTCGCCGACATCTTCCGGAACAACAGCGGAAAGAACGGCCTGCTGACCGTGGAATTAAAGGAAGCGGAGGTAGAGGAGATTTTCCAGATGGCGGGGCGCTACTCAGGGCTCGAAGTGACGGTGGACCTGGATGAGCAGAGGGTGACGCTGCACCTGCCGGAGGAGATCTCCTTCCACTTCGAGATGGACGCCGCGGTGAAGGAGCACCTGATCCACGGCCTGGACGCCATCGGCCTGACGCTGAAGCAAGAAGCGGCGATCGCCGCCTTCGAGAAGAAGCACGACCCGCAGCTTAGCTGAGCTCTAAATCCCTCGGAAAGGAAGATAAAACCTCGCAGCCGGTGGGAGTGATCAGGACGTCGTCCTCGATGCGGATGCCGCCGGCATCCAGGTAGTAGAGGCCCGGCTCGACGGTGACCACCTGCCCTTGCTGGAGGATGTCGCCGGCGCCGCCGACGCGGGGGGCCTCGTGGATCTCCAACCCCAAGCCATGGCCGGTGCCGTGGAAGAAACCCTGCATCCGGCCGTCCACCTCGCCGGTCTTGAAGCCGTTCTTCTCGAAATGGTCCATGATCGCCTGGTGGACTTGCTTGCCGTCCGCGCCCGGCTTGATCATCTTGAAGCCGATCTCCTGCCCTTCCAGCACCAGCCGGTGCATTTTCTTCACCTTCTCGGAGGGCTTGCCTTTGAGCACCGTCCGGGAGATGTCGGCGTAATAGCGGCTCTTCATCGAAAGGGGGAAGACATCCAGCACGATCGGCCAGTGGGCCCGCAGCGTGCCGCTGCCGATGCAGTGCGGGTCGCAGGCCTGCGCGCCGCCGGCCACGATGGTTTCCCGGCCCAGCATGTCGGAACCCATTAGCGTCAGGTGCAACATTTTCCGGATCAGCTCGGAGGTGAGGGGACGGCCCCGCAGCCAAAGTTCCTCGCCACGGATCTCCGCCTGCGCGATCACGTCGATCGCCGACTTGATCGCCTGCTCGGTCAGCCGGATTGCCTCCCGGATATGCTCCACCTCTTCCGCGGTCTTGACCGTCCGTTCCGGGAAGAAGGGCTCCTTGCGGATGTTGAGCGTGTAGCCCATCTCGCGCAGCCGGTCAGCCAGCGCTACCGGGAAGGAGGCCGGAACCTCCGCCTGCTTGATGCCGCGCTCCTTGAACAGGAGGTCCAGCACCTCGGGGGTGCCGGCGGAAGCGGCCCCCTTCTTTTTGGCCCGCGCCTGCAATTTCGACATCGAGAGGACCTCATCCACGCGGGACTCGGCCCGGGCCCGGTCCACCTCCAGGTCGCTCATCACCAGGATCTTCTTTCCGTTGATCCGGGTGAAGATGAAGGGGTCCGGCGCCCAAAACCGGGTGGCGTAGTAGAGGTTGGCGTCCTGCTCGCTGGCCGCCACAATCAAGATTGCTTCGGCCCCTGCGGGGCCTCGCAATGACGTGGATTGTTTATCCGCCATAGTGCCAGCCCGTTTCCTTGAGCGTCAACGGTTCCGCCTCCCGCTGCACACCGGCCTCCACCACCTCGCCGACGACGATCGAGTGGTCCCCCGCCGGATGGATCTCTTTCACGCGGCATTCCACGAAGGCCGCCGCCTCCTCGAGAATCGGCGCCCCGGTGACACCCGTCCGGTAGCGGATGCCGGAGAGCTTGTCGCCGCCTAAGTGGGCCGGCTTCAAGAAATGCTGCGCCAGATCTTTCTGCCCGCTGGCCAGGAAGTTGATCACGAAGACTCGAGAGGCTTCGATCATCCCGAAGGAGACGCTGTCCTTGCGGATCCCCACCGCCACCAGCGGCGGCTCGAAGGAAACCTGCGTGATCCAGGTGGCCGTGAAGGCGTTGAGCTTTTCCTCCTCCCGAGCGCCGACCACATAGACGCCGTGCACGATCCTTCGCAATACCTTCTTCTTGGCCTCGATGTCCACCTAACTCTCCCCCGCCGCGCGGATGCAGAGCGTCAGTCCGGAAGCCACCAGGATGATCACCGCCGCGGTCCAGTAAGGGGCCCTTCCGTAATGGGCCTCCGCCCGGAGCAAATCGAGGTTCAGCATCCACCCGCCCAGCACCGGCCCGATGATCCGGGCCAAACTGGAGGAGGACTGCATCATCCCCAGCACCTTGCCCTGCTCTGCCGCCCCGGAGACCTTGGAGGCGAGGCCGTTGAGCGGCGTCACCACCAGCGCGTGCCCCAACCCGATCGCCGCGGTCGCCAGGAAAAGGACCGGCGCCGACGGGCTGAGCGGAAGCAATCCTAAGCCAGCCGCCAGCAGCGCCGATCCGATGGAGGCCAAACGGATGTCGCCGAACGCCCGACTGAGCAGGCCCATCAATCCTCCTTGGATGATCACACCCACAACCCCCATGCCGGCGAAGATGTATCCCACTTCCGGCGCGCCGTAACCGAAGCGACGGGAGGCGAACAAGGGGTAGGTGGCGGTCAGCAGCGAGAAGGCGACCGTGCTGAAGAAATAGGCGCCGAGGACCAGCGCCAGCGGCGACCCCCGGGCGGCTTTCACCATCTGCGCCGGAGAGGAAATAGGGACGTTTCTAGAAGCGTCCCTATTTCGGTGTTCTTTCGGGAGACTCTCGGGGAGGAACAGGTAGACGGCGGCCCCGTTCAGCGCCGCCAGCGCGGCCGCGAAGAGGAGCGGCGCCGCCAGCGAGAAATGGCTCATGATGCCGCCAATCGCCGGGCCGAAAATGAAGCCCAGGCCGAAAGCGGCCCCGATCAGGCCCATCCCTTTTGAACGCTCGTTCGGCGGCGTGATGTCGGCGATGTAGGCCTGCGCGGTGGAGATGTTGCCGCCGGTGATCCCGTCAATGATCCGCCCGAGGAACAAGAGCGGCAGGGAGCCGGCCAACCCCATGATCAGGAACCCAAGCGAGGAGCCCAGGATGCTGACCAGCAGGACCGGCCGGCGCCCGATCCGGTCGGACAGCCGGCCCAGCACCGGCGCGAACAGAAAGGACATCAGGGAGTAGACTGCCAGCAGCAGGCCGATCACGAGCGGGGAGGCGCCGAACCGCTCCGCGTAGAGCGGCAAAACCGGGATCACGATCCCGAAACCAACCAGGTCAATGAAGACGATCCCGAAAATGACCGCCAGTGAGGCCTTGCGCTTTTTCACGAAGTTATCCTAGCACGATTTATCGCCGATCCTTGATCCTGCGCCCGTAGGCCTCCCGCATCAAGCCCCGGACCTTGTCCATCCAAATGTGGACCTCCCGCCCCCGCGCGGGAGGGGCCACCATCGGCAGCACGTCGATCCAGACCCGGGCGCCCCAGCGGAAGACCCAGTCCTCCCGGGGAAGCAGCTGCCGGGTGCCGCTGACCACCACCGGGATGATCGGTGCCCCGGTCTTGGCCGCCAGCCGGAACCCGCCGCTCTGGAACCGGCCCAGCACGCCGGTGTGGCTGCGAGTCCCCTCCGGGAAGATGAAGACCGAGATCCCCTGCTTGATCAGCCGCTCCGCTTTCTGCAGGGCGCGCACCCCATCCCGCCCATCCCCGCGCCGGACCGGGATGTAGCCGGCCATCGCCATCGCCCAGCCGAAGACCGGGATCCGGAACAGATCCACATCGGCCACCCATTTAAACTGGGCCGGCACGAAGAAGAGGGCCGGCACATCCACGTAGCTCTGGTGGTTCGCCATGAAAATGACCGGCCGGTGGGTGGGGATCTTCTCCCGGCCGGTCATCCGCACCCGGGTCCCCGGGGCGATGGTCACCAAGCTCCGTCCCCAGATGGAGGCGAGCCGGTGCGCCAGCTTCAGTTGGGGATCCCACAGCGAGCGGCCCGCGTAGACAACGGCGATCAGCAGGGTCCAGAAGATCGTGGAGAGAACGATCCCAAACCAGGCGGCGATGGCCACCGCAACCCGCAAGAACTTCATCTCTTCGGAAACGCCTCCGCGACCCAGGCCAGCGCTTCCGGCTTGGAGGTGAGCTCCTTCTCCAACTGCTTCTCTTCCACCGCCTTGAGGATCAGCCCAACCTGCGGGCCTTCCGGGTAGCCCGCCTTCAGCAGGTCATGCCCGTTGATCAGCGGCTCCGGCTTGATCTCCTTCTTCGGAAGCTCCTTCAGCTTCCGGCGCATGAAGTTCCAGTTGGTGAGGTCCTTATGGGAGGCCATGCAGTCGGCCCGGTGGAGCTTCAGGTGTTCCGGAAAAATCGGGTTCGCCATGAACCGCTTGAGCGTGGAGAGCTTCATCTGGCGGACATCCTTGAACTTCATGTGCTCCCCCACCAGGTCGGCGACCGCGCCGGTCTCCGCGTTGGAGAAGCGGAGCCGCCGGCAGATCCCCTCCGCCATCTTGGCCCCCACCCGGTCATGCCCGTCAAAGCGGATCCGGTCCGCCACGCGGAAAGTCGGCGGCTTACCGACGTCGTGCAGCAGCGCCCCGATCGCCACGACGGCCGAAGAACCCGGCAGCCCGTCCAGCACCATCCGGGTGTGAATGAAGACGTCCCCCTCCGGATGGAACTCCGGCGGCTGCTGGACTCCCTTCATCTTTTCCACTTCAGGGAGGATCACCTTGAGCAGGCCGCTCTCGTCCAGCAGTTCCAGGCCCCGGCCTGGGTGCGGCCCGGTGAACAGCTTCACCAGCTCGTCCCGGATCCGCTCGGGGCTGACCTCGGTGATTTGGCCGGCGGCCGACTGCACCGCCTTGAAGGTGGCCGGGTCCAGCTCAAATCCCAGCGTGGCGGCGAACCGGACCGCCCGCAGCATCCGGAGCTTGTCCTCGGAAAACCGTTTCGCCGGGTCCCCGATCGCGCGGACCAGTTTCCGCTTGAGGTCCTCCCGCCCGCCGACGTAATCAATGACCTTTTTCTTGATGGGGTCGTAGAAGAGCCCGTTGACCGTGAAATCCCTGCGGAGGACATCCTCTTTCGGGTTGGAGAAAACCACCCCTTCCGGGTGCCGGCCGTCCTTGTATTCCTGGTCGGTCCGGAAGGTGGCCACCTCGTAGGGGGTTTTTCCGATCATCACGATCTGCACGCCGAACTGGGCCCCCACCGGAATCGTCCGGCGGAACAACTTGGCCACCCGTTCCGGGCGAGCATCGGTGGCCACGTCGTAATCCTTCGGGGCACGGCGCATCAGCAAGTCCCGGACACAGCCGCCCACAAGGTAGGCCTCGTAGCCGGCGGACCTCAGAGTCCGTACGATCCCCACCGCGTTCCGGTATTTTGTGGTTCGTCGAAAGTCGCTCATCGTCCGACCATTCTAGCAAACGCAGCCGTTCGTGGTGAGCTTGT
>CAYJTM010000033.1:0-9608 GCA_964373055.1 uncultured Planctomycetia bacterium
ACCGTTCAGGGGAGGAATACCACTTCATGGATTTAAAGAGCTACGACCCGCTGGTCTTCCAGGCCAAAGAGCTTGGGGACTCCGCCTACTATCTCACCGAGAACATGGAGGTCCGCGCCGATCTGTATGGGACCACGCTGGTCGGCGTGGAGCTGCCGACCACGGTGACGCTCAAGATCACCGATTCCGACCCGGGCCTCAAAGGGGACAGCTCCAAGTCCTCGATGAAGCCGGCGGTGCTGGAGTCCGGCCTCAAGATCAGCGTTCCCCTCTTTGTCGGCCCCGGCGACTCGATCAAGGTGGACACGCGGACCGGCGAATACGCGGGGCGGGCGTAAAAACAGTGAAGAGTGAAAAGTTAAAAGTTAAGAGTGGGAAATGATTAACCTAAAAGAGCTGAAAGACCTGATCGCGCTGATGAATGAGAACCAGCTCTCCGAGCTGGAGGTCGAGAAGGAGGGGATGAAGGTCCGCCTCCGGAAGGGGGGCGGGGAGGAGGGGGTGGTCATCGAGCGCTTCCCGGCGGCCCGCTCCGCGTCCGGGGCTCCGACCGGGCCGGTCCCGGTCCCCGATCTTCCGGCCAAGCCCTCCGGCACCGAGATCAAGTCCCCGATGGTCGGCACCTTCTACCGGGCCCCGGCCCCCGAGGCCCCTCCGTTCGTCGAGGTGGGGCAGGAGATCCAGGTGGGGCAGGTGCTCTGCATCCTGGAAGCGATGAAGCTGATGAATGAGATCAAGGCGGAGATCAAGGGCCGGATCGTCCAGATCTCGGTGGAGAACGCGCAGCCGGTGGAATTCGGCCAAACCCTGTTCATCGTTGAGCCCACGTGACATGAGGCCCAGACTTACGGAATACAATGACGTAAGTCTGCCGGCCGAATGTCATCCCGAGGCCCGGCCGGGCCGAGGGATCTCCAAAGAAGATTGCTTCGCCCCTGCGGGGCTCGCAATGACGGGATGGGTGCATGTTCTCTAAAATCCTGATTGCCAATCGCGGCGAGATCGCGATCCGGGTCATCCGGGCCTGCAAGGAGATGGGCATCCGGACGGTGGCCGTCTACTCGGAGGCGGATGCCGACTGCCTGCACGTGCGGATGGCCGATGAGGCGGTCTGCATCGGCGCGGCCCCCTCCGCCAACAGCTACCGCAACATCCCGGCCTTGATCAGCGCCGCCGAGATCACCGACGTCGAGGCGATCCACCCCGGCTACGGTTTCCTGGCCGAGAACGCCCACTTCGCGGAGATCTGCGAGTCCTGCAAGATCGTCTTCATCGGCCCCAACCCGGAGGCGATCCTCCGCATGGGGGACAAAATTGAAGCAAAACGGGTGATGGGCAAGGCCGGCGTGCCGCTGATCCCCGGCTCGCCGGGCGCCGTGAAGGTCAAGGAAGAGGCGTTCAAGGTGGCCAAGCAGATGGGGTACCCGGTCATCATCAAGGCGGCCGCCGGCGGCGGCGGCAAGGGGATGCGGGTGGCCCACAACGACGTGCGGCTGATCAGCGCCTTCATGACGGCCCAGGCGGAGGCGGAGGCGGCCTTCGGCGTGCCGGACGTCTACATCGAGAAGTACATCGAACAGCCGCGCCACGTGGAGATCCAGCTCATCGGCGACTCGCATGGCCACGTCGTGAGCCTCGGCGAGCGGGACTGCTCCATCCAGCGGCGCCACCAGAAGCTCATTGAGGAAAGCCCCTCCCCCGCCGTGGATGCCAAGATGCGCAAGAAGATGGGGGAGGCGGCGGTGCGCGGCGCTAAGGCGGTCAACTACGACTCGGTCGGGACGATCGAGTTCCTCGTGGACGCGCACGGAAATTTCTACTTCATGGAGATGAACACCCGCATCCAGGTGGAGCACCCGGTGACCGAGATGGTGACCGGGATTGACCTCATCAAGGAACAGATCCGCGTCGCCGCGGGGGCGAAGCTCTCCTTCACTCAGGAAGAGGTCCATTGGAAGGGGCACGCGATCGAGTGCCGGATCAACGCCGAAGACCCGGACCGGGATTTCATGCCCTGCCCGGGACAGGTGACCTTCTACCATCCGCCGGGGGGGCCCGGCATCCGGGTGGACAGCCACCTCTACACCGGCTACCGGGTCCCGCCCCACTATGACTCGCTGCTGGCCAAGGTGATTGCTTACGGGGCCACCCGCAAGGAGGCGATCCAGACGATGCTGCGGGCGCTGGATGAAATGGCCGTGGACCCCTTGAAGACCACGATCCCGTTCCACCGGAGAGTGCTCAACGACCCCTCTTTCGTGGCGGGGCAGTACTCCACCCACTTCATCGAGCGATTCGCGGCCCCGAAGCAGGCCGGCGAACTGGTCGGAGCTTAAGGAGAGACAGCATGCGGATGCCGGGCGGGCGGACGGACCTGGGCGCGGTTCAGATCAGGAATGACGTGGTCTCCACCATCGCGGCGCTCGCGGCCCGCGAGGTGGATGGGGTGATCGGCATCTGGCAGGAGCCGTGGCTGCTGCGCCCGCTGCTGGGCGGCGGCGGCGTCCGCGTGGAGATCCAGGACCAGGAGGTTCGCCTGTGGGTGAGCCTGGTGGTGGAGTACGGCGTCAATCTGGCCTCCGTCGCCGCACAGGTCCAGGACAGCATCCGGGACCGGGTCGAGCAGATGACGCAGCTCAACCCGGTGGAAGTGCACGTTAGCATTCATCAGGTCAAGTCCAGGAGAAGCCAATGAAACTGTTCACTTGGATCATTCTCACCTGCTACATCATCCTGTTCGTCCTGATCGGTTTGGGGCTCATCGCCTTCTCGCTCCACTGGGTGCCGGTGGAGAGCCCCCTCTGGTGGCTCGAGGCGGCCTACTCGGACAAGAACCTGCGGCTGGCCTGCTTCCTGGCCGGCGCGGGCCTGATCCTGCTCAACTGGATGTACGCGGAGCTGGCGCTGGCCCGGTTCCAGAAGCAGAAGACCATCGCGTTCGAGAACCCGAACGGGCAAGTGACGGTTTCGCTGGCGGCGATCGAGGACTTCATCCGGCGCTCGTCAGCCGAGCTTCAGGACGTCAAGGAGCTTCATTCCGACGTGATCGCCCGCAAGGGAAAGATCCTGGTCCGGGCCCGGGCGGTCCTCTGGTCGGGCGCTCACATCCCGGAGGCGGCCGAGCGGATCCAGTTGGTGATCAAGTCGAAGGTCCAGGAGATGCTCAGCGGCATCGAGGAGCCGGTGATCGTGCGGGTCCATGTCGCGAAGATCGCCCTGAAGCAGGAAAAGGAAAGCCCGGCCGAGCGCCGGCCGGGGCAGTTCTCCCCGCCGTTTCGGGGGCTCTAAGAAATGGCGGCCTCTTCCATCAAGCGGATCGGCGTCCTGAACGGCGGTGGGGACTGCCCCGGCCTCAACTCGGTCATCCGGGCGGTGGTCCGCAAAGCGGTGCAGGAAGGGATCGAAGTTACCGGGATCCGCAACGGGTGGAAGGGCCTGATTGAGAAAGAGACGCTGCCCCTGGATCTCAATTCGGTCTCCGGCATCCTGCACCGGGGCGGGACGATTCTCGGCACCTCCCGCACCAACCCCTACAAGGATCCCGCGCAGCTGGCCAGCATGAAGGACCACTTCGCGCAGCTGGGACTTGGCGCCTTGATCGCCATCGGCGGGGAAGACACGCTGGGGGTCGCCGCCAAGCTGGTCAAGGAGGGCTTTCCGATCGTCGGCGTCCCGAAGACGATCGACAACGACCTCTCCGAGACCGACTATACCTTCGGGTTCGACACCGCGGTGAACATCGCCACGGAGGCCATTGACCGGCTGCACACCACGGCCGAGAGCCATCACCGGATCATGGTGGTGGAGGTGATGGGCCGGCACACCGGCTGGATCGCCGTGCACGCCGGAATCGCCGGCGGGGCCGACTTCATCCTGGTGCCGGAGCTGCCGATCAACGTGGAAGAGGTCTGCGCGGCGATCCGGAAGCGGAACGAGCGGGGGAAGACCTTCTCGATCATTGTGGTGGCCGAGGGGGCGGAGTTCGCCAAGGGCCAGACGGTCCTCAAGGACAGAAAGCTGGATTCGTTCGGACACGTGCGCTTAGGGGGCATTGGCGACGCCCTTGGGGAGATCATCGAGGAGAAGACCCAGTTCGAGACCCGCGTCACCGTGCTGGGCCACGTCCAGCGGGGCGGCAGCCCCACCGCGTTCGACCGGGTGCTGGGCACCCGTTTCGGCGTGAAGGCCGTCGAGCTGGTGATGGCCGGCCAGTGGGGCAAGATGGTGAGCTTGAAGGGCAACGCCATCGTGCCGGTCTCGATCGAGGCGGCCACGCAGAAACTCAAAACCTTGGACATGGAACTCTATGACATCGCCAAGATCTTCTTTGGTTAATCCGTCGTACGCCGCAGGCATCGAAGAACGTCTGCGGGACAGCATCCGTGTGAAAGAAGAGGTCCTCAAGCAGATGGTGCCGGCCATCGAAAAGGCCGCCCGGCTGCTGATGGAGGCGCTCGATTCCGGGCACAAACTGCTGTTGTGCGGCAACGGCGGGTCGGCCGCCGACAGCCAGCACATCGCCGCGGAGTTGGTGGGCAAGCTGCTGGTCAAGCGCCGGGCCTTGCCGGCGATCGCGCTGACTACCGACACCTCGGCTCTCACCGCTCTGGGCAACGATTTCGGGTATGAGAGCGTCTTTCGGCGGCAGGTGGAAGCGCTGGGCCAGCCGGGAGACGTGCTGATCGGGATTTCCACCAGCGGCAATTCCCCGAACGTGTTGGAAGCGGTCAAGCTGGCGTGCAAGATGGGTTTGAAGACGGTGGGGCTGACCGGGCGGGGCGGAGGGGCGCTCTCTAGCGTGGTGGACCAGGCGCTGACGGTCCCCTCCGACAACACCCAGCGGATCCAGGAATCCCACATCACGATCGGCCATATCCTCTGCGAATTGATTGAATCGCACTTTGCCGTTGGAGGTTGACGCTATTATTCCCTCGTGGTTCCTGTGGCATACATTCCTCCGGTAGATAAGACTTACGGGTACGAGTCATGCAATCTGAGCCGTTCACCCTGAGCCTGTCGAAGGGTGATTAGGCATTTCGTGCTTCGACCCTTCGACTTTGCTCAGGATCAGCACGAACGGTTTTGCATGAGTCGTGTGTTAATATAAATTCAGCTTAGATAAATCTCTCCGTCCTCCTCGATTTTATGCCCTGCTGTTGGGTATACTTAAGTTAAACCCCGATGAAGGCTTATGCGTAAAATCGCAGCCCTGTTCCTGGCCCTCACCCTGTCGATGCCTCATCCTGCCCTCGCCCTGCGAAACGAGGCATCAAAGGAGACCGGCTTGGAGGAGGACCTCCGCCTCGCCCTCGCCAAGCCGGATCCGCTCCAAGCAGCAACCCAAGTCATCGCCGACCGGTTCACCCACGCTATCGGGATTCCTCCTGCGTTTTCTTCTATTGCCGCCGGGGTGGAGGAGATCCGACTGATCAACTCGGAAGATATTCGGCCAAGAGTGCGCGAAGCGATCGCCGAGTTCCTCCATCAGATACCCGCCATGGAAGAGAAAGGACCTGTCAATCAGTTTATTCATGCACCCTTCGATCTCATCTGGGAACGCGTGAAGGATCTGACCGAGGCGGAGAGGGTTCTGTTGACTTGGATTCAGTTCCGGTATGCGGTTTTGGATCAATATCAACTGCGAAAGGCATGGGAAAAAGACAGCGGATCCAGGGAAAGATATCCCGTCTCCGAATACGATATAGGTTACGCGATTGAGGAGTGGGAACAGTTCGTAGACAGTCCCGTATGGAGTTCGAGATCCGCCAGTCCCAAGGATCGCGTTCTTTTTCTCTTGGACCTTCAGTTCGCATATCGGGCGCGCGGAGAATTTCCTGATCAGCCGGATTGGTGGATGAAACAAGGCAAGGAGTATTATCTCCGGCGCAATCGGAATGATCTGTTGCAAGCCCGTTCTCATCTTGATAAAGCGGAGAAATTAGCCAAACGTTCAGCCAGAGATTTGCTCCCTAAGATCGAGGAAGAAAAGGCTGCGCTGCAGAAGCTTCTGGGTCGCAACGCCGCCGGGGCGGAGGAATTGGGACGGCCTGAAGTGCCGACTTACCGCAGGGCTCTGCTCTTAGGCGGGGTGGGCAATATTGGCCGGGGTCACATCGCTCCGATGTTGGGCCGGGACGGCTTCGACATTCTCTTCATTGATTTCAATCAATCCTTGATCGCGGCGGCCAACCAGCGAGATTCCTACGTCGTCACACCAGTAGGCGGCGGTGAGCCGATGACCGTTCGGCATTTCTGGGGAATTGCTGCGCAGGATCAGGAGCGGGTGGCCGCGCAAGGACCGCGGGCAGACTGGATTTTCGCCACGGTCGGCACCGACAACATCATCAAACTTCGGGATGTCGTCTACCGGTTCATCCGGAACCGGGTCGCGGCCGATCATCTGGCTACGCTGAACATTGTCTTCGCGGAGAATCTTCCCATTGATCAGCCGCAGATCGCCGCGCTGCGTCAGGTTGTTTTGGACATGTCGGATTCTGAGATGGCGCGGTACGTCCAAGATCACGTGAATTTCATTGGAGCCCCGCCGGTGGAGGAATTCCAGGAATATGAGCAGAACCACGTGGGTTGGCCCGGAGCGGTCGTCTCCATTACAGTTCCGCCCACGTTGGCTAAGACGGAAACGGGCAATCCGCTGGACATCTCTGTGGAGGGTGGTGGGCCCTATGAGCTGGTGGTGGATGGGAAAGAGCTCAAGAATACGCCGGTTGTCCCTTCCGGGATCAAGTTGGTCGATAACATCCGGGCTGCTCGGGAGAAGAAGCTGCTGATTCACAACATGGGGCACGCCACGTTCGCTTACCTGGCATGGATTCTGGGCATGGAACCCACGGGGAATCCTGCCTTAGCGATCCGACAAGATCCGCGAATCGCGCGTATCCTTCGGCGCGCTATGGAAGAATCGGCCGTCGGGCTGCTTCACCGATATCCAGCCGAGTTCACGCGATCCGAGATGGACCACACCATAGACGAACTGCTGAATCGGTTCGCGAATGTGGAGCTCAACGACACCGTGGAACGGATCGCGCGGGATCCTCTTCGGAAGCTCGCAAAGAATGACCGCTTAATCGGAGCGGCGATCAGCGCACGGGAGGCGGGGATTGTGCCGGAGGCCATCCTGCTGGCCGTGGCCGCGGCCATTCGATATGCGCAAGGACAGGGTGTGCCGAATGCCGATTTGCAGGCGGTCAGACAGCAAATTCAGGACTTGGGTTTCGCGCTACCGGAAACGCAGGTCGAATTCCAGACTGCTTTCGACCGTCTTGCCGCCGGGGCGGAGGAGTCGGATCGTCAGAAGGAGATAGGAGCGGCGGTGGAGCGCTTCCGGGTAGAGCGACGTCCGTCGGCGATCGTGGAAAATTCAGGTTATTATTTGGAAGGCGAAGGAATCGCGTTCGCTCCCATTCTTGCTTTGCTGGAAGCCAAGAAGGAAGAGTTAAACCTGAATAGCTTTCTCTTTTCCGGCGTGGTTGAGACGCGCCAGGATCGGGATCGGTTGCTGGCCGTCGTTGACAGCAACATGCAGGCGCGAAAGCTTATCTTGAGCCGGATTTTTGTGGTGGAGGAGCAAGAAGCGGAAGATCTCGCCGGACGATATGAGCTTGCCAAAGCCGCCGCTCAGCGCCTGCTGATGGGAACTCAGATCCAAACCGTCAGCGAGCTCCGACAGGATTGGCTGGCCCAATTAAACGCCATTTTGAACAGCTTTGGCTATCGCTTGCCGGACGACCCCTCTGTTCAGAGAGCAGCTCGAACCCTCCTCGAAGCCGCGTAACCTTGTTTTTCACCTTCCGGAATTGCCTCGGTATGATAAAATAGAATACCGGAGGTGAGACGATGGCAACCGCTAAAGTGGCAATTACCCTGGAGCAGCAATTGCTTCGGCTGGTGGACCAGTGGGTTTCCCAAAGGCGCTTCGCTTCCCGAAGCCAGGCCATTCAGGTGGCCCTTCGGGAGAAGGTGGATCATTGGAAGCATACCCGGCTGGCCGAGGAGGTCAAGAAGCTCAATCCCAAGGAGGAAAGGGCGCTGGCGGAGGAGCGTTTCCCCGGTGAAGAATGGCCCGATTATTAAGGGGCGATATTTGCTGGGCGGATTTGGAACCGACGCGGGGCAGGGAACAGGCGGGACGCCGCCCCGTACTTATTCTTAGCCACGAAGTTTTCAATGCCCACTCCGGCACAGTGATTGCCTTGGCCATCACGAGTCAGCCGCAGCGGGCCGGGTTCCCGCTGACCTTTCCCTTGCCGGAGCGAAAATTGTCCAAGCCTTCGTGGGTGAAAATCAGCCAAGTCCGGACCCTCTCGACGCAACGCCTGGGGCATAAACTGGGGCACCTTGAAGAAGAAGACATGAGCCGCGTCATCGAAGGCCTGCTCGATATCATCGGTTCCTGACTCGATGAATTCCCATCAATCCGTGCTTCCTTTAAACCAGTTGGTGCGCCTCGTGCGGCGATTGCGCCGTCAAGGCAAGCGGATTGCCTTCACCAATGGTTGTTTCGACCTTCTCCACATTGGGCATCTCACCTATCTGGAACGGATCAAAAAGCGGGCCGACATCCTGGTGGTGGCCGTCAACAGCGATTCTTCGGTCCGCGGCCTCAAAGGGGCCGGCCGGCCGGTGGTGCCGGCGGGCGAGCGGGCGCGCCTGGTGGCGGCCTTGAAGCCGGTGGATTTCGTGGTGATCTTTCCGGAGCCGACCCCCTTGAACGCCATCCGGGCCATCCGGCCGGACCTGCTGGCCAAGGGCGGGGATTGGCGGCCGGACCGGATCGTCGGGGCGGAAGTCGTGAAGTCCTACGGCGGCCGGGTCGCCGTGATCCCTTACGTGGCGGGTCATTCCACCACCGAACTGCTCCGCAAAAGCCGCGGAGGTTAGTAATACAAACGTGCGAAGTCCTGTGACAGTCGTCATCGCGAGGCCCCGAAGGGGCCGTGGCGATCTCGTCTCTAAAAGCGAGATTGCTTCGTCGCTCCGCTCCTCGCAATGACGCAACAACGGCTTTTTCGTGTTTTGGACGCCAATTTGAACCGGGCCCGGGAGGGCTTAAGGGTTTGCGAGGAGGTGGCCCGGCTGGTGCGGGATGACGCCGCCCTCACCCGGCGCTGCCAGCGGCTGCGGTACTCAGTGGAGCGAGCCGTCTTGCTGCTGCCGAAGGAGAAGCTTCTGCGGGCCCGGGATTCCCGGTCGGATGTCGGCCGGCCCGCTTTACGGGGCGCCGCGCGGCAGCACCGGAACACGCGGGATCTGGCGGCGGCCAACTTGAAGCGGGTTCAGGAAGCCCTGCGGGTGCTGGAGGAGTTTTCCCGGTTGGGTTACCCGGCCGCCGCCCGGGTTTTCGGATCCCTCCGTTTTAAGGTTTATTCTCTTGAGCAAGCCTTCCATACAAAAAGCAAAACTCTACGTCATCGTTGACCGGTCTGCCTTGGGCGGCCGGGATCCGGTGGAGATGGCGGCTGCCGCCCTACGGGGCGGGGCGGACGTCATCCAGTGGCGGGACAAGGGGGCCCCGGACGGGGAGTTCCTGGAGACCGCCCGGCGGCTCCGGGAGCAGACGCGCAAGCAGGGAGCCCTCTTCATCGTGAATG
>CAYJTM010000034.1:0-9227 GCA_964373055.1 uncultured Planctomycetia bacterium
TGACCACCTGCCACGGCCTTTACAAATTCCGGATCGGCCGGCGGTTCTTCCGCTGCTGGGGAAAATGGGTGATGGCCATCTCCAATGCGTCCATGGAGCGGCTGGTCCGGAAGTACCGGCTGGCTTCGCCGCATCAGGTGGTGCTGGTGGAGAACGGGATTGATGTGGATCGTTTCCGCCGGCCGGCTGATCCGGCCGAGGTGGAGCGGTTCCAGCGGGCGAACGGTCTTAATGGGGGCCGGATGATCGGCGCGATCGCCCGCTTGAGCCCCGTAAAAGGTTTGAACCTGCTGCTCAAGGCGGCTTCTCCTCTGCTGAAGGAATTTCCAGATCTTCGCGTGCTGCTGGTGGGGGACGGGCCGGCCCGGGAAGAGCTGGTCCGGCTGGCCTACGAGCTGAAGATCGCGGACCGGGTGGCGATCTGCCCCTCCGTGGAGGATACGCGGGTGCCGCTGGCGTTCCTGCAGGCCTTCGCGGCGCCGGCTTGGAGAGAAGGGTTCGGCCTGGCGATCGTCGAAGCGATGGCCGCGGGTATTCCGGTAGTTGCCACCGATTCCGGCGGTCCCGCGGAGATCATCGAGCATGGGAGAAGCGGCCTGCTGATCCGGCCGGGGGACGTCGCGGGGTTGGAAGAGGGACTCCGGTCGCTGCTCAGGGATCCCGCGGCGCGGGAACGGATGGCGCGCGCGGGCCAATCACGGGCGAAAGAGCGATACAACCTGGAACGGGTGGTGACACAAGTGGAGGGGGTTTATGCCAGGGCGGTCCGCGATGCCGAAAAATAGGAAGCGGATACTCCTCATTTCGGTCAACTGGCTGGGGGACCTGCTGTTCCTCACCCCGGCCATCCGGGCGATCCGGCGGGCCTATCCGGGCAGCTTCATTGCGGCTTTATCTCCTCGGCGGGGGCTGGATTTCCTTCAAGGGAACCCTCACTTGAATACCGTCATCCCGATGCCGGAGGGGCGGGGGATTTCTCACCTGGCCGGCTGGCTGCCGCTGATTGGCCGTCTGCGGGCGGAGCGGTTCGACGCCGCCTTCCTGTTCCACCGTTCCTTCACGCGGGCGGCCGCTGTCTGGGCGGCCGGCATCCCGGAGCGGATCGGCACCCGGACCGCGAAACGGGGCTGGCTGCTGACCACCGCGGTGGAGATGCCTCCGCCCGACACGCTGCACAAGGTGGAGATAATGCTGCGCGTCGCCGAAGCGGCCGGCATCCGGCCGGACGGGCGGCACTACGATGCCGGCATCCGGACGGAGGACGCCCAAGCGGCTGAGGCGCTTGCTCGGGAGTTGGGGCTGGCCCCGTCGGACCGGGTCGTGGCGCTCCACGCCGGCGCCAATTGGCTGCTCAAGCGCTGGCCGGCCCACCGTTTCGGGCAGCTGGCGGATGCTCTAAGCGAGCGCTACGGCGCCAAGGTGCTCTTCATCGGCGGGGAAGGGGACCGGCCGCTGATCGCGCGGATCTCCGGGCGGATGCGGACCCGTCCTCTGGTTGCCGCCGGCCGGACCACCTTCCGGCAGATGGGGGCGCTGCTCAAACGGACGAAACTGCTCATCTCGAACGACTCCGGCCCGCTGCACTTAGGTGTGGCGGTCGGCGTCCCGGTGGTGGCCCTCTTCGGCCCGACCGACCCGAAGCTGACCGGCCCGGTGAATGGCGCGAAGGCGACGGTCCTATTCGGCTCGATCGGCTGCCCGGTGCCCTGCTACCGGCTGCGCTGCCCGGCGAACCTCTGCATGGAGCAGATCACCGTCGAGCAGGTCCTGGAAGCCGCCGCAAAATTCCTCGATGGCTAGCACTGTGTCGGCCGTCGGGTCGGGGTGCGGAACCGCCGTACGCTCGAAGCCCCTGCGAGGCTTCTCGCTCTTCGCCTCCCTCGCTCGTCCCTCGCTGATCGCTCGGGACTCCATGCCCGCTCGGTCGGACGAGGCCGGCTTGTCCCGCACCCCCTCCCCGACGTCCTCGCGTGCTCTTAGCCGGCCGGGGGCGGGGGCGGGTGCACAGGCGTCTCGGAGGCCGAGCGGCCCGGTTCGCCTGGGAGCTTCCATTCAGGCGAGAGCGAGGCCGAGAGAGAGGCCGGCCGCCCCGGTGGGGGCGGCCAGGCCGTCCTGTGCAAACGCACCCGTCCCGGCCGGCGAATGGGCACGGCTGTGAAGATCCTCGTGATCACGCTGAGTAACCTTGGCGACACGCTGCTCAGCTACCCGGCGCTGACCGCCCTCTGGTACGCCACCCCGCAGGCGGAGCTCCACGTGCTGGCCTCGCCGCGCAACAAGGAGCTCTTCATCGTCAACCCGCGCGTCAAGCGGGTCTGGGTCTGGGACAAGCAGGCGGGGATCTGGCAGCACCTGCTCATGACGCTGGACCTCGTGCTGGAGCGGTACAACCTGGTGGTGGATTTCCGGAACACCTTGATCCCGCTCCTCATGCCGTGGGCCCGCCGCACGCCGGTCTTTTTCCGCCCGAAGCCGGGCAACCGCCACCGGGCAGACGCTCACCTGGAGCTGGTGACCCGGCTGGGGATCCGCCCTTATGAAGCCCGCATCCAGTTGCCGTTCGACCAGCGGGAGGAGCGCAAAGTGGAAACCTGGCTGGAGAGCGCCCGCACTCCGGTCGTGATGGTACCGGGCGCCCGCAGCCACCTGAAGCGCTGGGGCGCGGAGAAATTCGCCGAGGTGGCGGACCGGCTGATCGAGCGGCATAACGCGCAGGTGTTGCTGGCCGGAGAAGAGCAAGAGCGGCCGATCGCCGATCAGATGATCGCCGCGATGCGCCACAAAGCGACCGACCTCGTCGGCAAGACAACCGTCCGGCAGATGGCCGATCTCATGTCGCACGCGAAGCTGGTGGTCACCAACGACAACGCCTGCCTGCACATGGCGAGCCTAGCCGGCGCCCCGACGGTGGCGATCTTCGGGCCGACCGATGAGCGCAAGTACGGCCCGCGCGCGCCCGGCTCCGTTGTGGTGCGCCGCACGCTGGTCTGCGCGCCGTGCGAGCTGGCGCTGTGCCCCTACACGCACGGCTGCATGAACTGGATCACCGCCGACGAGGTCTACGCCGCCGCGGCAAGAATTCTGAACTCAGCCGTTCACCCTGAGCTTGTCGAAGGGTGATCGGGAGAAAAGGATAGAGGTTTCTAGGAATGGTATTCTGGGTCTACATCCTCCGGTGTTCTGACGGCCCTTACTACACCATCGCGTCGGGACAAACGACGCGAGCACCTGAGGCAGGTGGCTCAGAAGCTTTTGGCGCTCGATCTGCAGTCTTGATGATATAATTTATGTGGCTACAATTGTAGCTACATAGAGGAGGGAAGCCATGGTTCAGTTTGTGAATATCCGGGAGATGAAGAACAGCTTGTCGGAGATCATCCGCCGGGCGAAGAAGGGGGACGTGGTGGTCACTTCCCGCGGCCGACCGAAAGCGATCCTCCACGGAGTTGCAGAGGAGGATCTGGAGGATTACCTGTTGGCTCATTCCAAGAAGTTTCAAAAGAGCCTGGATGCTTCATACCGGGAATACAAACGTAAAGGCGGCGCTGTCTCCCTCGAAACCCTGATTGCGCAGACCGAAAAAGAACTTGCCCGCCTTCGCCGTTGAGTTCACCGCCGCCGCTCAGAGAGATTTGAAGCGGTTGGATCCGAATGTCCGCTCTCAGCTCCTCCGGGCCTCGACCGTCCTCGCGCAGGACCCGTTTCCTTCTTCGAGCGGAAGGATCAAGGTTCTCGTGGGATTGGACCCCAGGCATTTTCGATTAAGGGTGGGGGACTACCGGATCGTTTACCAAGTGGAAGGCAAACAAGTGATGGTTGTTCGGATCGCGCATCGCCGTGAAGCCTACCGATAATTCTCCGCGGATACTCATCATACGGACCGATCGGATTGGGGATGTGGTCCTCTCCACGCCGGTGATCCGAAATCTGCGCAACGCCTACCCGCACTCCTACCTCGGGATGATGGTGCGTGTGGAGCACCGGGAATTAGTGGAAGGGAACCCCGCCCTCAACACGGTGATCCTGTACGACAAGGCCGGCGTGGAGAAGGGGTGGGCCGGCAACCTGCGGTTCGCGCGGAAATTGCGGGAGCACCGGTTCGACACGGCGATCATCCTGCACTCGACGAACCGGGTAATTCTGGTAAGCTGGTTGGCAGGGATCCGGCGGCGCGTCGGCTACGCCCGGCGTCTCGGCTGGCTGCTCACCCACAAAATCCCGTACATCAAGAAGGAAGGAAACCGGCACGAGCTGGAGTATAATCTGGAGCTTCTTCGGCTGATCGGGATTGAGCCCCCTTCGACAGGCTCAGGGCAGGGTAGCCGGGAGTTGTTCGTGCCGGTGACGCCGGCGCAGGAAACAAAGGTGGCCGCTTTCCTCCGCGCGGGGGGGATTGACGGGCAGCCGTTCATCGTGCTGCATCCCGGGGCCAGCTGCCCGTCGAAGCGATGGCCGGCGCGGCGTTTCGCGGCGGTCGGCGACGAGTTGGCCAAGCGGTCCGGCGCCAAGGTGGTGGTCTTGAGCGGTCCCGGCGAGGAACGGCACGGCCAGCAAGTAATCGCCGCCATGAAGCAGAAAGCGGTCCCGGCCCTCGGGGTTTTTGGGCTCGGCGAGACGGCTGGGCTGCTCAAAAAGGCCCGCTGCTTGATCTCCAACGACAGCGGCCCGGTGCATCTGGCCTGCGCGGTGGGGGCGCCGGTGGTTTCAATCTTCGGGCGGTGGGGCGGGGGATTGAGCCCCGCCCGGTGGGGCCCCACAGGCCCGCGCAGCGCGGCGCTCCATCACGACATCGGCTGCCGGCCCTGTTTGGCGCATAATTGCACAATCGGTTTTGCCTGTCTTGAAACGGTGACGGAGGATGAAGTCCTTGCAGCGGTGGAGCATGTCGCGTCTTCATAAAATCTTTCCCTGCTTTCTGCTTACTGCTTTCTGCCTTCTCGCCTTCTCCGGGTGCGGGCGGGCCGGGATCGCCCGGATGCGGACGGCTCAAGTGGAGGAAGGGACGGCCACGCCGGTTTCCATCGCCTCCCCCCTGCAAAGGGTGCCGGTCGGCGAGGAATTGGAGTACGACATCTTCTGGCTGGGCGTCTTGGTCGGCAGCGCGAAGATGACCACCTCCCTCACGGAAGAGAAGCTGGTCCACCTGAATTTCCAGGCGCAATCCAACTGGTACCTGAAGCCCTTCTACCCGATCCGGGTCCGGCTCAACAGCCTGGTGGACCCGGAGACGGTCTCACCGCGCCGGTCCGATTCCTACCTCAAACGGCAGTGGAGGGTCCACTCCAGCGTCATCACATTCGACTTGAAGAAGGGGACCAGTTTGCATGAACTGCTGGGTGACAAAAAGGTGACGGTGCCGGTGACCGCGAAAACGCAGGACGGGCTCAGCATGATCTACTACGCCCGAACGATGCCGCTGGAGCTGGGCAAGACCGTGCCGCTGGAGGTGACCGCCGACGGGAAGAACTGGCCCTTGAACGGCACCGTGATGCAGGCCGGCATCATCCGGATCGGCAACTCCGGCTACTGGCCGGCGGTCGAGGGCCAAGTGGAGCTGGCCTACCCGGTCCCCTTCTTCCACGGCGCCACCGCCCGCGTCTGGTTCAGCGCCGACCAGGACCGGATCCCCTTGCTGGCCAAGATCAACTCCCGGATCGGGCCGGTCACCGTCGTCCTCGCCCGCCGCTCCGCCGAAGTAAAAAGTAACAAATAATCGTATCTATTTATCCGTTTGAGACAGCGACGAGGGCTCAAATCACCCCAAAATGGCCCTGGCGTGCTGTCATTGCGAAGGAGCGAAGCGACTGAAGCAATCTCCCGGCGGAAAATCGAGATTGCTTCGCTCCCTTCGGTCGCTCGCAATGACGAATTTCCCTCAAAATGCTAAACAGATACTGGATCTGTCGGCGCGTAAGGTACATGCTATTTTCTATTTTTGACTTGATAAAATGTTATTTTACATGTAAGCTTCTGAATGGAGGGTGCGAACATGGAAACCACCGTAACAGAGCGGGGCCAGACCGCGATTCCCGCGGAGATCCGGCGGCGCTACAACTTAAAGCCCCATACCAAGCTGATGTGGCTTCAAACCCGAAATGGGCTGACCATTGTTCCCGTGTCCGGGGATCCTATCCAGGCCTTGCGCGGACGGTTCAAGGGTTCAAACCTGGTTCAGTCTCTTTTAGAAGAAAGGAAGCGCGAACGTGAGCGGGAGCGTCGAAAAGACGAGCAGTGGGTCCACAGACACCTACGTTCTTGACAGTTCCGCCCTTCTGGCCTATCTGACCAACGAACCCGGCGCGGACCAGGTCGGGGATTTGTTGGAGCAAGCCAAGCGTCGGCGATGCCGCCTGTTGGTTCCCTTCATGGTGTTCATGGAAGCTTGCTATCGGATATGGCAGCTGGAGGGTGAAGAGGCGGCCAAGCGCACCTTCGCGGATTTAAGTCATCTGCCGGTCCAACGGGTGGATGTAGAAGAGCGGTCTCTCTGGCTTGCGTGCGAGATGAAGGCGGTACATCGCCTGTCGGTCGGCGATGCCTGGGTGCTGGCGATTGCGCTGGCGCACAAGGCGATCTTGGTCCACAAAGATCCGGATTTTGAGCCCCTTAGCCATCTCGTCAATCTGGTTTCTTTGCCTTATAAGCGTTAAAATGAAAGTTTCTCTTTAATCCAATGAACACTCTCTGGCGACCTGAATTCGAAAAAGACTCCTGCGGCGTCGGCTTCGTGGCGGACGTCTCCGGCCGGCCCAGCCACCGTATCCTGCGGATGGCGGTGCAGGGAGTCTGCTGCGTCACGCACCGGGGAGCCGTCTCGGCCGACGCCAAGACCGGCGACGGAGCGGGGATCCTGACGCAGATCCCCCGCAAGCTGTTCGCCCGGGAGCTCTCCCGATTAAACAACGGTACCGGGTACCGGGACGGTACCCGGTACCGACCTGATCCGCAGGACCTCGGCGTGGGTGTCTTCTTCCTGCCGCAGGACCCCAGCAACCGGACCGCGGCCAAGGGGATCGCCGACCGGATCGTGCGGGAGCAGGGGCTGCTCCATTACGGATGGCGGGAGGTGCCGGTCAACCCGGACGTGCTGGGGGAGAAGGCCCTCACCACGATGCCGGCGATCCAGCACTTGCTGGTCGGGAAACCGACCAAAGCAAAATCGGTACCAGGTACCAGGCAAGAAAAACCGGTACCTGGTACCCAAGAGGAAGCTGAATTTGAGCGCGCCCTCTACTATACCCGCCGCTTGATCGAGCGGGCTTTCGCGCAGGCCCGGCTGGAAGGGGCCTACATCCCTTCGTTTTCCTGCCGGACCATCGTCTACAAGGGGCTGCTGGTGGCCCCGCAGCTGAACCGTTTCTACGAGGACCTGACCGACCCCTCCTTCGAGACGGCGATCGCCCTCTTCCACCAGCGCTATTCCACGAACACCTTCCCCAACTGGATCCTGGCGCAGCCGTTCCGCTTCCTGGGCCACAACGGTGAGATCAACACGCTGTTGGGCAACCAGAACTGGATGCGGGCGCGGGAGCCGGAGCTCTCCTCCCCGGTTTGGGGCGACCGGATCAAGGACCTGTTCCCCGTGATCCAGAAGGGAGGGTCCGACTCGGCGATGCTGGACAACGTGCTGGAGTTGCTGGTGGCCTCTGGAATGAACTTGTTGCACGCGATGACGATCTTGGTGCCGGAGGCGTGGCAGAACATGCCGGGCATGGACCAGAAGAGGAAGGCCTTCTTTGAGTATTTGGCCTGCCTGTCGGAACCGTGGGACGGGCCGGCGGCGCTGGCCTTCACCGACGGCGTCGTCGCCGCGGCCGCGCTGGACCGCAACGGCCTGCGCCCTGCCCGCTACAAGGTGACGCGGGACGGGCTGGTGGTGGTCGGCTCCGAGGTGGGCATCGTGGATCTGGACGACTCGCAGGTGATCGAATCCGGCCGGCTGGGGCCGGGCCAGATGCTGGCGGTGGACACCGTCCGCAAGAAGCTGCTGCGGGACGAAGAGATCAAGCGGGAGCTCTCGGAGCACAAGCCCTACGCAGCGTGGCTGCATTCGAACATCCAGCGGCCGGACCTGCTGCACCTGAACGACGGCAAGCCGGTCGTGACGGTGTCGCCGATCGGGGGACAGTCCCCTTCGGGGATAGTCCCTCACGAGCCGCTCATCCGCGCGATGAAGGCCTCCGGTTTCACTCAGGAAGACCTGCAGTTCATGTTGAAGCCGATGGCGGAGACCGGCAAAGAGGCGGTGGGATCCATGGGGGACGACGCGCCTCTGGCGATCCTCTCCACCCGGGCGCGGGTCCTGGCGACCTATTTCAAACAGATGTTTGCGCAGGTGACCAACCCGCCGATCGACTCGCTGCGGGAGCGGCTGGTGATGTCGCTGAACACGGCGCTCGGCGCCCGCGGCTCGATGCTGGAGGAGACGCCCGAGCATGCGAAGTGGATCAAGTTCAGCTCGCCGGTCCTCTCCGAGCCGGAGATGAAATGGGTGGAGGGCTTGACCGACCCGGCCTTCCGCTCGGTCCGGATCCCGATCCTCTTCCCGGCGGATGCCGGCCCCGGCGGGCTGGAAAAGGGGATCCGACAGATCTGCAGCATGGCCTCCGCCGCGGTGGATGCCGGCTGCACGATCCTGATCCTCACCGACCGGGGCCGGGACTTGGGGCACGCCGCGATCCCGGTCTGGATGGCGGCCGGGGCGGTGCATCATTTCCTGATCCGGCAGGGCAAGCGGATGCGCGCTTCCATCATTTGCGAAACGGCGCAGGTATGGGACATGCACCACTTCGCTCTTCTGATCGGCTACGGCACGGCGGCCATTCACCCGTACGGCGTAACCCAAGCGATCGCCTGGGCCCATTCCACCGGCACGCTGAAGGGGATCACGCTCGACCAATGCTGGGCCAACTATGAGAAGGCCATCGAGGATGGGATCCTCAAGATCATGTCGAAGATGGGGATCTCCTGCGTCTCGAGCTACCGGGGCGCCCAGATCTTTGAGGCGATCGGCTTGAGCAACGAGGTGATCGAAACCTGTTTCACCGGAACGGTCTCCCGCATCGGCGGGGTCGGCTTCGACCTGCTCGCCAAAGACGCGCTGGCGCTGCACGCGGCGGCGTATCAGGGACTGTCCCCGCAGGGGACAGTCCCTGCCGCTGTTCAGCTCGACCCCGGCGGGTTCTACCGCTACCGGCGTGACGGGGAGCTGCACGCCTTCAACCCGC
>CAYJTM010000035.1:0-9027 GCA_964373055.1 uncultured Planctomycetia bacterium
CTGCTTGATAAAGGAGAGAACCGGTGAACCCAGGAGCGATGGCGCAATTGCTTCCGCTGCTTTTGATGTTCGGAGTGATGTATTTCCTCCTGATCCGTCCCCAAATGAACCAGCAGAAAGAGATGACCCGGATGCAGTCCAAGCTCAAGAAGAACGATGAGGTGGTGACGACCGGCGGCATCCACGGCACGGTGGTGAACGTGAAGGACTCCGTGGTGACCCTGCGCGTGGATGACAACGTCCGCATGGACGTGGACCGCAACTCCGTCGGCCGGCTGGTGAAGGAGGGATAGGGAGCCCGTGTACCGCCGCCTGACCCCCTGGATCCTCACTACGCTGGCCCTCGCCGGCCTGTCCCTTTGGTCCATTTTCCCGCTGAAGGAAAAGATCCCGCTGGGCTTGGACCTCCAGGGCGGCATGCACATGATCCTGAAGGTGGACACCGCGAAGCTCCCGCCCGAGGCGCGCGCCGACGCGTCGGAACGGGCGCTTGAGGTGATCCGCAACCGGATCGACCAGTTCGGAGTCAAGGAGCCGTCGATCCACCGGCAGGGGGAGGAGGAGATTGTGGTCCAGCTGCCGGGCATCACCGACCGGGAGCGGGCATTGGCTCTCGTCCAGCAGGTGGCCCACTTGGAGTTCCGGATGGTCAGCGCCGATCCGGAGCTGGTGAAGAAGGCGCTGGCCGGAGAATCGGTTGAGGGGTACGAGCTCCTGAGGGACACTCAGGGGGAGCCCTACCTGCTGGAGAAAAACGTCCCGTTGACGGGGGAGGGTCTCGCCAACGCCCACGTGGATTACGGCCAGTTCGGATCGCCGGAGGTCAGTTTCACGCTGACTCCGGAGGGGGCGAAGGCCTTTTCGCAGTTGACCCGGTCCAACATCGGCCGGCGGCTGGCGATCGTGCTGGATGGCAAGGTCAAGTCGGCGCCGGTCATCCAAAGCGAGATCTCCGACCAGGGACAGATCACCGGCCGCTTCACGCAGCAGGAGGCGCTGGACTTGGCCCTTGTGCTCAGGAGCGGCGCGCTGCCGGCCCCTCTGGTCATCGAGGAAGAGCGGACCATCGGGCCTTTGCTGGGCAATGATTCGATCCGGTCCGGCGTCAAGGCGACCGGCATCGGCATCGGGCTGGTCTTCCTCTTCATGGCGGTCTACTACCTGCTGCCGGGCCTGATCGCCTGCGTGGCGCTGGCGCTCAACTTCCTGCTGATCTTGGGTGGCCTGGCCCTATTCCACGCCACGCTGACGCTGCCCGGCATCGCCGGCATCGTGCTGACGCTGGGCATGGCGGTGGACGCGAACGTCCTTATCTACGAACGGATGCGGGAAGAATTGAAGCTCGGCCGGACCATCCGCCAGGTGATCAACAACGGCTACGACCGGGCCTTCTCGGCGATCCTGGATTCCAACCTCACCACCGTGTTGGCCGCCTTCCTGCTGTTCCAGTTCGGCACCGGCCCGATCCGGGGTTTCGCGGTGACCACGGTGATCGGTCTGATGGCCAGCATGTTCACGGCGATCGTGGTCACGCGGGTCATCTTCGAGGCGCTGCACCGGGCCAAGCTGCTCAACCAGATCCGGATGCTGCAGCTGATCGGCCAGACTAAGCTGGATTTCCTGAAGCCGCGCAAGTTCTGCTACATATTCTCGCTGCTCTGCGTGGTGGGCGGGCTGGCCTATTTCTCATCCCTTGGAGGGCGGGCCTACGGAATTGATTTCACCGGCGGGCAGATCCAGCAGTACCATTTCCAGAAACCCATCTCGATGGATTCGGTCCGCTCGGCGGTGAAGGAAGCCGGCGTGCCGGACGCCTCGCTGCAGCAGTTCGGGCAGCCCAACGACGTGATCATCCGGACCGGCGGCGACACCGTGAAGGCGGTGCAGGAAAAGCTGAAATCCTCTTTTTCGGACAACCCGGCCGAGCTGGTCCGCGTGGAGCAGGTCGGCCCCTCGGTGGGGAAGGACCTGCGCAAGCGGGCGCTGCAAGCGGTTTTCTGGGCCCTGGTTTCGATCAGTCTCTATGTCGGTTTCCGGTTCCGCTCCTGGAGTTTCGGCGTGGCCGGCATCGTGGCGCTGCTGCACGACGTGCTGATCGCGCTGATCGCGTTGGCGATCACCGGCCGGCCCATCTCTCTGACGCTGATCGCCGCCTTCCTGACGATCTCCGGCTACTCGATCAACGACACGATCGTGATCTACGACCGGATCCGGGAACTGCGGCGGACCGCCCGCAAAATGCCCTTCCCGGAGCTGATCAACCTGGCTTTGAACCAGACCCTTTCCCGGACGCTGCTGACCTCCGGCATCACACTGCTGACGGTGATCTCCCTCTTCCTGTTCGGCGGCGACATCCTGAACGACCTCGCCTTCGCGCTGGGGGTCGGCTTCATCTCCGGCATTTATTCCACGGTCTACATCGCGAGCCCCTTGCTCCTTCTCTGGGAGAAGAAGAGATGAAAGGCGTCGTATGGTCTCATGGTCTGATGGTCGCATAGTAACGTCTATACGACGATACGACGATAAGACTATAGGACGATTTTTTTCTGCGTAAGAATTGGGTCCTTCACCCGGTGGACGAAGTTTCGGCGCAGAAGATGGCCGGGACCCTCGGGGTGAGCCCGGTCATCGCCCGCCTGCTGATCCGCCGCGGCATCCATTCCTCTTCCGCCGCGGAGCAATTCCTGTTCGGCGATATCGGCGGGCTTGCCGATCCGGACCGGATGGCTGGGCTGCCTGAAGCGGTACGGCTGATCCGTCACGCGCTGGCGGCCAAGCAAAAGATCCTGATCGTCGGCGATTACGACGTGGATGGTCTCACCAGTTCGGCGCTCCTGCAGTGGGTCCTCCGCTCGCTGGGAGCGGAGGTTTCCTGCCACATCCCTCACCGGATGGAGGACGGCTACGGCTTGAAGCTCGAGGTCGTCGAGGAAGCGCACCGCTCCGGCGTGCGGCTGCTGATCACCACCGATTGCGGGACCTCCAGCTTTAAAGAGCTTGATCTGGCCCGCCGGCTGGGGATGGAGACGGTGGTGGTGGATCACCACGACCTGGATCCCGCCGGGCACCCTCCGGCCTCCGCTTTCCTGAATCCTCTGCGCGCGGACTGCAATTATCCGGAGAAGGAGCTCTCCTCGGCCGGCGTTGCATTCACGCTGGCGCGCGGGCTGCTGGAGGGGAAGGACGGCACCTGGGAGCACCTGGACTTGGTGGCCTTAAGCACCGTGGCCGACATGGCGCCGCTCTCCGGAGAGAACCGGATCCTGGTCCGGGCCGGCCTGCATGCGCTTGAGCACACGCGCAAGCCCGGCTTGCGGGCGCTGCTCATGCAGGCGGATCTGGACGGAAGCCGGTTGACGCCCGAGGAGATCAGCTTCCGCCTGGCCCCGCCAATTAACGCCTCCGGGCGGATGGGCTCCGCCGAGGCCAGCTTCCGCCTGCTGACGACCGACGATCCCACGGAGGCGGAGGAGGCGGTCAAGGCGCTCTTCAAGGACAATCGGGCCCGGCGGGCGCTGGAAGGGGAAGCGTTCAAAAAGGCGCTGGTCAAGGTGGCCCGCGAGATCAACTTCAGCCGCGACCGGGTGATCATCCTGGAGGATGAGAAGTGGCACCCCGGCGTGGCCGGCATCCTGGCGACCCGGCTCACGCACCGGTTCCACCGCCCCACGGTCGTGATCGCCGTCAACGGTTCCACCTGCCGCGGCTCGGCCCGCTCCACGCGGGCGCTGGACCTGGTGCAGGCGCTGCACTCGGTGAGGGAGCACCTGGTGGAGTTCGGCGGGCACCCGGGCGCCGCGGGCCTCACCATTGAACGGGACCGGATCGCTCCGTTCCGGGAGGCCTTGAACCGCGTGGCGCATGAGCGGATGGACCGCGGGATGCTCTCCCCCTCGGTGGATCTGGACGGGGAGCTGCCCCTCGCGGAGCTGACCGAGGAGCTCATGCGGGAGATGGAAGCGCTGGCCCCGTTTGGGACCGGCAACCCGCGGCCGGTTTTTTTAAGCCGGGATGCCCACCTGCCGGCGGACAGGGCGCAAGCCGGTTTCCACCCGATGGGTGTCCGGGTGATCGTTCAGGATCCGCAGGGGAACAATTTTGAGGCGCTGCAGCCGCGCGACGCGCTTGGGGATGGGCTCAACCTGAGGCGAGTGCGGGGATCGGTCCACCTGGCCTATTCTCCGGTGGCCCGGCGGAGGCAAGACCGCTTTCACATCGAACTGCGGCTGCGGGACCTGAAGCTTCCATAAACCCAAGATTGCTTCGGCCCCCGCGGGGCCTCGCAATGACGTTCAATAAAATGAGAACAGCCGTCCCGGCCTGATCTTTCCCGAGATGCGTTCCCTGGAAACCGGCCCGAACGCCCGGCTGTCCTCGCTGCTCACGCGGTTGTCCCCCAGCAGGAAGTAAGACCCCTCCGGGATCCGCTGGGGCCGCGTCTCCGGCTCGGTGCGTCCGACCGCGTAGGGTTCCTCCAGCGGCTGTCCGTTCACCGAGACCCTGCCTTCCGAGATGGAGAGGATCTCTCCCCCTAAGGCCACGACCCGTTTCACGTAGTACCAGCGGGGGTGATTCACCGGGCTGACCACCACGACATCTCCGCGCCGGATCGGGCTGATTCGGACGATGAACCGGTTGACGAGGAAATATCCCCCCGGTTTGAGCGTGGGGAACATGCTCAGATCAGTGACGCGGCCCGCGCTGATCACGTACCGCTCGCAGAGCAGGAAGACGGGGATCGAAAGGACCAACGCCACGGCCCAGAACCGGTTGTGCCGGCGGCGCTCGAACAGGAGAAAATGCCACCGGAAGAAGGATCTGCGTTCCATTTTCTGTTTCATGCAGTTAGTGTACAATGAAGAAGGTTCAGCCATGAAAAGGTTCTTCTTCATTCTCTCAGCTCTTCTCCTGATCGCCGCGGCCGCCCTGGGCGTTTTCCTGGCCACGTTCGACGCGGACCGCACCCGGCCCATGGTGGTCAAGAAGATGGAGGCCGCGCTCGGCCGCCCGGTGAAACTGGAGCGGATCGCGCTGCGCTGGAAGGGGGGCATCGCGGCGGAGCTCCACGGGTTGGAGATTCCGCCCTCCCTGCAGGTCGACAGCATCCGGGTGTTGTTGCCGCCTTTCCTGAACCGGCGGCTGGCGGTGCAAGGCGAGACGGGAGGAGGGGTGTTCCGCCTCAACGGCAGCGTGCGCGGGTGGAGCGCTCCTTGGGAGGGAGAATTCCATCTGGAAACGGGGAGCATCCGGCTCCCCAATGTGAACCTCCTGCGGGAGGCCTTCGACCGGATGACGGTCCTCTCCGGCTTGACCGAGGCGTTGCTGGCCCGGCTGCCTCCGGAATTCGCGCGGAAACTGGAGGAGAAGGACACCCTCTTCCGACCGATGGACCTCCATTTCACGCTGAAGGAGGGAGTGGTCCACTTCCAGAATTTCCGGGTGGCCACCGACTCGTTCGAGCTGGCCGCCTCGGGCCGGTACGGCCTGGACGGGAGCCTTTCGTTTCCGGCCCAGATCTTCATCCAGCAGGACCTCTCGGCCGCGCTGATCAAATCGGTGGATGAGCTGAGGTTCCTGTCCGACGACCAGTGGCGCATCGTCCTGCCGGTCCGGGTGGAAGGGACGCTCCAGAAACCCTCGGTCACTCCCGACCTCCAGTACGTGGCCGAGAAACTTTTCTCCGCGAAGGCGCAGGACCTGGTGGGGGAGCTGCTGAACAAAGTGCTCGAGAAGAATAAAAAAGAGGAGCAACCCTCCGGTGGGTAAGCTGACGATTGCCATCGTGGGAGCTTCCTCCGACCGCTCCAAGTACGGCAACATCGCGATCCACAGCTATTGGGATGCCGGCTATGAGGTCTTCCCGGTCCACCCGAAGGAGACCGAAATCGAGGGGCTGAAAGTCTACAAGTCGGTGCTCGATGTCCCCGTGCCGCTGGACCGGGTGAGCGTTTACCTGCCGCCGCAAACCGGCATGAAGGTGATCGAAGAGATCGCGAAGAAGGGGACCAAGGAGCTCTTCCTGAACCCCGGCTCGGAGAGCGACGAGCTCGTCGCCAAGGCGCGGTCGCTGGGCCTCAACGTGATTGTGGCCTGCAGCATCACGGCGCTGCGCCGATGAACCCGCGCTGCCTCTTTTGCGGTGAGGAATTGAAAGCCGGCGGGCGGCAGGGGGAGTTCCGCTGCGCCCACTGCCGGGCCGCGTTCCGGGCCCAGACCGATCCGGAGGGGTGCGTGATCGGGCTGGCGGTGGAGGGCTGCGGCGCGGAGGAGTGCTGCCGGCACAGAAAAGATGCCGGTCATGGTTCAACAGGCTCACCATGACCGGATGATGATCGACATCTCCATCCCGCTGCGGGACGGGATGGTCCACTGGCCGGGCGACCCGCCGGTCCGGATCCGGAAGGTGAAGGAGATCGGCCGCGCCGCCTCGGTCGGCCGGACCTCCCCCTGCGACCTCTCGCTGCTCTCAATGGGCTCCCACACCGGCACCCACGTGGACGCGCCGGCCCATTTCCTCAAGGGGGGCCGGACGATTGACCGGCTGCCGCTGGAAGCGGTTGTCGGGCCGGCCCGCGTGATCGCGATCCGGGACCCGGAGGTGATCGGGGTGGAGGAACTGCGGCCCCACCGGATCCGCCGCGGCGAACGGATCCTTTTCAAGACCCGCAACTCCGCCCGCTGCTGGAAAACCAACTCCTTCGTCCGGGATTTCGTGCATCTGACGGCTGCGTCGGCGCGGTACCTGGCCCGTTTGCGGCCGTGCTGCGTCGGCGTGGATTACCTCTCGGTGGGCGGCTACAGGAGGGACGGGGCGGACGTGCACCGGGCGCTGCTCAAGGCCGGGATCTGGATCATCGAGGGGTTGAACCTTTCCTCCGCGCGGCCCGGTCGGTACACGCTCATCTGCCTGCCGCTTAAAGTAGCCGGGGGGGACGGGGCGCCGGCGCGGGCGGTTCTCCGGAAGCTCTAGGAAACTTCGATCGGCCCGACCACCTCGTGGCGGACCGCGTTGCCGCCGCTGTTCTTGGCGGCGACCATGAGGGTGTCCACCCTCTTCACCATCTCCTCCACCGAGTCGGGCGAGCGGAGGAAGGTGGCCACGCCGAAGCTGTAGGTGACCGGCCACTCGTTTCTCTGCGCCAGGTCCAGCAGGAACCGCTGGATCCGCTTCACCACGATCTGGGCCGCCTCCGACTGGGTCTCCGGCAAGAGCAGCGCGAACTCGTCCCCGCCCATCCGGGCGACCAGGTCGCTGGCCCGGATCTTGCTCTGGATCGTCTGAGCGGTCGCCCGCAGCAGCGTGTCGCCGGTGTTGTGGCCGTACCGGTCGTTGACAAACTTGAACTTATCCACATCCAGGTAGACGAGGGAGAAGGGCCGGTTGTACCGCTGAGCCCGCTCGATCTCGACTTTCGCGGCCGTCTCGAAGGAGCGCTTGTTCGCGGTCTTGGTGAGGTAATCGGTCCGGGCCGAGGTTTTTTCCTGCTCCCATTCCTTCTTGAGGGCCGGAAGCAACCAGGCCACCGCCGCCAGGAATCCCAGTTTGGTTACCGCGTTCCAATACGACATCGGCGAGACCAGCGTGGCTGGGTTGTGGGCGGTGTCGGCGGCGAACCAGGTGATCGCGCTGAGGATGGAGAGGAAGATCCCGGCCTGTCTTCCGGCAAACCAGACCACCAGCGCGACCGGGATCAGGAAGAAGATTTCAAGGGAGAGGGCGGGCCCCGACGCCCAGTCCAGGACGCCCAGCAGGGCAACCAGGGCCATCCCCAGCAGGACCGAGGCAAGCGGATGCTCTTCGGAAAACTCCTTCAGATCCATTCTTCCCATAGAGTAATCCTGCTTATGTTCCGAGTCAAGTCAATCGTGTCTTAACAGGCCCTCATGGTAAGATGCCGGTCATGGCGAAGGGGCTGGTGCTGGGGGCGACGGGCCACATCGGGGCGCACGTGGTCCGGGCGCTGCTGGCCGGGGGCCACGAGGTTCGGGCCGCCTACCGGAACGAGAAATACCTCCCGGTGCTCGCCGGGCTGCCGGTCGAGCGGGTGAAGGTGGACCTCAACCACCCGGAGGAGTTGAGAGAGGCACTGCGCGGCCGCGAATGGGTCTTCCACGCGGCGGGGTACTACCCCTCGAACCGCCAATCCCGCGAAGAGGCGATCCGCGCCGGGATCGATTCGGCCCGGAGGGACCTGGAAGAGATCCGGCTTGCCGGCCCCGCGAGGGTGGTCTTCACCAGCAGCGCCGCCACCTTTATCCAATCAGACAGCATCTACGCGGCGGTGAAGATCGCGATGGAGCAAGAGGCGCTGCGCGCGGCGGGGGAAGGGCTTCCGGTCGTGATCGTCAACCCCAGTCTCTGCATCGGGGAGTACGACGCCCACGCCTTTTCCGGCCGGTCAGTCTTGGCCTTCTCCCGGTACCGTCTCCGGTGGTACACTGAAACCTCTTTCAATGTGGTCTACACCGGGGATGTCGGCGTGGGCCATGTCCGGGCGGCCCAACGGGGCCGGCTGGGTGAGCGGTACCTGCTGGCCGGAGAGAATCTCAGTCTCAAGGAATTCGGGACCCTTACCTGCCGGGAGTTAGGGCTCTCCCCTCCGCGATGGAAAATCCCTTATGGGGGAGCTTACCTGGCGGCCTGCGGTTTCGAGTTGTTCGCCGCGGCGACCGGCCGGGAGCCGGTCTTCACGCGGCAGGAGGCCCGCCGGATCCGGCGGGGCTACCTTCCGGACGGCTCCAAAGCGGTCCGGGAACTGGGGATGCCGCAGACCCCCGCGGCCGAGGCGGTCCGCAGGGCGGTTCAATGGTTCAGACAACAAGGATTATTACACGAGTCATGCAATCTGAGCCGTTCACCCTGAGCTTGTCGAAGGGTGAGGGGGCATTTCGTGCTTCGACAAGCTCAGCATGAACGGTTTTGCATGACTCGTGATTATTAAAGGGGAGAACGCGATGAAACACAGTTTTCTGGTTTTCCTGCTGCTGGCGCTGGCCGGCTGCGCCACCTCGACCGAATGGAGGACC
>CAYJTM010000036.1:0-8994 GCA_964373055.1 uncultured Planctomycetia bacterium
TAGTATCGCCCAACTGATCTGGGCTGGCATATTTGGAACGCCTCCCATTCCTTTTATCCTAGGCATAGGGGATATCGTCAAATTCTTCCTACGGCAATCATATAGTAAAATCTGCAAACTTCAAATCAAATAAGAACAGCCTCTCCCAATACCCTCCCTGCCGAACCCTGCACAAACAGAAATGGTACCCATTCATTTGGAATGTCATCCTACGGTGACAGGCGCTGCCGACGTGGTTTGTAACTCGCTATATTTAACAAGGCGACCCACCTTTAGACCCGCTTTTTCTAAATATTGCAGCACTTCTTGGAGTTCTTGGGATGTAGGTTTGAGTGGTTTGAGGGCTTTATTTAAAAGGGGAAAGATTTCGGTTCTTGTAAATCGTTGAACATCGGTTAGCAGGCAAGAAATCGTTCCGAGCGCCGCAAGGCCAAGAGCTATGAACAGGGCCTTGCCCAATCCCGGAGGTGGATTCTTAAAGATCAGTTCGATAGAAAGCAGAAGTACAATCAGAGCAAGGGAAACAAGCAATGCGACACCGCTTTTTCGATCAATGTGAGTTGACGAAGATCGAGTTTCAATAAGAGAGTTAACAAGCAAGAACGATTCTCGGATCAATAGTCTGCGCTCTTCTTCGGTTACCTGGCCGTTAGTCCGTACGCGTTCCTCTAGCTCGATTCTGTTTCTGTATCTTTCTCTTACTTCCGGATGTGTTTTTCCAATAAGGTCCTCAGTCAGCGCCGCGTGTTCTTTGGATATTGTCTTGTAGTGATTGATGTTGGCGCTCAAAGGGATTTGACAACTTTGGCAAACGATTTCATGGCCAAGCAACGTGCCCTTCCCAATGGAAATGTAATAGACATGGCTTGCGGAGCCGACTCGAAGAAGGCGAAATTGGTTCATGTCACGACACACGGGACAAAAATCAGCGACCCAGCCGATGGTATTTCGAATCTGTTTAGTTCCCCAGAAGATAAACATGGCTCACCTCATTTATTGGAAGAAACCCCCTTTGGCGGTTATTTCCACGCGCGACGATGTGATAGAAACCGCTTTCACTCCAAGCCCTGGCTTTGCGTCCCATCAGTCATCTCGTTACGTCCCCTTGGAACCCGGTACCGATTCCCCGCTCTGAAGTAAAAAGGGGACTTCGTTAGGGAGGTTGTATAAACGGAAAGTGTCCGTATCAACCGTTACTATTCCGTATTTAGCAGGAGGTTGTTTCTTCTTACCCCCAAACATGGATTCTCCCTGAAAAGAAACCGCTGTTGCACAAAGCAAAGCTGCAATAGCTAAAAGCGGCAGGATAAGTTTTCTATAGCTGCGCACTATTCCCACGGTCTGCGACTCAACTCTTCGGAGGAGATTTCTTTCTCAAAAATCTTACCAATCTGTAGAGGCCATAGAAAAAAATTATCCAGAAAATAAGGTTCCCAGTAATTCGACCGATGAGGCGCCCGGATTCAAAGTTAGTCATTTTATCTGTTCTTACCGCACTTCACGGTATCCTAATGAAAATGTGGGGTGCGCGCCCATAATTCCGTCTTTGTGGATCTCGCAAACAAACCCCCATTCCCTGCCATCGTGCGTCCCAACGTGCTCATGTATTTTTATGCACTTATCAAGAGCAAGTTTTTCTCTTAAAGCCTCAACATTCAAAACTACATTGAAATAAACCCACGTTTTGCAGTTACCGCTCCAAGCTTTTCCACGGAACGTTTCCCGGGCTCCAGTCGATAAAATATATTTTTCGAGGGGAAAAAGATGTTCGCAAACTTCTGTGTTTGATAGTTTTTTCACAAACTCTCCTGCTGGCTAACTGAGGTCAATTTTATCAACAAGCTCTAATTTAGTTCCAAAATCTTTAATGAAATATTGGAACCACCCTCCTGGGCCTGCTTGAGGATTTGCTAAGGCAATGCCGCTGGGTATTCGAAGATCTTCCGTGAGTTTATATACACCCATTTGGGACCGATATTCACCCGCTCGTGGCATAACCTGCACTGACTTAAAAAGCTCAACCCTATTCAAGCCGCTTGCTTGGAGAGTCATCTCGTTCGTATAAAACTCGCTTTGTCCAGGGAGTCCTCCATATACTAAATCCCCTTTCCTTAGATTCAGCATAAAGAAGTTATCCGCATTATAGCCTCCGCTAAGCTGAGCCTCTTTGGCAAGAAGGATCTCGAACTTGCTGGCAGCGCGGGCAGCTTTGCTTTCTGCAACATTGGCGAGAACCCGTGAGCGTTGGATATTGAGTAGCTCTTCGGCGGTATAGGTGGTTTTCTCTAAAAACCGTGTTCCTGCCGACAGTCGGCTGGTAGTAGCCCCTTCTGTAGCCAGCGCGAATGCGACTGCGCCAGCCAATCTACCGAAACTTTTCGCCTTCTCGTATCGGTTCTGGGAGAGGATTTCAGTAAAAGTTTGCCGAATGCCAGACACTGTTTCTCTGGGGTGAGTCGCAATCTCCACAACGGTTTGCCCGAATGTGATGAGGGAACCTATCGGGTTGGTGGCAAATTCAAACGAAGAGGTTATGCCATCGCCAAATCCCTGGAAAAGGCCCACTGTCCATCCTCCGAGGGATTGGACTGTAGGGTTGGTAGATGATTCCAGTTTTTGTTGGATCGCATTAAGGAATATATCGATTTGGTTCCTTGTGACTGCCAGGCTTTCCAGGTAGGCCTCATCGGAGGGATTTGGCTCTAAAGGAGCATTTTCCAGAGTTTGTTTTCCGAGGGATTTCAGTTCGTTAAGTAGCGGTTGAGCTGAAGCTGCTCCCAGGATGGCTACAGCGGCTTCTCGAAGATTTCCATCAACAAAATTTTCCCAGCCTGTCGCTGTTTGTTGGGAAGTAATACTCATGGGATGCGTTGGATCCGGTGAATAGATTCCCCAGGTTTTAGCTTCCAGCTGAGACATCGCGAAATCAGCGGTATCGAGGCCCTGTATTTCTGGCATGCTGAGTAAGGCGGCCACGCCCAATTCGTTTCCAGGCTCAAGCTGGCCATTTCGGATGGTGAATGATAAGCCGGTAATTTCATCTATAATCCGACCACTCCAAACCCGTCCGTCCGGAAATATTTGTAAGTCCCTAGTCTCCTCCCTTGTAATCAGCCAGCTTTGATCGCCGTGTAGAATTCGAGCTTTGTCGACCTGGCCATCTCGGATTTCAAGGTTGAGTTTGCCCCCATTTGCCAGTGTGCGAATTGCGGTGCCGTTGCGCATGCCGAGTTGGCCGGTCTCTTGATTGGCACGAGCTTCGTAGTAGTAGCGGTCGAGGTCGTCTTCGGTCACCCCCAGGAGGGAGATGCCGCCGAAGGGATCCTCTTTGTAAAGGATGGAGAGGGGATCGTCGTCAGAGAGAGAAAGTCTCTTGGCGAGAGCGCCGTTCTCCAAGATGATTTCCTCGATCCGGTTCTGCTGCATGCGCTGGGTGATGGCGTCCTTTATGGAACCGAAGGATTGGATGAGGGACTCCACAGAATCGCGATGGAAGATGCTGGTGGCGTAGTTGTCCAGCGCTTGGGCGAAGCCGAATTGGCGGATCTCATCAGAGAAGTTGTTGGTCTTTGCCATGGCCTGCGCCATCCAGACCGGGCGGCTGGTTTCGTACTGGGCGATGGCGCTTTCGTAGGCCGCGCGGTTCCAGACACCATTCTGGATAAAGCGGGCATCATTCGGGTCCGGCGGGGGCGGGACGGCGCTGAAGCTGCCGGCGGAGTGTATGAAGGCGTCGGCGATCCCCCCGAAGACATTCCGGTCGGGACTGATGGCCCCGGAGATCGCTCCGCTGAGGGCTCGGGTGATGACCGAGCTGGCCAGGGGATCGAGACCCAGAGATTGGGTTGCCATCTGGAGACCGACTGAGGTTGCCCCTTGGAGTAGACCCTGGCTGATGGATTGGCTGATGCTCTGCGCGGTGTGGCCCGGGGCAATTGAGGCCGAGACTCCAGCCCGGATCGGCATGCCGGCTAGTTGGGAGATCCTTGGATCGAGGCCGATGGATTCGCCGAGTTTCTGGACGCCGTAGAAGGCCAGCTCGCCGGCGAGGGTGGGAGCAAGGGCGGATTGGAGAGAGAGGGTCTGGCTGAGTCCGTTGAAGCCGCGGAGGATGATGGGATTTCCGGCGGCGTCGCGGACGATGTTGCCGGCGGCGTCCAGTTTGGCGACACCCGAGAGCATGCTGCCGGCGATGGTGCCGACACCAATGCTGGCGATGGAGGCGAGGGCCGGATCCAGGCCGGCTTTCACGAGGCCGATCTGGGTGCCGGCGACAGCGGTGGAGGTGAGGGCTCCCCCGGCAAAGTTGCTCAGGAAGCCGGAGGAAACTCCGACCGGGTTGAGGGCGCCGGTGATGCCGCCGGAGACGAAGGCGCCAGCCAGGGAGGCGATCGTGGGGCTGACGCCGAGCGCTTCCAACCCTTTCGTGACGCCGACGTTGAGAGCGATTCCGAGGACTCCGCCCGGGATGGCGATGGACAGCCCCTCAATGATGGCGCCCAATCCTCCGAGGAGATTGCCGGCGAATAGGCCGCCGATTCCCTGGCTGATGGCTCCGAGCCCGGAGAAGAAGGAGCCGAAGCCCCCGAAGAAAGAGCCAATGGAGCTGAAGACGGTACCGAGGACGGAGAAGATGCCGGAGACGATGGCGCTTAAGGCCCCGATGATGGCGGAGATGGCGCCGACGACGGCGCTGATGGCCGCGCCGATGCCGGAGGCGATCCAGGCGATGGCGAGGAAGATGAGCGGGAAGAAGGAGCCGGTGATGCGCTGAGATTCGCGGTCGGCGAGGATCTGCCAGACGCGGGGCGGGGCTCGCGCGGAGAGGACGTTGCCCTCCCAGATTTTCTGGAAGTCGGCCTGGGTCATGGTGAGGGTCTGGCCGTTGGGGCCGGCGTTGGGCTCGCGGTAGGTGACGGTGCCATCGGCGGCGATGGCGGTGATGAGGATGTAGTGGTTTCCGTTGACGTGGGCGATCACCTGAGGGACAGTCCCCTGCGGGGACAGTCCCTGGAGCATCTTCCGCAGGTCATCGAAGGAAACCTCTGCCGGGGTGGCGAAAGCGCTGTGGCGGCGGGCGAGGAGTCCCAGGGTGAAGAGGGAGATCTCCAAGTCGGCGTTCTGAGAGACCTTGGGGGTGATGACGCCGACGAGGATGTCGGTGAGGATCGCCTCAACGGCGAGGGTGATCAGGTCAGGGACAGTCCCCTGCGGGGACAGTCCCTGCAGGTATTCCTGCAGGGCGAGGAAGGCGGAGTGGCCAAAGTGGGAGCCGCGGGAGTTGAGCCAGGCGGTGATGCGTTGGATGTCGGACTCGGAGAGGGGAACCACCTGATCCGGGGTGAGGCCGAGTCCTTCGACAAGCTCAGGACGATCGGCCGGCGATTGCGCGTATTGCGTCAGCCAGGAGGTGACCTGCTGTTTGATCTGGGCGACCTGGTCCATGCGGCCGGTATAGTCGGGCAGGGTGGTGACGCGCTGCGTGAGATCGGCGAGGTCAAGTGCCGCGGCCGGGTCGGTCTGGTAGCGGGCGTAGAGCCGCCCAACCTCGTTTTCGAGTTCCTGATCGGAGGGATCGCGTCCGATGGTGGAACGGAAGGCCGCCATGACGATCGGATGGATCTCCTGGCGGAGGATCTGCCGGCTGAAATCAGCTTGCTGGGCATCGATCTGCGCGACGGCCTCAGCCGATTCGGCCTGGATCTGCTGGCGGACGGACTCGACCTGAGATTCCAGTTGGCCGAGCGCTTGCGCGTACTGGGAGTCGAGACCGGCCTGCGCGGCGCGGACCTGGTTCATGCCGTCGCGGAGCTGGTCCATGGCCTGTCCCTTCTGGCGCCTGGCGCTTCGGCCGTGGACGTCGGTGTTCTCGAGGTTGCTGAGTTGACTGTTGAGTGTGGCAAGCTGGCTGTCGAGCTGGCCGCGCGCGGCGGCGGCCTGAGCGGAGAGCTGGTCAACGGTGTTACCCCTCTGGCGCGCCAACTCTTCCAGCGCCTGGGCCTGGCGGTTGGGGAGGTCGGCGCGCAGCTGCGTGATCTGGTCGCTGAGTTCCCGCCGCGCTCCGATGAGGGAGATCTTGGTCAGCCGCCCGCCGGGATCGTAGGTGAAGGTGGAGACGATGTTGCCTTGGGTGTCCAGCGTCTCGGTGGGCCGGCCGTTGTCGTACAGGGTGACCTGGCCGTTGGCTTGGGTGGAGGTGAGGAGGTTTCCATTCGAATCGAACTCCTGCTCGACGACGGTGTCCTGGCCTGAGACCGGAGTCACCCGCCTGTGAACGATAACCGGTTCTCCGGTTGAGGAGTCCTCTTCGTAAACCACCGCATAGAGGGTTCCGTCCGCCTGCTGGATGGCCGCCAGCCGGCCGGAGGAATCGTAAGAGCGGACCGTGCCGGATTCATCGGCGACCCGCGTCAGTCCGCCGGAGTACTGATAGGCGAAACTCTCGCGCGGTTTGCCCTGGTAGGAAACCGTGGCGCGGGAGAGAACCGGGGATTGCTTCGCGGCTTCGCCGCTCGCAATGACGGGGGAAACCGGTTGAGCCAGTTTTAAGGTGCCTTGTTCCACCAGCCGGCGCAGCGCGGCCCGGTCGGTCGGCAGCTGGAACTGCGCGGCGAGGGTAGACAGGTCGGTGGCGTCGGCCCGGGTTCCGGCCGTCTCGTTGAGATCGTAATAGGCCAGGAGCTGGCCGGTCAGCGTCGCGCCGGTGTCCCGCGAGAAAGCTCGGGAATCGCGCAGAAACGGATTGGGCTGTCCCGCGTTGAACAGATCGGCCCGTTCCTGCTCGGAGATCGGCCTGTTCCAAACGGCCATCTCATCCATCCGGCCGTCCATGTGCTGGGGGTTGGAGTCCATGAAGAACCCGCGGCCGATTTCGAGGGGAGAAGCCCCGTCAAAGAGCCCGTTGGGGAGCCCCGCGGTTCCTTGCGAGACGTTGTTGACGAACAGCTCGATCACGTGGGTCTGGGCATTATAGGAGGCCACCACGAAATACCACTGGTGCGGTGAGATCGGGGCGGAGTCAATGTACTGGTAGTCCTCCACGCGCGAGGAACCCGAGACGCGGCCGGTGGAGGAGGCGAAGAACCGAAAATTGGGGGAGTTGTTTTCGGTGTACAGGCCGTATTCGATGGAGGACTCGGATCCCTTCGCGAAGAGGGGTCTCTGGCCGGTGTATCCGATTTCAGGAACGAACCCGCCCGCGGTGTCGAAGTTGACCCAGGCGGAGATGGAGAAGCCGGTCTCCCGGAAGCTGAGTTCCGGCTGATCCGGCAGGGAGAGGAACTGTTTTCCGGCGCGCGTGAATTGAGCGGCGTTTCCGGAGAGCCCGGAGGCGGTGGTCACGCCGTTTGAGTCGGACAGGGACAAGACCGGCCGGTTGAGGCCGGTCAGCGTGGATCCGTTCGGGAAGGTGATCCCGGAAACCGTCCAGCCGCCCGGGTGCTCGTACCTCACCACCGTGCCGTCGGGCATCGTCCGGGAGGCGCCGGTGGCGGAAGCCAGCGCTTGATCCAGCGCGTCCGGCTGGACCAGGTTCAGCGATCCCCGCTCCACCATCCGGCGCAGCGCGGTCCGGTCGGAGGGGAGGGCGGCCTGGGCGGTGAGCGGGGAGAGGTCTGCGGAATCGGCGCGTGCGCCGGAGGGCTCATCGAAGTTGTAATAGGTGGTCAGCCCGCTGGCGAGCGTCTTTCCGGAGTCCATATCGAAGCCGTAGCGCTCTTTCCGGAAGGTGTTGCCCGCTCCGGCGTTGTAGAGGTCGGCCCGCTCCTGGGCGGTGAGCACCTTCTTCCAGATCCCGAGCTCGTCAATCCGGCCGTTCCAATAATTCTCGGATTGTGAATTCCCGGTCGGCCTCTTTCCCACCTGAAGCGGGGAGTCCCCGTCGAACCCTCCGCCGGCATACCGGACGGTGGTCGTGTAGGCGTTGTCGAGCGTGATGCCGATCCGGTCGTTAACGGAATCATGCCAGACAAGGAGGTGGTGCCAGGCGTTCAAGGCGGGAGGGGGCCAGCCGGAGGTGGTGGTCTCATCCCCCAGAGAGTCTCCACGACAGACCTGGAAAGAGAAGCGATCATAAGTGTTCTCCCACCGCAGCCGGTACTCAGTGAATTGGTTGTCCTGTCCGCCGGGTCCTTTGTGGAAGATCTCCATGTCTCCGTCCGGCTTGCTGTCCAGGTAGACCCATACGGATATGGAGAAATCGATATCGCCCATGGAGAGATCGGTACTGTCTGCGACCTGCAGGTACTGGTTCTGGGCGCGGGTAAAATGGGCGGTGTTTCCGAGCAGGCCGGAGGCGACGTCCACGCCGTTGGTGTCGGAGAGGGTGTCGGATGTCTGGCCGGCGGAAGCAAGTTCCGTCCCGTCCGGGCGGGTGAGTCGGGTCAGTATCCAGTGCTGGGCAGGGTCGCTGGTGCGCTCGTAATGGGCTTGGGCTCCGCCCGGCAGGGTTTGGATGGCGCCGACGGCTGTTTCCAGCGGATCGGTGTAGCCGGCGGAATCACCGGAATATTCATACATGGTCACGGCGCCATCGGGATCAGCCTGAGAAATTAGCAGGCCGTCCCGGTAGCGCTTGACGAGGCCGGTGGGAACTTCCCGGATCACGGTGATTTCGGCGCCATCGGCGGGGAACTCGTAGCTGTAGTCGTAGAGCAAAACCCCATTGGGGTCTGACCCCGCGGGGTCAGACCCCTTAAAGACGCGGCGGATCCGGTCGTAGGCGTACTCGGAGCGGAGGACCGGTTCGGCGGGATCGGGGCTGGCGGCGACAGTGTTGGCAAGCCGGCCGGCGGTGTCGTAGGCGTAGGAGATCACGGTGCCGTTGGCCTGGGTGAGGGTGCTGAGGCGGCCGCCGGCGTAGACAAGATGGGCGCCGTCAGCGCGGTCGGCCTCCTGTAGGACCCAATCAGCGGAGTAGACCAAACGGGTGAAAGAGCCGCTGGGGTCTGACCCCGCGGGGTCAGACCCCGTTGGATCGAGGGTCGCGACCCAGGA
>CAYJTM010000037.1:0-8908 GCA_964373055.1 uncultured Planctomycetia bacterium
AGAGCTTCACGCAGAGGTCGCAGATGTAGACCCCGCTGGGCCCGCTGAACAGCTTGTGGATCCGCTCGCGGCCGCGGCCGCAGAAGGAACAGCGTTCTCTTAGTGTAGGTGGCATCAGTTAACCCGTTGGAGTATCGAACCTTCGAAGATGGGTGTAATCTCTGTGGTGTGCAACGGCTCTATTGTATGCGGTGTTTCCCAGGTTGACAAGCCCCAAAAGTGGCTGCCCTGCTAGGACTCGAACCTAGGTACCCAGATCCAAAATCTGGTGTCCTACCATTGGACGACAGGGCATTAAATCGTTCTCACGGCATGAACCTGCCAGGAAGGACGCTGCTTTTTCATCTTTGCCGCCGCGGATTCGGCCTCTTCTCTCGACTCGCACAGGGCGAAGACCGACGAGCCGGACCCCGACACTATCGGCCGGGACAACCCCGCGATCTCCTCGATCTCCGCCTTCACGCGCCGCATCTCCGGGTAGAGCTGCTCAACGGTGGGCTCCAAAGCATTGAAGAGAAGCTCCCGGATTGGGGAAATTCGCCGCTGTTCCAGCGCCCGAATCAGGAGTGTAGCATCGGCGTGGGGAGGGGTCAACTTGAAGGCCCGGTAAACCTCCTTCGTCGGGATCGGGAAGTCCGGCGTCACCAGCAGATGCCAGAGCGTGGCCTCCACCGGGGCCGGCTCGATCTTATCCCCCCGTTCCCTGCCCAGCGCCCAGGGCACATCCGCCGCGAAGAAAGGGACGTCCGCCCCCAAAGAACGGGCGCATTCCATCAGCCGTTCCGATGGCAAGGCGTTCCCGCTGAGCTGCTGCAGCGCCCGCAGCACGGCGGCCGCGTCCGAAGATCCCCCGCCCAATCCTCCACCGGCCGGGATCCTCTTCTCCAGCCGGATCCGGAGACCGTCCCTCCAGCCGCTGGCTTCCCTATATACCTGCGCCGCGCGGACCGCCAGGTTCGTCGCGTCGGAAGGGACACCGGGGGCGTCGCAACTAAACTCTAACCCACCGGCCGGACCCGCCCGCTCCACGTGAAGATCATCGGCCAGATCCACCCGTTCGAAGAGGGTGAGCAGCTCATGGTACCCGTCCGGGCGCTTTCCGAGAACACAGAGGTGGAGATTGACTTTGGCGTAGGCTTTCAGGGGATGGCTTTGAGCTCCGGAGGATTTCTCCTCCGGTAGAGAGGAAGCTCCGCGGCGGGGACGACCCAGCGGGTCCCTTTCAGTCCGTCCACGACGCTCACCTCGCGGAACTGTTTGAAGTTGTAGCTGCCGGTGACGTAGGCGGCCGCGTCCATCAGCGATTTCGTGACGTCCTGGATCGTCGCCGGCTCCTCGGCCGGCTCCTTCTTGGCCCTCGGTTTATCTTTTGAGTCGGCGATCTTGAATTCGTTCATCACCCTTTTCGCGATCTGTTCGGCCATGAAGTCCGGCAGCGAGATCGGCTCCAGGTAAAAATAGCTCGACCATTGTTCCGGCGGCCCGAGAGGCTTGTACCGGTCGGGAAGGGCGGCCCCTTCCATCCGGTCGATCGAGAGCAGCTTCCCGATCTCCTCTTGGAGCTGCGCGGCTTGGAGCTGCACGGCAAACAGGTAGGCCCCCTGCCCTCCGACCTGCGACATCGGGATCAGGACCAGCACGACGTCCTTCTCGATCTGGCGGACCGGCCATTCTTCCGGCTTGAGGTCGGCCTCCTGCCCTTTCAGGTCCAACGTAACGGCCAGCACCATCGGCAGCAGTTCAGCGAACCGTTTCGATCGGGCCGTGTAGCGGCTCAAGAGCTGCTGGATCTGCTGCCGGCGAAGGTCCGCCAGAAACAAGGCCACCGTGGCGCGCGCCAGTTCCTCGGGTTGATATCTCAAGGTGAATTCGTTCCGGTTCTGCATCTCGCCCATGGAGATCGCGTAGAACTGCACCTTCTTGGAATCGAGGATATGGCCGGAGAGGATCACGTCCCGATGGTCCGGTCCGGGATCCCGCGCGATCAGCTTGTGGAACTCCAGCGGCGCATCGGTGGAGAGGTAGGCCCGCAGGATCGCCGTGGAGACATGCTGCATCTTCTTCAGCGGCTCGGCGGGCTCTTTGGGGCGGCCCTCCTCTTTCTCGGGCGGTTTCTTGCCCGCGCGGGTGAACGCCCCCTCCGAGAACATGCGGAAGTCGAACGCCTCCCGGGTGTATTTGCCCTCGATCAGCACCGGCGGCTCCTCCGGCATGGGGGCGGAGGCGGCGTACTTGCGGAGCTCGTCGATCAGGCCGGGGATCTCCACCTGCACGCCCAGCGTCGTCTTCACGACCTGGGCCTTCACGTCCAGGTTGTATTCGCTCTTGCAGACCGCCACCAGCTTCTCGGCGATCTTCTCTTTCGGGTAGGTGACCGCCGAGCGGCAGGCGGGGAGCAGCAGCCCCAAGGCGGCGGAAAGAGCGAGGGCGGCCTTCGCGGGCTTCATCAGCTCTTCGGCGGGGCCCCCGAACCCTGCGAGCGGGCCTTGCCGTACTCGGCGAAGATTTGCTCGATGTCGTCGTACTCGAGCTCTTCCCGCTTCAGCAGCTCGTTCGCGAAGCGGTCCAGGATCACCCGCTCCTTGGTCAGCATCTTCTCCACCTCTTCCGCGCAGGAGCGGAAGATCGCGTTCGTCTCGGCATTCAGATCCGCCTTGACCGATTCGGAGAGCATTGGGTTCCCGTTCAAGATGGCCTGCCGACCAAACGGCATCATCCAGTCCCCTAGATATTTGGAACCCATGCCGAAACTCCAGACCATTTGATGGGCTACCGCCATCGCGTGCTGAAAATCACCATACACCCCGCTGGAGGTCTCCCCGAAAACAATCTTCTCCGCCACGTAGCCGGCCATGGAGACCTTGATATCCGCCAACAGCTTGTCCTTGCCCTGCGTGTGGAGCTCCTCCCTCGGGTTGTGGTAGACCACCCCCAGCGTCCCCCGGCGGGCAATGATGGAGGCCTTGAAGACGTCGTCCGTCGGGTGGAAAACCTGCAGCGTGATCAGGTGGCCGGCTTCGTGGTACGCCACCCGGCGCCGCTCTTGCTCGGTCATGCTCTTGCGATGCTTGACCCCCAGCTCCACCCGCTCAATCGCCGCCGAGATATCTTTGTAGGTTATTTTTTCCTGCTTGTTCCGCGTGGCGATCAGCGCCGCCTCCTTCACGATGTTTTCAATCTCCGCCGGGGTCTTCCCGACCGTAATCCGGGCAAGCCTTCCTACGTCGACACCCGGGTCGACCTGCACCTTGCTCAGGTAGAACTTGAAAACCTTTTCGCGCCCTTCCAGGTTCGGCCGGTCCACGTAGATCTTCCGGTCAAACCGGCCCGGCCGCAAGAGAGCCGAATCCAAAACCCCCTCAGCCGCGTTTGTGGCGCCGATCACCACGACGTTTTCCTGCCGCCCCTGCAGGCCGTCCATCTCCACCAGCAGGGCATTCAGCGTCTGGTCGCTCTCCTGCCCGCCCATCGAGCTGAAGGTGCGGGCCCGGCCGACCGCGTCAAGCTCGTCGATGAAAATGATGCAGGCCCCGTTGGCAAAGGCCTGGCGCCGGGCATCTTTGAAAGTTTTCCGGACCCGGGTCGCGCCGACTCCGACGAAAATCTGGACGAAATCGCTGGCCGCCATCGAGAGAAACGGGATGCCGGCCTCGGTGGCGATCGCTTTGGCGAGATAGGTCTTGCCGCAGCCGGGAGGCCCTTCCAGCAATATCCCGCGCAGGATCTTGCCGCCCACCTTCTTCAGCTGCGCGCGGTCCTTGAGCAGCTCGACCACCTCCCACGCCTCCTCTTTGGCCTCCTCAATTCCGATCACGTCGTCGAAGCGGACGTTGACTTGCTCCCCCTTAATCTGCTTGCGGTCCATCTTCGAGAAGAGGCCGAGCATCAGCGAGACGTAGATGAGGGCCGAGATCACCGATCCGATCAGCATCGAGAGGAACCAGATCGGCATCGTCGCCAACTGCATGATCCGGTAGAAGGACTCCAGCTTCGACATGGCCCAGACGGACAGACCCAGCAAGAACACCACCGACGCGATGATCGTCAGCGTGAGCCAATGTTCCTGCACCCAGAGAAGAAACCGGCGCCACCAAAGCATCAGATTAGCGTTCCTTTCGTTTTCCGGAGAATGCCCGGATGTGAGATTCCAACCGGTCGGTGATCTCGGGATCCTTCGATTCCAGATCCAGACCCTTCTTCCAAGCCGACAGGGCTTCCTGCTCTTTCCCCAGCTTCAAGTATACCTGCCCCAAATGCTCAAAGACCTCCTGATCCGGCATCCGCTCCGCCGCCTGCTCGAGCAGCCGCAGCGCCTCCTCGGGGTGGCCCAGCTTGAAGTAGGCCCACCCGAGCGAATCGAGGTAAGCGCCGTTGGAGGGGTCCTGGCGCAGCGCCCGCTCCAGCAGGTTGACCGCCTCCTCCAAGTGCACGCCCCAATCGGCATAGAGGAACCCCAGCCCGTTGAGCAGCGCCGGGTCGTCCGGAGCCCGCTCGAAGACCCCCTGCAGCAGCTGCTCCGCCTCCTCGAAACGCCCTTGCCGCTGGAACAGCCCGGCCAGCTGAAGCGCCGGACGGAACTCCTCTTCCGGCGCCAGCCGCATCGCCTGGAGGTACGCCTCCTCCGCGGCGGCCTGCTTGCGGCCCGCCTGGTAGGCCATCCCCAGCGCAGTCCAGAGTTCCGACTGCCCCTCGGGCGGGCTCTCCGGGTCCATCACCCGCTGCAGCAGGGCAGCCGCTTCTTCCCAGCGCCCCTGATCGATCCGCACGTAAGCCAACTCGATCTGCGCCGTCGGTTCAAACGGCTTGAAGCTCAAGTACCGGGTCAGCCACCGGGCTGATTCCTCCAAATCCCCCAGCCGGTAGGAGACCTGCGCCAGGTAATGGATCAGCTGCGTGTTCACCGGCTCCTGGCTCACCGCCGCCATGAAATGCTGCTTGGCCTCCTCCAGCCGGCCCGCCAACTCCAACGCCACCGCTAAACCCAGCCGGGCCTCCAGGAAATTAGAATCCAGCTCGACCGCCTTGGAGAGATGGCTCACCGCCCTCCCCCAGTCCCGCCCCTTCGCGTACAGCACGCCGACGTTGAAATGAGCGACGGAGGAATCGGGCCGTTCCTCAAGCAGCCGCTCGTAAACGGCCAGCCCCTCCTGCAGTTTCTCCTGAAGGACGTAAAGGTCCGCCAGCTGGCTCAAGGCGCCGAGGTTCTTCGGGTCCTGGTTCAAGACCTCGGCGTACTGCTCGGACGCCTCTTCCAACCGGCCCTGATCCATGTACATCACCCCCAGCACGAACCGGGGCCTGGGGTCTTCGGGGTCTTTCCGCGAGGCATCCTCGAGCGCTCGGGTGGCCGGCTCCAGATTGTTGTTCCGCAGGTGCAGGATCCCCAGCCGCAGCGGGATCTGCGCGCTGTGAGGGTCGCGGTCGCGGGCCGCCTCATAATGGGCGCGGGCCGCTTGTGTATCCCCCTGCCCTTCGGCGAGCAGCCCGGAAAGGTATTCGGTGAGCCCTTGCTGCAGGCGCGCCGCCTCGCCCCCGCCGTTTTGCTTCGCAAAGCGAAGCAGCGGGGGGACCTGCCGCGCGTCGGCCGTCCAGGCAAGCCGCTCCGCCTGCCGGCAGCCCGCGAGACCTGGAGCGAGAAGCAAAACCAAAACGAGTAACACGATGTTCACAAAAACCCCCCAAAATGTCATTGCGAGGAGCGTAGCGACGAAGCAATCTCGTTTTTAGGAGATTGCCGCGTCGGCCCGGAGCCTGCCCCGAGCGAAGCGAGGGGGCTCCGAGTTTGCTTCGGCTTCGCCTCGCAACGCCTCCTCGCAATGACGCGGCTAAAGCCGCGTCACTTCTTGTGCCGGTCTCGCCGGAGCCGCTTCTTGCGCTTGTGCTTCGCGATCTTCTTCCGGCGCTTTTTCCTGAGATTGGGCATCGTCCTCCGTCAGTAAATGATCTTGTTCAGTGAGTACTCGATCAGCCCCTCGGCACCGGCCTTCTTCAGATCCGGGATGAGATTGCGGATCACCTTCTCATCCATCACCGTTTCGATCGCGAACCAGCCGGGGGTGCTCAGCTCTGAAACCGTCGGCCTCTTCAGGGCCGGCAGGATCTGCAGCACCGCTTTCAAACCTTTCTTCGAGACGTTCATCTTCAGCCCCACCTTGCCGCGGGCCGCGATCGCCCCCTTGAGCAGCGTCGCCACCGACTCGAGTTTCTTGCGCTTCCACGGGTCCTTCCACGACCCCTTGCCGGCGATCATCTGCGTCGTCGAGGTGCAGATCGTGTCCACGATCCTCAGCTTGTTCGCCCGTAGCGAGGAGCCGGTCTCCGTCAATTCCACGATCGCGTCCACCAGCCCGGTCCCCACCTTCGCCTCGGTCGCCCCCCAGGAAAACTCGACCGCGGTGTTCACCTTGTGGCCCTTCAAGTACGCCTTGGTCAGCCCCACCAGCTCGGTGGCGAGGCGCTTGCCTTCCAGGTCCTTCGGCCGCATGATCTTCGAATCCACCGGCACCGCCAGCACCCAGCGCACCGGCTCCATGCTGCGCTTCGAGTAGTGCAGATCGGCCACCTTCACGACGTCCGACCCGTTCTCCAAGATCCAATCGTTTCCGGTGATCCCGGCGTCCAGGGCCCCGGCCTCCACGTAGCGGGACATCTCCTGCGCCCGCAGCAGCACGATCTCCATCTCCTCATCGTCGATGGCCGGAAAATAGGAGCGCTCCGTGACCGTGAGCTGGAACCCCGCCTGCTGGAACAGCTGCACCGTGGACTCCTGCAAGCTGCCCTTGGGCAACCCGAATTTAAGCCTCATCTGTACCCTCCCTTACGAAAGGCGTATTATATCTTCCGGTGGAGGGCAAGTCAACGAGAGGCCTCTTAAGGCCGTACAGATAATTATAGCACTATAGAACATGATTTACGTGTTTCTTAATTAACCGGTTTCCTTTCCGCTTGGCACCAGAACCGGCTTTGTGTAGAATGTCCTGCCATGCACTGGATCCGCAAGCACATCTACTGGATCGCCGGGACCGCCGTCGCGGGGATGCTCCTCTGGCTGGTGGCCTCCTCCGCCGTCTCAATCCATTCGGCCCAGGCAGAGACGGCCGGCACCCTATTCGGCCGCTCCGTCTCCCCCGCCGATTACCTCAAGTCCCTGCAGGCGGTCACCCACCAGGCGATCCTCACCCACGGCGACCACTTCCGGAAGGAGGTTTCCCTGGAGGAACTGGAACAGCAGGCCTGGGAGCGGCTAACCTTCGTGGAAGAGGCTAAGCGCAAAGGGATCCGGGCCACCGACCGGGAAGTGGTCCAGGAGCTCCAGGATCTTCCCCTTTTCCGCGACAACGACGGGCAGTTCGACCAGCGCGGCTACCAGGTCGTGATGCAGTACACCCTCGGCACCTCGCCCCGTGTCTTCGAAGAGGAGACCCGGGAGAGCTTGATGATTCAGAAGATGGTCCGGCAGGTGATCGGCTCCCCCACCGCCACGGAAGAAGAGATCAAGGCCCGCTTCGAGGAGAAGAAAAAGGAAAAACCGGAGGAGTTTAAAGATTTCGAGGCCGCCCGTCCCACGCTGGAAAAAGAGGTGATCGCCCAGAAGCGTCTGCGCAACTACCTGGCCTGGTACCAGGAACTGCTGCAGAGGGCGAAACCTCAAAAGAAGGCCCTTCCCTCCTCCAAATGATCCGGCTGATCCTGGCTTCGGCCAGCCCCCGCCGCGTTCAGTTGCTCAAGCAACTGAAGATTCCTTTCACCGTCGTCCCCAGCCGGATGCATGAACCGCCCCCCGGCATCCTGGACCCCGTCACCTACACCCGAAAGATGGCCCTCGCGAAGGCCCGCGTCGTGGCCAAGCAGGCGGGAACCGGCCTCGTGCTCGGGGCCGACACCGTGGTGGTCCTCAAGGGGGAGATCCTCGGCAAGCCGGCCGATCCGGCCGAGGGCATCCGGATGCTCAGCCGCTTACAAGGGACCACCCACAAGGTGGTGACCGGCGTTGCCCTCGTGGATGCCGCGACGGCCAAGGAAAAGGTGTCCCACGCGGTGAGCACCGTCACCATGAAACCGCTGGACCTGAAGACCATCGCCCGGCTGGCGCCCAAGCACCTGGACAAGGCCGGCTGCTACGCCGCGCAGGAGAAGAAGGATCCGGTGATCAAAAAGGTGGTGGGGTCCTACTCCAACGTGGTGGGCCTGCCGATGGAAGTCCTAAAGAAACTCCTGAAATCCTTCTCTAACTAACCTCGAGTTCGCGCCGGACCTGGAGCTCCAGGTGGTACACGTAGTCGGCGTAGCTGCCCGCGTACTGCACCACCGAGCCGTTCTTCACCTCCAGGATCTGCGTCGCCACCATGTTCACGAAGGTCCGGTCATGGCAGATGAAGAAAAGCGTCCCTTGGTACCGGCGCAGCGCCGTCCCCAGCGCCTCCACCGTCTCGAAATCCAGGTGGTTCGTGGGCTCGTCCAGCAGCAGCACGGAGCTTTTCGCCAACAGCAGGCCGGCCAGGCAGAGCCGCGCGCACTCGCCGCCGCTCAAGACCGAAACCGATTTCTTAACGTCGTTCCCCTTGAACAGAAAAGAGCCGGCCATCGCCAGCGTCTCCTGCCGGCTCACGCCGGGCGCCGCGTTCGCTTCCAACTGGGTCAAGACGTCCCGCTTCCGGTCCAGCGCGGAGACCACATGCTGGGCGTAATAGCCGACCGGGCAGTTGATCGCCCACTGGAACGTCCCTCCCCTGGCCGACAGGTCCCCCGCGATCGTCCGCAGGAGGGTCGTCTTCCCCTGTCCGTTGTCTCCCAGCACCGCCACGTGCGCGCCGTGGTCCACCTCCGCGTGGATCTTCTTGGCCACCAGCTTCCCCGGGTAGCCGATCTCCAGCTCCTTGCAGCGGAAGGCGACGCCGTTGCGCCGCGG
>CAYJTM010000038.1:0-8807 GCA_964373055.1 uncultured Planctomycetia bacterium
TTCCTTCCGGCGTTCGCGTTCACGCTGATCGGGTATGACCTGATGGAGCGGCTCATCAACAACACCGCTCTCCACGGTTTTTTGGACGGTGTCACGGCGGGGGTCGTGGGGTTGATCGCCGTTACGGCCCTGGGGTTGGCCCGCGCGGCTGCCGCCGGCTGGCCGTCAGCGGTGGTTTTCGGGTTATCGCTCCTCATCCTTTATCGCTGGAAAAGCAAGGCGGCTGTTCCTGCCGTTGTTATCGCCGCGGGAGTCCTGGGTCCATGGCTGTTCCGGTAGACGGTACAATGGAAGCCATGAAGCGCTTGTTTGTTGAAACCTACGGTTGGCCGTTGTTCCGGGAACCCTGGACTTTTTCGGGCTGTTCTAAGGCCAGCCATGGCTGATCTTGCTGCCGTTCTGCGGGCGCTGGCCGATGGTATACTGAAGTCTGTATGAACAACATTCGGGAAGATAAAACGCGCGGAAGGGGAGCGGAAGCCTTCTTGAAACAGGCCGTCCGGCGGATCGTTTCTGCTTTTCCTCAGGTTCGCCGGATTGTGTTGTTCGGCTCTTATGCTTCCGGAAAGCCGACGAAGGACAGTGATCTGGATTTTCTTGTCGTCATGCCCACTCGCAAGAGATGGAGCGACCGCGTACGGTCCCTACGGGCGCTTTTCCCGGAGCGTCCGATCCCGATTGATTTTGTGGTCCGGACGCCTGAAGAAATTCGGGAGCGGCTAACCTCGTATTTCTGTCCTTTCACCCGGGAGATCCTCGAGAAGGGCAAGGTTCTTTATGAAGCTTCGTCGCGACGTTCGTGATTGGGCCTTCCTGATCCGCCACCGCATCTCTTTCCCGAAAACTCACGACCTGCTTGATCTTCTGGAGCTGGCGAAACAAGCGGATTCGACTCTGGAATTGTTAAGGCCGGACCTGGCCCATCTGGAGCCTTATGCGGTCGAGTTCCGCTATCCCGGAGAGTTCGCCACCCGCCAGGAGGCAAAGCGTTCCGTCCGGGTTGCTGCCCATGTTCGGGAAGCGTTCCGGAATCGTCTGGGGATCGAGTAGCTGTCGTGAGGTTGCGTCGCGGGACGTGCGGATTGTGCAAGCCCACCAAGCGGTATAAGTGCCGGGATAGGAAATCCGAATCCGTCAGGCAAAAAGAAATTCTCCGGGAAGCAAATGCCTCCAAAGTTCGTCTCCGTGAACAACAGCGCGGTTAACCTATGAAAAGACTTTTCGTTCAGACATACGGTTGGCCGTTGTTCCGGAAACCCCGGACTATTTCAGGTCATTCAAGCCCTCGCAGGCGGACTGCGCTTGGCTTTGGCGTGATCGGGGACGCGGTACAATAGAAAGTAGGAGGATCACCATGCGACGCGAAGAAATCCTGCAACTGCTCAAGTCCCAGCGGGCCAAACTGACGGAGTTTAACGTGAAGCACCTGGCCGTCTTCGGGTCCGTGGCCCGCGATGAAGCGAGGGCCGACAGCGACGTGGACGTCCTGGTGGAGTTTGAGGGTCCGGCCACCTTTGATCAATACATGGGCCTTAAAATATTTCTGGAGGACCTCCTGAGTCTCCCGGTGGATTTGGTGACGAATAAGGCGGTCCGTCCCCAGCTGGCTCCCTATATTGAGCGCGAGGCCCTGCGTGTCGCGTGAATACCGGTTGTTCCTGGAGGATATGCGGACGGCGGTGCGAAAAGATCGTGCAGTTCAGCCAGGGCTTGACTCAGGCGGAGTTCCTGGCTGACGCGAAGACGCACGACGCTGTCATGCGGAACTTGGAGATTATCGGGGAAGCCTTTTTCATAGATGGTACCGGAATTACACTCAAAATGATCGAAGATTCTCGCCTCGGGAAATCCACTGAATGAAAAAACTTTTCGTTCACACCTACGGCTGCCCGATGGCCTCACTATTACACACGCTTGGTGGGTTTGATGCAGAGCTTGAACGAGTCTGTGGCGAGATAGAAGGGCTTGTTCATCACTTGTTTTTGGGAGTAGACTTGTAGGTAGAGGGGGAGAGAAGCGATGGCTACTACCGAGTTATTTAAGCCGAAAGATTTAACCAAGTTGCTGCGTCCCTACCAGGGTGAGTGGGTTGCCCTGTCCTCGGATGGCCAGCGTGTAGCTGGGCACGGCGCTACCCCTGAGGCGGCTCTCAAGCAGGCCCACAAGAAAGGGGAAAAGGATCCTATCTTGATGGGAGCTCCGGAGAAGGCCTGGGGCAGCTATATTTTGTGACCAAAGCGTTCAAGCTCTATTTCACCCACCTGCGTTTAACGCCTACCGAAGCTTATCCACACCGTCAGACCCTCGGGTATCCCTTGTTGCCTGTAGAGCTGCGGCACGGCCGGCACCATGCCCGCGTGATGGGCCTCATCGACTCCGGGGCCGATGATTGTATTTTTCCCTCCGCCATCGGTCGGTTTTTAGGTTTAACGGTTGAGGCAGGGAAGAAGCAACCCTTTATGGGCGCTGGGGCGTTGAGCAATCTAGCCTACTTTCATCGGGTCAAGCTGAGTTTCATGCTGGATGAGGAGACATTCCACTTCCTCGCTTATGTGGGATTTTCAGCTGCGATGGATATTCCCAAGATCGGTTTGCTGGGCCGGATCGGCTTCTTTGATCGGTTCCATCAAGTATCTTTCCATCCCAAAAAGGAGTTTGTCGATCTGACTCCCTTGGTCCTCAAGAGAAAGAGGTGAAACCTGTATCTGCACTCTTGGCGGAGAAGAGTATTCGAGATTCGAGCGGCTTCTTGAGATTTTGTTGGAAGTAGATAAGCGGTGTCTGGAAGAGTTCCTGAGCAAGCGCGGAGATGGGCAAGAAACAGCGGACTCAATACTCGACAATCCAGATCGAAAGATTCTCCGATCTCAAAGAACCAGGAAGTTGAAACGGTATAATTTAACTCAAACCACAAAAATATTGGGGATCTCTAGGCAGGGCCTCTATTATTGGATTCGAAAGGGGTGGATCAAGGTGAATCGAGATGGGAAAAGTTATCCGGTCTTTACAGTTTTTGACATCAAACGGATTATGAGCTGGAGAAATTCTGGTGGAAATGGATCGAAGGGTGCGCGGACATTCATCTGATCTTTACACTTTTTTACACGCCATCTTCAGGGGTCAAAACCGACGCAATGATTTATTGAGTATGGGGTTACGTTGAAAAAGCTCTTTCTGAAAACTTTTGGATGCCAGATGAATGTGAGGGACTCGGAGGAGGTGACCGGGCTCCTGCTGGGGAAGGGGTACGCCCTGACGGAGTCCGAGGAGCAGGCCGACGTGATCCTCTTCAATACCTGCTCGATCCGGGAACATGCCGAGGACCGGGTCTGGTCGAATGTGGGGGCGCTGCGGGAGATGAAGAAGCAGAGGCCGGAGCTGATCATCGGCGTGATGGGCTGCATGGCGAAGGCGCAGAACCAAAAGATCTTCAAGCGGATGCCGCATGTGGACTTCATCTCCGGCCCGGCGCAGCTGTACGAAGTGCCGGAGCTGATTGAATCGATCTGGGAAGAGCGCAAACCGATGGCCGCCATCCAGGAAAAACGGCGCAGCGAATTCCAGACGATCTCCTATCACACGGGGAAGATATCGGCCCTCGTGACGATCATGGAGGGGTGCGACAAGGTCTGCAGCTACTGCGTGGTCCCTTACACGCGGGGGCCGGAGGTGAGCCGCCCGCCGGAGCAGGTGATCGGCGAGGTCCGGAAATTGGCGGAGCAGGGATTCCGGGAGGTGATGTTGCTGGGGCAGAACGTCAATTCGTACGGCAGGCGGATGGCGGGAGAGCCGTTCGTTCTTCGACAGGCCGTTCGTCCTTCGACAAGCTCAGGACGAACGGAGGCGCGGATAACGTTCCCGGAATTGCTCAGGCAGGTGAATGAGGTGCCGGGGATCGAGCGGGTCCGGTTCATTACGTCGCATCCCTGGGATGCGGTGGAGGGTCTTTTTGACGCGATGCGGGATCTTTCTCACGTCTGCGAGCATCTTCATTTGCCGGTACAGTCCGGATCGGACACGGTCTTGGAGAAGATGCGGCGGGGGTATACCGCCCAGGAGTATCTCGGTAAACTGAAACTGCTGCGAGCGCGGGTGCCGGACGTTGCGGTAAGCACCGACCTGATCGTTGGGTTTCCCGGAGAGACGGAGCAGGATTTCGAGGCGACGCTTCGGCTGGTTGGGGCAGCCCGGTTCGACTCCGCTTTCATCTTCACCTACTCCCCCCGTCCGTTCGCGGCCGCCTCCCGGTGGGAGGATGATGTGCCGGCCGCGGTGAAGGATCGCCGGCTTCAGGCGTTGCTGGCGCTGCAGGAGCGGATCTCCCGGGAGGAAGGGGAGCGCCGGATCGGGGAGACAGTCGAACTGCTGGTGGAAGAGCCGGGGATGGGCCGCACCCGGACCAACCGGAAGGGCTACTTTGAAGCGAACGGAGAAAAGGCGGGAGATCTGGCGAAGATCAAAGTGAAAAGCGTGCGAGGACACAGCTTCATGGGGGAGAAGGTTTAATGGTGAAGGGTCGAGGGTGAAGAAAAGCCGGTGTAGGGTCGAGGGTGTAGGGTGTAAGTGGATCCTCAGTGCTGCGGTTCTGTGGATTTCTTTGTTTTTGCCTACACCCTTCACCCTACACCCTTCACCGGTTTTCGCAGAGGAGCTCTCCTCACTGCAGGCCTCCTTTCTGCGGGGGGACTACGACCAAGTGGTCCAGGAAACGCGCCGGATGGACCGGCAGGGCCAAACCCTGAACGACGGCACGCTCTATCTCTGGGGGGTCTGCGCGATGCAGCTGGACCATTTGGAGGAGGGGCGGGCGGCGCTGCAGCGGCTGACGTCCCAGTATCCCTCCAGCCCTTGGCGGGCACAAGCCCAGGAACTCCTTCAACTGGGGGCCTTTTATTATTGCGTGCAGGTGGGCTCCTTCTCCTCGGAGCAGAATGCCCGGAAACTGGCCGCGGAGATCAAGAAGCGCGGCTACGCCGCCGAGGTTGGCGAAGGGGTTCTGGGCGGGAAAATTTTCTACCGGGTGCGGGTCGGCCGGTTCGGTTCCCGTCCGGAAGCCGAAAGGGAACTTGAACGCCTGAAGCAGGATGGGTTCCCGGGGAGGATCTTTCCGTGACAGGTGGGGTGATCGTGCTGGCCGGGCCGACCGGCATCGGCAAGTCGGAGGCGGCGCTGGCGCTGGCCCGGGAGATCCCGGCCGAGATCGTAGCGGTGGATTCGATGCAGGTCTACCGGGGGATGAATATCGGCACCGGCAAGCCCTCCGAAGAGACGCGCCGCCGGGTGCCCCATCATGGGATTGACTTGGCCGATCCGGAAGAGGAGTTTGACGCCGCCTGCTACTCGGAGGTGGTCTCCCCGGCGATCGAGGAGATCCGCCGCCGGGGGCGCTGGGTGATCCTGACGGCCGGCTGCGGTCTCTACCTGCGGGTGCTCCGGCGGGGGATCTGCGAAGCCCCGGGCAAGGACCCTGAGGTGAGGGCCCGGCTTCTGGAGCGGGCATCGGCCGGAGGGACCGCGCCACTGCACGCGCGGCTGGCGGAGGTGGACCCGGAGGCCGCCCGGAAGATCCATCCCAACGATTTGCGCCGCGTGGTGCGGGCTCTGGAGGTCTTCGAGGTGACCGGCCGGCCGATGACCCGGTGGCATCAGGAGCAGGAGCCCTTCTCCCATGATGGCTGGCGGATGATCGGGCTGGACTGCGAACGGCAGCAGTTGTACGGCAAGATCGAGCAACGGATTGATGGCTGGCTGGCCGGCGGGTGGGTCGAAGAGGCCCGGGCTCTCGCGCGGAGAACCTTGAGCATGACCGCCCGGGAGGCCCTTGGCTACAGGGAGTTGTTCAACCATTTCGAAGGGGGCGCCGATTGGGCCGCCACCCGGGAGCTGATCCACCGGAACACCCGGCGCTACGCGAAGCGGCAGATTTCCTGGTTCCGCCATGAACCCGGCGTGGAATGGATCGCCGCCGGACAGGACCCCGGTTCCACGGCCCGCGAGATCCTCGCCAAGGCCCAGGCCGCTTAGTGCCGGCGGAACGGGCTCTCCTCGTCACCATCCGCTTTAAAGCCCTCGCTCACCGGGATCCCTGGCCGGCTTCCGAGATTCAGGCGGAGCTCAAGGAGCTGGCCCTCTCCGGCAGGCTGGAGGTAGCGGAAGAGCTTCTGCTGGAACGGGACCGCCCCTCTCCCGCCCATCTGATCGGCAGCGGGCAAGCGGAGCGGGTCCGCACCCAAGCGGCGGCCGCGCGGGCGAACGTGGTGATCTTCAGCGAGGATTTAAGTTTCGCGCAGCAGAACAACCTTGAGGATGAGATCGGCCTCAAGGTGATCGACCGGACGCAATTGATCCTCGACATCTTCGCCCGCCGGGCCCATTCCAATGAGGGGAAGGTGCAGGTGGAGCTGGCGCAGCTCAGGTACCTGCTGCCGCGCCTGGCCGGCAAGGGGGTCCTCCTCTCCCGGCTCGGGGGAGGCATCGGCACACGCGGTCCCGGTGAGCAAAAGCTGGAGATGGACCGCCGCCGCATCCGCCTGCGGATCAGCCGGCTGGCGCGGGAAATGGAGGAGATCCGCCGGCGCCGGGAGACCGCGCGGGAGAAACGGCGCTCGGAGGAGGTGCCGTCAGCGGTGCTGGTCGGCTACACCAACGCTGGGAAGAGCACGCTGCTGAACAGCCTGACCGGCGCCGCGGCCCGGTCGGAGGACCAGCTTTTCACCACGCTGGACCCCTTGACCCGCCGCCTGCCGCTGCCGGACGGGCAGGGGATCCTGCTGACCGACACGGTCGGCTTTCTGCACCGGCTGCCGCACCACCTGATCCAGGCCTTTCGCGCCACCTTGCAGGAGGCGGCGGAGGCCTTCCTTTTGCTGCACGTCATGGATGCCTCCAGCCCACTGCTGGAGGAGAAAGAGTCGGCGGTCCATGAGGTGCTCCGGGAGCTGGGGGCCGAGTCCCGGCTGATGCTCCAGATCCTGAACAAAACAGACCGCCTGCAGCCGGGGGAGAGGGAGCGGCTTCAGCGCAGCTATCCGGAGGCAGTCCTCCTCTCCGCCCGCACCGGCGAGGGCTTGCCTCATCTGAAGGACCGCCTGCTTAGCCTTTTGGGGAAGATGCAGCGGGAGGGGCTGGTCCGGATCCCAAGGGGAGAGGAGGCGTGGCTCAGCCGGATCTACAAGGAAGGGACCGTGCTGGAACGCCACGACCAGGTAAAAAGCACCAAGGTCAGAGTTCGAGTGCCGGTCTCCCTCTATGGCCAGCTGGAAGCGGCCGGTTACCTCATCTCCTCCCCTTGACACCTCTGGTTTATGTGCTAAACTAAAGGTGTTAGCACTCTATAGTTATGAGTGCTAACCCACTATGAGCAAAATGGACAGTAAAAATAGGAAGCATCGCATCTTGGAGGGGATCATCCTTTCCTATGCCGAGACGGAAAGCCCTGTTGGCTCCGAGTTCCTTCTGGAGCGGTATCCGTTCGGCGTCAGTTCCGCGACGGTCCGGAATGTGATGGTGGAGTTGGAGGAGGAGGGGTTGATCACCCATCCCCATACCTCCGCCGGGCGGATCCCAACCGACCATGGATACCGCTACTACGTGGATCTGCTGATGGAGCGGGGACGGTTGGAGATCCCGGAGGAAGAGGCGATCCAATCGGTTGCCGGAATGAAAGGGGAAGAGCCGGCCGTGGTGCTCCAGGAAGCGGCGCGGGTGCTCTCCGTTTTGACCCAGGAGGCAGGGGTGGCGCTGGTGCCGCAGATCGGGCACGGATCCTTCCGGCACTTGGAGCTGATTTCGGTGGATCCCAAGGAGGTGGTGGGGGTCCTCATCTCCAGCGAGGGGATGGTGCGCCACGCGAGAATGGCCTTGGAGGCGGAGATGGAGGTGCGGGAGCTGGAGCGGTTGGCGGCCTTCCTGAATGAAGAGCTGGCCGGGCTCTCCCTGTTCCAGGCGCAGGCGCAGCTGGTTCATTCCTTCGAGTCGGCCCGCCGGGAGGCGGCCGAGCATTGGGGCAAGGCCATGGACTTCGCGGCCCTGAACTCCCTCTTCCGGGAAGAGGCCTCGGTGATTTTAGAAGGGACGAGCTGGATTCTGGAGGCGCCGGAGTTCCAAGAAGTGGAAAAGACCCGCCGGTTGATGCGGGGCCTGGAAAACAAGGAACTAGTGCAGATCCTGATGCGGGACCTGGCGGCCGAAGAGGTGAAGCTGCACATCGGTTCCGAGAACCGGGGCACGTCGCTTACCGACTGCACGATCGCCGGGGCGCCGTACCAGCTGCGGGGCGGGGTCATGGGGACGATCGGCGTTCTGGGCCCGACCCGGATGGACTACCCGCGCGTGACCACGATGGTGGGCCGGATGGCGCAGGCGGTCAGCCGGGCGTTCCAGGAAGGGCGATGATGAAAGAAAAAGAGGCCGCCGCGGTTCCTCCCGCGGACCCGCTGGCAGCGGCCGAGACCGAGACACTGAAGGATCAGCTGCTGCGGCTGCAAGCCGATTTTGAGAACGCCCGCAGGCGGTGGCGCCAAGAGCAGGCCCAGGTCCAGGAGCGGGCCAACGCCGACTTGCTGCGGGAGCTGCTGGAGATTTACGACGATTTCCAGCGGGCCTTGGCGGCAAACCCCGTTCGTCCTGAGCAAGCCGTTCATCCTTCGACCCTTCGACAGGCTCAGGGCAGGCCCGCTCAGGATGAACGGCGCGTCGAAGGACCGGATCAGTTTATCGCCGGCGTGGAAATGATTGCCCAGCGGATGGAGTCGTTCCTGAAAGGGTACGGCATCCAGCCGATCGAGGCGGAAGGAAAACCTTTTGAC
>CAYJTM010000039.1:0-8551 GCA_964373055.1 uncultured Planctomycetia bacterium
AGCGGGGGATCAGCACCGGCGAGCGGCCGCCCCGGAGCAGCGCCGCGCAGATCACGAGGTCGGCCCGTGTCACCCGGTCGGCGATGTTGTGCTCGTTGGACATAAGGAACCAGACGTTCTTCGGGAGGGTATCTTCCAGGTAGCGCAGCCGGTTCAAGTTGACATCCATCACGGAGACGCGGGCGCCGAGGCCGGCGGCCACCTTGGCGGCGTTGGCCCCCACCACCCCGGCTCCCAGAATCAGGACGCCGGCCGGCGCCACGCCGGGGATGCCGCCCAGAAGGATCCCCTTCCCTTTCATCGGTTTTTCGAGATACTTCGCTCCCTCCTGCACCGACATCCGGCCGGCCACCTCGCTCATCGGGATCAGGATCGGGAGCTGACCTTGACTATCCTCCACGGTCTCATAGGCGATGCAGGTCACCTTGGCCTTGATCATCGCGCGGGCCAGCTCTTTGTTCGCCGCGAAGTGGAAGAAGGTGAACAGGATTTGGCCGGGGCGAAGAAGTGGGTATTCGGAGGGCTGCGGCTCCTTGACTTTGAGGATCAGCTGGGCGCGGCGGAAGATCGCGGCGGCCTTCTCAACAATCTCGGCGCCGGCCTGCGCATATTCCCGGTCGGGGATCTCGGAACCCTTCCCCGCCCCGGCCTGCACCAGCACCGTGTGGCCGGCCTTCCGGAACTGGGCGACACCGGAGGGGACGAGCGCTACGCGGTATTCGTCCTTCTTGATCTCCTTAGGAACGCCGATGACCATAACTGCAATGACTCCTCTTTACCCTCTGTCTCAACTAGGGTTACGGCTGATTTCAGCCACGTACTGAACGGCTCCCTATTGAACGGCGGCCAGAGATCTTTACCAATGATCTCTCGATCAAGCATGGTGATGGACTTGAAAACTAGCCGTAAAAGCTGACGCTGAACCGAAACAGGCAAATCCGCTTTGACTCGATCAAAGGACCCAAGAAGCTGTCCCAGCTGTTTATGGTACTCTTCGGGCACTTCCTTCGCAACGAGTTTGGATTCCAAATCCTCTTTCTCCTTCCGAATTTTATGCTCTTCAATGCGCAGATTACTGGCTTCGTCCTGATAAATCTGAGCCGCGATGAGATTACCTGAATGAGCGCGAAACAGCTTGCGCTGGCTCTCCAAGTTCAACTCCAGCTCTGATTCAACCTTGCGCAGGGACTCATCAATCTGCTGGTCTTTCGACTGGTCTGAGAGGACGAGCTTCTTCCATCTCCGGATTCCAATCTCCGCGTGCTGAATGGCCCTCGCAAAGATCGCTAGAACCTGCGGCTCAATGACCTCCGCTCTAATGGATGGATTCCCACAAGAACCCTGCGGCTTCCGGATAGAGGAACAAATATAGTAAGGTTTGGTGCGCTTAGGATCCCCCTTCAAAAGCTTGGCGCTGGACAGCTGCATCCAGCCAGTCATTGAATTGCCGCACTTCGCGCATCGAAGCAGACCAGTAAGCAAGTATTCCCGGTACGTGTACCGGCCAGGGGACCCCGGCCGTTGGCTGGAGAGCCTGTTCGACACTTTGTCAAAAACAAGAGGATCTATGATTCGAAAGGCGGGATTTTCTGAGACGGTGACTTCGTCGGGACTGTTTCTCACATAACGATAGGACTTCCCATAACCACCTTTGGTTTTCTGCGTTTTATCTCGATGGTGGATGGCCCAGACAATCCTCCCTGCGTAAAGTGGATTGCGGAGAATTTCGTAAATGGTCCTGGCTTCAAACGGTTGTCCACCAAAAGCTCTCCCGGTCTTTTTGGTTACCCTCTCCCTGGTTTTATATCCCTTGCTATGAAGAATCCGGGCCACCTGATGGGTACTATTGCCTTCCAAATAAAGAGAGTAAATAAGCCGAACGATCTCGGCTTCTTCGGGAATAATCTCCAGCTTGCCTCTTTCAGACTCGTTTAGTCGGTAGCCGTAGGGAACAAAACCTCCCCCCACCCGCCTTCCAGCTTGAACCGCACGCCTCATTCCAGGAGGGACACGCTCGGTAAGAAGTCTTGAGAACATTTCGTTCACCATACCGAGGACTTGAGAAGTGATCCGCCCGGAGCTTGTCGTCCGGTCTATCTGTTCAGTCGAAGAGAAGACGGCAACCCCGATCTGCTCAAGCCTGGCGCAAAGGTTTTCTTGGTCCCTGAGACTTCGGGCCAGTCGATCCAGCTTGTAGACCAGAACTCCCTGAAACCTTCTTTTCTCGGCATCAGACAATAGCCGCTGGAACCCGGGACGTTCCAACGTGGTCCCCGTGTATCCATCATCTTCGTAGACTTCAAAAACCGACCAACCCTTGGCTCTCGCATAGGCCTGAAGGCTTTCCCTCTGCTCTATGAGAGAAAACCCTTCCCTTGCCTGGTCATCAGTAGAAACCCGAGTATAGACGGAAACACCCATGCTCATTGCCGTGGCCCCCCAGGCTCTATTTTACCGCTTTGGATTTTTAAAGCCACCAGATCAACATATCGATGCAGGAGTTCGGCAAGTTGATCAAGTCTTTGATTTTCTTCTTCGGTCCATGTCGGATCCGGCACATCTGGTTGCTGAGGTGGCAACCTTTTGGGATCCATCGAATGCTTACTTGCTCCGGACGATGCGAATAAGGAAGTAGCCGCGCAGGACCGGAATGCCGGCGAGGCGGTGGCGGTCGAGCTCTGAGACCGGCGTGTGGTTGAATTCTAGCCGCCGGTCGGTGATCGCGATGGTGGGATATTCCTCCTGGCTGTAGTTGAGGGCGATCGGTTCCTCTAGGATCGCCCAGCCGGTGAGATAGAACTGGCCTCCCTTCGGCAAGTCCACGAGGAGGGCCTTTAAGGGCTGGTGTTTTAGGAATAGCTCTTTCGCCTGCGCGTGAATAGGATCGCCGCGGAGAGCCCGGACGCGAGAAGGACGGATCGTATCGGCGGGGTGGTTGCCGATCCGGTGGACCTTGCCCGAAGGGTCAAGGACCAGGAGGGTGTTGGCCGTGGGGGCGTGGATCGCCTCCCATTTGCCGGAAACCGGTCTCTGCGAGCTGTTGAAGAATCCCTGAAACTCAATCCATACGCGGTGATTGTCGTGCGTGTAGCGCAAATAATCCTCCTCTGCGGCTTGTGGTGTTTGAACCAAGCGATGAAGCGCTCCCCGCAGGCCCACGGCCTGCAGTGGAACCAGAAAGATCCCCGTGATCAAAAGGACGGTCCGAAGCCGGCGCTCTCCCGGCGTGCCCGACTCGATGCGGAATCGTTCCGGCTTGGGCAAAACGGCGATGAGTGAGCTGGGCCAGAAGAGAGACGCGCCGGAGATCGTCATGGAGTCGAGCAAGAGGTGGACGAGGTAGCCGGCTCCCCACCCCGCGGAGAACCACAGCGGCCATCGGAGGGGCTCCCAGTACAAGCTCCACCAGAAAAGGGTTGTCCCAGCCGCGGCGAGAAGGCTGTGCGCAAAGTGCCGGGAGCGATTTCTCGATAAGAGGTCCGGGGCCAAAGCGCCGGCAGCAGCTCCAGCCCAGCCGATCCACGAAAGAGGCGTGCCGGTCAACAGCGCGAGAAACGATCCCGACACGATCGCACCGGCCAGATAGGTCCAAGGGCTCATAGAACTCCAAGCTCCCCCATCGCCTGCCGAAGACGGACGGCCGACTGAACCAGGCGGGCGAAGGTTTCCTGCTGGGCTTGTTGGGCTGTGTCCAGGCTCTGTTCCAGTTCCGTCAGCTGGGCACGTGAAATCAGACCCTCTTCGTATTTTTGGTGGGCGTGATGAAGAGCACGGCGGGCGTGTACGATGCGGCGTGAAATCCGTTGGCGTTCTTCGCGCGCCAGCGCCCACCTGCTGTAGGCCGAGACCACTTCTTCCACAACCGCCTGCCGCGTGAGGAATAAATCCTGTTCTGATATAGCGAGTTCCGCCTCTGCGTTGCGAACTTTCGAGTGATTCCAGAGGTCGTCCAGATCATGAGAAATTTGGATCCCCGCCCGGTGGCCTTCGGTGTCCAGCCGTTCTCCTGCGGACACCGAGATCCTTGGCCGAAACCAGCGGCGGGATTCCGAGAGACGGGCCCGGGCTTGATCCATCCGCGCCTGGGCTTGGTGAATTTTGGGATGACGGCTGAGGGCGGCCCGGACCGCTTCTTCCTGCGTGAGTGCTTCAAGAAAAGCGCTCTCGCGCTCCGGTCCTTCGGCAGAGACCCTACCGGGCATCAGAACGGCAAGCATCATCAGCCAAACAGCGAGCCGCCTCACGCCGACCTCTGCCGAAGCAGCCGGTAGATGAAATACCGGGCCACCACAAAGAAAGCTCCACCCACGCCGGCCAGGATGTAGGTATCCACGTCGTTGAGGCCCAGTGCCACGAAGCGGGCGGCGATCACCCCCGCCCCGATCAGGAGCAAACCCGGCGTTAAATCCACTTCCCGCCGGCCAGCGGGGTGTTGAAGATCGCTTGGGCTAGGAGCGGTCTGTGCCTGCTCGGCCAGCGCCAGGACTGCCATCGGATTGCCGCCACTCCGGGCTGAGATGGCTCGATCCCAAGCTTTTCGGTTGAGGCCGTTCTGATCCGGCAAGCGGCTCCAGAACAGCCGCTTGGAGTCTTCCGGCGAGAGCGGCTGCAAGGTGATCTTTTTCTGGAATCTCCACCAGAACCGGGTCAGCTTGGAAGAGCTGGGGATTTCAGTGACGAGGCCGACCGTCACGCACTCCGCGGTGATTGATTCCAAAGCCGGGGCCATGGAGGGGGTCACCTGGTCCAGCCGGTCGAGGACAAGAACAACTCCGCAGACCAAGCCGGACAAGCTCCGGCTTAAAGCCGGAACAGGAAGGCGAAGAAGCCCTGCCGCTTCCTCGGCCTTGATCTGACCCGCTTTGACCAGACCCTGAACGATCTCCTGCAGTGCCGCCTTTAGAGGCGCCACGCTTGATACCCAGATTACTTTCGGGAGATCTTGAGTAGCGGACCGAACCAGCGCTGTCTTGCCGATCCCGATGGGGCCGAGGACTAAAACATTTTGCCGGACCGCGATCAGATCCCGCAGGAGGCGGGTTTCCTCGGCTCTTCCAACGAACTGCCCGGCACGGATGGAAAGAGTTGTTGTTTGCTCTCGTAGTTGACCCAGGTGACCCGGTGATTCTCGATGCTGATGTAGATCGAGCCCTTCTCCGAGGTCTCGTCCACCCGCTCCCGGATCCACTCCAGAAATCGCTGGCCCAGCGCCAGACCGGCTGCTTCGGGCTTTGGTTCGACCATTGAAAACACCTCCTTCGGTTTTTGTGGATAACTGGTGACTTCTTGAGCACCGGCCTGCTTTCTTTAAAGCTTTATCTCTTTCAATATCTTTACTAGGGGGACTCCGGAGTCCCCGGCGCTGGGGTCGTGGGTGTCCCCTCATGGGGACACCTCATGGCCTGCTCTGGGGACGCCGGCGCCCTTTGGGATCCGCCTCATCCGCCATGTGGAAAAGTGCTTGTTGAGACCCATCACCACCCGCACCCGGGAGATGGCCTTCTTGTTCAGGACCCGGTCCCTGGTCAGACGTTGCAGGAGGCGTTTAGTGTGGCGGGGACTCAAGTCCGTCATGTTGGACAGCTCCGCGATGTACAGGACCGCCTCCTTCCGGCCCCACCCGTAGGTTGAGCGGATGACTGCCAACAGCAACTTGAGCTCCCCGCCGGTGAAGGGATAAACAAGGATCGCTTCCAGAAGCTGTTGGGCAATGCGGGTGTAGCCGTGCTCGAGTTGCGGGCCTTCAGACGGTGGGATCGCCAAAGTGGAACTCCTCTTGAAGCTTGACGCCGAACCGCTCATGCACCACTTGCTCGAGCGCCCGGGCCCGCCGGGCCACTTCCCGGACGCGGGACCAGTACTGCCGCAGCGTCGCCTCGGCCTGCTCGGCGCTCGTGATGAGGTAAAAGCCGTACGGCCAGTGGACGCTGGAAGCGATGGGGATTTTGGTCTCCGTGACGAGCCGGCTGATCGCTTGGCGGATGACGCGGGAGCCGGCGCCGGTCGCCTGACTTAACCGGGCGGCAGTGATGGCCTGCTCCGGGCCGGTCCTCTCCTTGAGGATGCCCAGAAGCTCGGTTTCCAGATCGGCCCTGCTCTTCCTTGCCAAGCGCCCCCTCCTTTTGGGTGGAGGGGTGGGGCGTGCGAGCGCGCTGACCCCGCGGGGGTTACCCTTCGGGGCCTGAGTATGCGCCTCTCCCCGATGACACGCTCACCACCCCTCCATAGGATTAGGGGCACTTTGGGGCGGTTTAACAACCCCCCTCTTCAAAAATTTTCTCGGAAGAACCTGTCTAAACGGCGGTTCCATGCACATTTGAAACCATCGTGAGTAGGGAAAAGGCGGCAGGAAGTATCACAGTCTGAGATATCCTCTTGGCGGCGGTATAATCTGTAGCGTGTTGAGTCGAAACAGTGGAGGTCCCATCAAGTGATTATGGAGGGCGAGCGGTGAGGTTTCTCAAATACTGCGCTGTCTTCGTTGTAGCCGGCATAGCTCACTACTGGATCGTCAGCTATTTATTGGCAGCTCGAATGGGCAGGACTATGAATCTCTTTGAGGATGCGACAGCCCAAGCTATTCAAGTACCTTCCGGGGGATTTGATGGGATTGCAATTCGGATGCTGTTGTTTCCAGGGGTTCTTTTGGAAAACGCGAACGTTTTACCCCAGAGTTTGAGTGGCTTTGTATCCATCGCATTTTACGCATTGCTGGCCACCTTTCTGTTTTTCCTGATAGTAAAGAAAATGAGATGCTGAAACACCGCGATGAGACGGCCGTGCTACGAGACACACGGTGAATGACAACGAAAAGCACCCTGTTATTGACGGACCGAACAACCTCGACGAAGTAATGAAGAAAGACCCGGCCTAAGTCCTCGGTGGCTGCGGAGCATTCCAAATGGCCCTCGCACAAAGCAATTCCTAGTTCAAAATCTTCTCGAGTGCTGCTCGGGCTTTAGCCAAGAGTTTGTGAACCGCCTGCTGGGAAATTCCCAAGAGATCGGCGATCTCCTGCTCCCTATGACCGGCCGCCAGCAAGTCCACCGCCTGCCGCTGGCGGGGAGGGAGTTTCTCCAGCGCTGCTTCCAGATCCAGCCGGAGGAGAAGGCCGGGCCGGGGGTCGAAGCGGGCTCGGCGCGCGACTTCCTGCTCCGATTCACACAGTGGCTCGTTGTTCCGTTCGATCTTCTCCATGTCAAAGTACAGAATCTCCTTGCGCTTGCGCATCGGGGCGCAAGTCTTTCCGGGGCCGACAAGGAAAACGGCCCACCCCAGCCGGCGTTATGGTTTAGCCAGCTGGATGTGGGCCGTTGCCCCGCGAAAGTCCCGGGCCTATACCCCGAAGGTTAGATGGAGCTCAGGGAACTATTTCTTCTTATGCAACCTGTCGTAGGCCTCCCAAAATTCTTTTCGGTGCCTCTGATACGCTTCTCGAAAAACCTTAGCGGAAAACCCCGGATACCTTGGATAATCCGAGGCTGCGCCCGCCGAATCATTGGGCCTCACGCCCAAAATCTTGCTGAGCTTGCCGCAGCAGGTAAGCGAAGAACCGACCAATTTGTTTTTAATCCGCCGGTACTTTCCGGTCGGCGCAAACCGGCCTCTCACCTCTTCCAACCATCCTCCACGTGTGAGGCGGCTCAACCCGCCTTCAAGCTCTCTCCTCGTAAAGATGGCCCGATTAATCCAATCCGCGACGCAGAACACTTTGTGAAGCTCCACGGGCTTGCCTCCGGCCGCTGACGCGATGGAGTAGAGCAGCCAAGCGTCGGACCACTGATATCGAATGGGGTTCTCTTTCATCTGACCCACTGGCTCTCCGTCCACCTGTTAGAAAAATTAGGGTGGATGCCCATGATTCCGTCTTTGTGGACGTCGCAGACAAGGCCTATTTCGGTCCCGCTGTGGGTGCCGACATGTTCATGCTCTTTCACGCACTCAGGAAACCCAAACCTCTTGATCAGCGCGGGGCAATCCAAAACCACATCGTAGTAAACCCATGTCCTGCAGTCATTGCTCCATGCTTTCCCGCGAAAGGTCTCCCGAAACCCCCTTGACCGGATATGGTCCTCAAGGGGACGCAGATGTTCGCATATTACTTCTGAGCTATCTTTCATGTCTGAGGAGGCTTGAAGCAGAATCGGACCACGTCATCCCTCACGAGAGGTTTCAATTCCTGAGGAATGGCGCCCTCCACCCGGAAAGATTTGACGTAGTAACTGCCGGAGTCCACGGCGGGAAGGCCGTTATTAAGCAGCCAGTTCCTCACCCATTCCCTGCGCTGGTTGTCGATCTCTCCCAGCCGCCGAATGTCCGTCCGCATGAAGGTCCGAGCGGCAATGGCGTTGTAGAAATAGGTGAACCATTTCCATTGGCGGTCGAATCTGGTCGCCCAGGGGTGATCGCGGCGGATCAAGAGAAGCCCGATCTGGGAAGCGGTCAGGCCGAAGCCGCGGCTGAAACTGATGGAAAGCGCCGACTTCTCCATGACGCCCTTGAGACTCTTCGCCACCTCCAAGCGCTCCTGCGGCTGCAGAGTGGGAAACAG
>CAYJTM010000040.1:0-8509 GCA_964373055.1 uncultured Planctomycetia bacterium
CCGTGACGAACCCGATCCTCGGGTCCTTCAGCTCCCGCTGAAGGATCTGCGCCACTTCCTCTTTGATCGCTTCCGCGACCTTTTGGAGTCTATCGCTGGGCATCTGGGGGGGCAAAGTATAGCGCGCTCGCCGCGATTTGAACGCGGGACACCTAGCTCCGGAGGCTAGTGCTCTATCCGGGCTGAGCTACGAGCGCGTGAACCATTTATTGTAGCACGGATGCTCCAGGGAAAAGCTAGGCGCGGGGGTGGAACTTGGAGTGGATGGCCTTCAGGCGGGCACGGTCCACGTGGGTGTAGATCTGGGTGGTGGCGATCGAGGAATGGCCCAGCAGCTCCTGCACGACGCGCAGGTCGGCGCCGGCCTCCAGCAGGTGGGTGGCGAAGGAGTGCCGCATTGTGTGCGGCGTGATCCGTTTCTTGATGCGGGCGGCCAGGGCGTACTGCTTGATGATGGACCAGATGGAGACCCGAGAGAGCGGGCCGCCGGAGCGGTTCAGGAAGATCTGGCGGGAGTCCGGCTTGGGGTTGAAGCCGGGCCGGGATTCCGCCAGGTAGGTCCGGATCCATTTGAGGGCGTGGCTGCCGACCGGGACCACCCGTTCCTTCCCCCCTTTCCCCATGCAGCGGAGGAACCCGGCCTCGGAGTTCAAGTCGGTGATCTTCAAGCCCGAGGCCTCGGAAACCCGCAAGCCGGACGCATAGAGGAGCTCCATCAGCGCCCGGTCCCGCACCGTTTTTCCCTGTCTTTTTTTCCGCTTGTCCGGCGCGGCCGTGTTCAACAGGCGGCCGACCTCCTCCACATCGAGCACATCGGGGAGGCCCTTCATCAGGCGCGGCGACTCGATGACGCCGGAGGGGTCGTTCTTGATGAGGCCCTGGCCAAGCAGGAACCGGAAGAAGACCTTGATCGCCACCAGTTTCCGGCCGACCGAGGAGGGGGCCAGCTTCCTGTCCCGCAGATTCATGAGGTGATCCAGGATGTCGCCGCGGGTCACCTCGGCGGGCTGTTTGGAGGAGAAGACCTTGGAGAACTGCTCCAGGTCCTGCCGGTAGGCGAGGACCGTGTTCTGGCTTAAGCCCCGCTCCAGACGCAGGAAATCAACCGTCCGGCGGATCAGGTCGTCCCAAGGGGTCCGGGACAATAGACTCCTTCACTTCGGAATAATGGAATTTCTTGTTGATCTCCCGCTGCAGCTTTTCGAGGCGGCTCCGGTGGGAGACCGGCACCGATGAGGTGGCGGGAGCGCTCTCCCACCGGTCCTGCAGGTTGGACAGCTCCACCAGGATCTCTTTAAGCCGTTCGGCGGGCCGCCCCGACAGCAGCGCCTGCATCGCGCGAAGCTCGCCCACCACCCCGTCCATGTACCGGATGTCCCGCTTGTGGATAGTCCCAAGCGATCCAAGCAACTCGCCGTGCCAGGATTTCCAGAAGGCGTAATGCTGGCGGTAGCGGACGTCCGGCGGGAAAACCGCCTTGTGGTCCGGCTGCAGGACCAGGATCGCCTGGGGTGCCACGACCTCCTTTTGGCGCTTGCGGATGAATTTCCTTTTCCACTCGGGGCTGCAGCCGGAGAGGAGAAGAGAGCCCGCAAGCAGGGTTGTGAAAACAATCGCCACCGCTCGTCCTGAGCTTGTCGAAGGGCGAGCGGTTGTTCGTGCTTCGACAGGCTCAGCACGAACGGGCCACGATTTTATCATTTGCTCTCGATCATCTTTCGAAACTCCGCTTCGCTGATGATTCTAACACCCAGCGCCTTGGCCTTTTCGTATTTCGAGCCGGGAGAATCCCCGGCGACCACCAGCGTGGTCTTTCGGGTCACCGTCGAGCCGATGGCCCCGCCATGAGAGCGAACCATCTCCTCCGCCTCGGGGCGGCTCCAGCCGGACAGCTCACCGGTGAAGATCACCACCTGCCCCTCCATCCGGCCCGAAAGCCGTTTGGGCGCCGTCTCCTCGAACCGGAGACCGGCCTTCTCCAGCTTCTCCAGCACCTTTTGGTTCGCCGGAGACCTGAAAAAGTTGAGCACCGACTGGGCCACCACCGGGCCGACATCGGACAGCCGAATCAGATCCTCCTCACCTGCGGCGGACAGTTTACGGATGGAACCGAAATGGCGGGCGAGGGCCTCGGCCCCCGCCTCCCCCACGTGCCTAACCCCAAGCGCGAAGAGGAACCGCGCCAGGCCCCGTTCCTTGGAGGCGGCGATCTCCTGCAGGAGGTTCGCGGCCGATTTCTCTCCCATCCGCTCCAGCTCCATCAGCTCCTTGGCGGTCAGGCGGTACAAATCGCCGGGGTCCTTGACGCGACCGCTGGCGACCAGATGCTCCGCCAGCGCCTCGCCCAGCCCCTCGATGTCCATGGCGCCCCGGGCTGCGAAATGAGTCAGGCGCTCTTTAAGCTGCGCCGGGCAGGAGAGGCTCTCGCAGCGGACGACCACCGCTTCAGGATCCCGGGAGACCGGCCCGCCGCAGGCGGGGCACCGGTCCGGCATCCGGAACGGTTTTTCCTTTCCGGTCCGCTTCTCCTTGACCACCTCGATCACCTGCGGGATGATCTCCCCCGCCTTTTCGATCCGAACCCAATCGCCGACCCGGACGTCCTTGCGCCGGATCTCGTCCTCGTTGTGGAGCGAGGCCCGGCTGACCGTGGTGCCGGCCAGGAAAACCGGCTCCAGGTGGGCCACCGGCGTGAGCGCTCCGGTCCGCCCGACCTGCAGCTCGATGGTTTCCAAGCGGGTGACCGCCCGCTCCGCCGGGAATTTGTAGGCGATCATGTAGCGGGGGGCCTTGGAGGTGCTCCCCAGCCGGCGCTGGGTCTCTAAGTCATCCACCTTCACGACCATCCCATCCGTGTCGTAGTCCATCTTCTTTCTGCGGGCATCCCATTCATCGCAGGCGGCGATCACCTCTTCGATGTCCCGGCAGAGCTTGAAATGCGGGTTGACCGGCAAGCCGGCCTGCCGAAGGAATTCCAGGACCTCATGCTGGGTCCGGAAGATCCTTCCCTCCACCGCCCCCAACCCGTAGCAAAAGAGGGAGAGGTTTCGCTCCGCGACAGTCCGGGGGTCCAGCTGCTTCAAGCTGCCGGCCGCCCCGTTGCGCGGATTGGCGAACAACGGCTCCCCCTCTTTCTCTTTCTGGCGGTTCAGATGCCCGAAGGCCGAGAGCGGCATGTAGACCTCTCCCCGCACCTCCATCAAGCGAGGTAAAACAAGAGTACCGGGTACTTTGTACCCGGTACTCTGTGTTTTTGGCGGGTCCAGCGCGAGCGGGACGGACCGGATTACCTTCAGGTTGGCCGTGATGTCGTCTCCCTGCTCACCGTCACCGCGCGTGGCCCCCAGCGTGAACCGGCCCTTCTCGTAGGTCAGCGAGACGCTGACGCCGTCGAACTTCGGCTCCACCGTGTAGGGGACCGGCTCTTCGGAAGAAAGGAACCGGCGGATCCGGGCGTCGAACTCCCGCAGTTCATCGGGGGAATAGGTGTTGTCCATGCTCTGCATCGGCACCCGGTGCCGCACCGTCTCGAAACCCTCGAGCGGTTTTTCGGCGACCCGCTGCGTGGGGGAATCGGGCGTAACCAGCTGGGGGAACTTCCGTTCGAGATCCTGGAGGGCCCGGGTGAGACGATCGTATTCGGGGTCCGAGATCTCCGGGCGGTTCTCGGCGAAGTACTTGCGGTCGTGGAGGCGGATCAGCCCGCGCAGCCGCAGAACCTCCCGGCGGGCCTCAGAAAAAGCGGATCTGGAAGTCGTCGAACTCACCGGCCGGCTGCCCCCAATAGATCTCGACGCCGCGGATGTACCCTTTCATGGGCCCGGAGGAAATCCTCTCGAGGAACACCTTCAAGCTCTTTTCCGGCCCCTCGGCGACCGCCTCAACGCGGCCGTCAGGAAGATTGCGGACCCATCCGGTGACGCCCAGCCCCAGCGCCACCGATTCGGTGGTGTAGCGGAAACCGACCCCTTGGACGCGCCCGGACCAAAAAACAGAGACTCTCTTCTTCATGACAGGTACAACCATTTTACCTGGTCGGCGGTTGGATGACTACGCGGGTGTTGCTGCGAGATGCGGTTATTCGAACTGAAACGACTGCAGCAGCCGGTCGAACTTTTTCGCGTGGGTCTTGTACACCCGGCTGTCGGCGCCGTACGTGATCTGGTAAAGCATGTTTCCCTTGTGGGTAAAGAAGGTGCGGGTTTTTACTGGGATCGGGATCGACTTCAAGCTGGAATGAAACGAAGGCTTCAGCACGGCGGAAACGACCAGCTCCACAGCCCCCTGCCCGCCCACCACGGTCAGGCCCTCCGATTCGATTTTGGAATCGGGCAGCAATGTATCCTTGTAATTTTTGACAATCTCGGCCAGGTTGCCGAACCGGCCTCCCTGCTCCCGCGTGGGAGAAACCGTGACGGAGAAATAGCTGGTGTAGGTCTTTTCGGGGTTCCGGGGCCCCTGAATGCGCACCAAGTGGAAACGCTCCACCGTGCCCTGCTCCTGGGCCAGCTTCCACTGCTCGGGATATTGGAAGCGCACGGGTAGCCCGGAAGGATCCCCGGAAAACTCCGCGAATTTCGGCGCGGGTTTCTTCACGATGGATTTCGCGGACGCATCCGAGCCTCCCGCCACGCACAACGAAGCGCACAAAGCGGCCACCAGGAGCTTGTTCAAACCCTTCATAGATAGAGCGCTGCGATGTGATCCTTCAGCGCCGCTTCGCCCCGAAGCGCGTACCCGAGGGCGGTCTCATTGGCTTGTTCTAGAAATGTGTCGTACGGGGCTTGATCGGTGCGCGCACTTTGCCAGTACACGGCTGCATTCCACCATGCGGGGAATTCGATGTCAATCACCGTCTTGGACGTATTGTAAAGGGTCCCATCCAAGAGCTGTTGCGCGTGCGACCCCTCATGCACCACCGTGGCCGCCAGCACCCCGGGGGATTCATTGGCGAAAATGGGATTGAACCGGATGACCGGAGTATTGACGGGAGTCGTGGGGAAGCCGAAACCCCCCATCGAGTCAAAGAACGCCACGGTAACCGTGTCATCTCCATTGTCCGGGAAATCGGCGGCGCTGCCGAATAGGATCCCGATTCCTTTCCTAGCCAGATCATCCGTAATCGCGCGAGCGCCCGAGGCGGCGACGATATTGATGGCCTCGGTCAAGAGTTCCTTTCCGATCGTCCCGGTAACGGGGATGGATGGGGGAACCCTGTCTGCCCAATTCGTCCAGACCTCGCTGCCGCGCCCAATATAGGTGAGCGTGGTCGTGGTGCCGCCGCCGGAATCGGTGCCGCCGCCGGAACCGGTGTTTCCCCCCTGCGTGGTGGTCGTTCCGCTGCCAGTAGGCTGATCGGTCGGGATACCGATGTTATCCGCTCCACCGCTGCTCCCCTGGCCGCCCCCTCCGCCGCCACCGGCCGTTCCCCCGCTCCTTCCGCCGCCGCCCGGTGCACCGCCCCCTCCCGCTCCCGAACCGCCGCCACCCGGAAAACCACCGGGGAACCCGCTCGAACCGGGAGGAGGGGCCGCGCCAGGCACCGTTGGCGGGGGATAGTAAAAGCTGATCTGCCCCTCCTGGTTCATGGCAACGTTCATCGTGGGTTCACCCGCTACAACCTGCTGGGGCGTAGCCATCGCCAGGAAGGTCCCCGAACCGGTGCTCGTCACCCTGTAGTTGAAGTAGCGGGGCGTGATGCCCACGTCGAGCCGCGCGTTGATTGTCGGCGCGTCCAGCGCCTCGACGAACCGGTCATGCTCCCCGTAATAAATGAGCTGGGCGGTCCGGATCGCCGCGAGGTTCTGCAGCGCCTCCACCTCTTTGGCCCGCTCCACGAACCGACCGTAGGAGACGGCCGCCGTGGCAGACAGAAAAGAGAGGATGATGCAGACCAGCAGGACCTCCAGCAGGGTGAACCCGCGCGAGAGTGTGCGTTTCATCGCTTCGAAGGCCCTTTCATTTTAAAGCGTTCCAGGTTGCGCTGCGCCGGACCGAAATCAGGGTTGGCCTGGAGGGCGCGGTTCCACGCCGCGGCGGCCTCTTCCCACCGTTCCTGCCGGGCCGCCAGGATCCCCAAATTGGTTTGAGTGGTCGGGTGGTTGGGCCGCAGTTCCCTGGCCTTCTCCAATGCCTCCGCCGCTTCCGGGCCCTTGCCCAGACGAATGTAGGCCAGACCCATCCCGTTCAAGGCCATCAGGTGGTCCGGGACCCGGTCCAGCACGTCCTGGAAATCCTTGACCGCCTGCCCCGGCTCGTCGGTCTGAAGCTCCAGCACGGCCAGCTGGTAACGGACCTCCAGGTTCTCCGGGCTGACCAGCAGCATCTGGCGCAGCACCCGCTGGGCGGGAACGGGGTCATCGAAGCGGATGTGGATGCGGGCCAGATGCCAGAGGAGCCGCGTCTCCTGGGGCGAGAGCTCCGCCGCCGCGGCGTACAGCGTCTTGGCCCATTCGGGGCGCTCCCATCGCTCGTAGAGCTGGCCCAGCGCGTCATAGGCCTCGGCCAGGTTCGGATCCAGCGACAGGGCCTCGAGCAGGCGCTCCTGGCCCTTCACGAAATCCCCCTCCAACACGTGCATGCAGCCCAGGTCGTAGCGAAGGGGGGCGTTCCCCGGCGAGGCCAGCGCCTGTTCCTCATAAAGGGAGATGGCGCGGCTGTAATCTCCGCGCTGGTAAGCCATCCAGCCCGATTCCAAAGCGAGCTCATCCGGTTCGGAGAAAACGGCTCCGGACCAGAAAGCCAAGCCCGCCAACAGCAAAAGCGAAAACCGTAAGGGTGTCATCTGTGTGTCCGCACCGGGGGAAAAATTACAGCCGGAGAAAAAACGCTTTTGTGCTTTGTGTACTTTCTAGGGGAGGCGGGTGATGACGCCGCAGGCGATCCGGTCGCCGGCATTCCCGGCGGGATCGGTCTTATTGTCATCGGGGGAGGCGTGGATCACGAGCGCGGTTCCGCCCGGATGAAACAGGGAGTTTTCCTTCTCCTCGGCCAGCGTGAGGGCCGGCACCAAGGCGTCCAGATCCCCCGTGCCATCCTTGCCGACGTAGAGGTCCTGCAGGTCGCCGGCATGGGGGCCTTCGGGGTTCTGTCTCCCGTGTTTCTTGTTGGAGGGGTTGAAGTGGGGGCCGGCTGACTTGAAATCCGGCGGCTCGCAGAGGCCCACCGAGTGGATGTGGAACGCGTGGAACCCGGGCGGCAGGCCCGACACCTTCAGCCACAACCGGAGGCCCCCGGGGATCTCCTCAAACAGGGCGGTCCCCACCTCTTTCCCCTCGGCGTTGATCAGCGTCGCCTTTGCCTTCGGCTTCATCTCCACCAGCGGCTCCGCCGAGGCGATGCCGGCGCAAAGAACCAGCGCCAAAAACAACCCGCAACATCTCATGCTTAATTTATACCCCATTCGCTGACTAAAACCGGGGCGGGGAGATTTGAACTCCCGACCACTTGGTCCCGAAATAAGCTCCGTCAAAATTCGTCTCACCCAAAACATTTTACTGGTCTTTGCTATGGATTGCTATCCATTGCTGTAGTTATGAGTTACGCCGATCGAGACCCGCATGGGATGAACGCCTATCTTGCTGCTGGTTGCTGCTATTTGCCGTATGTTGGGCTAATTCCATTAGCACCACATTAGCACAGGGGACGGGGGCTTGACACATGTACATTATGTATGATATGCTTATATATGTAAACGATGGTCCCCTAAGGAGGTACGCGAAATGTCAAGCATGACTCTGGCAATTCCGGCAGACCTGAAAGTCAAGATGAAGCAGTTCCCGGAAATCAACTGGTCTGAAGTCGCCCGACAGGCGATCCTTCAGAAAACACGGCAGTTTGAGCAACTCAACCGGCTCCTTTCAAAAAGCACACTCACTGAGCAGGACGCCGTAGAGATCGGCAAACAGATCAAACAGCGCGTCTGGAAGCGGCATCGCCACCGCTAGTGGAACTTGTCGTTGACGCAAACATCTTGGTTGCGGGACTCCTTCGCGCTGCCGCGACTCGCGAGTTGTTGCTGGATGAACGGCTTACCCTATGGGCTCCCGAATACGCCCTTCTTGAAACGGAACGGGTCCTTCTGTACCCTCGGATTCAACGGAGGTTCGGAAAGATTTCTTCCGAGCAGATAAAACTGGCGTTAGCCACCACCGCAAGCAACGTCCAAACCCTTCCGGAGAGAACCTACCAAACGCATCTGCCCGAAGCTAAGAAAATAGCCCCGGACCCTGCGGATGCCCCTTACCTTGCCCTCGCGCTGCATCTGAATCTCCCGCTTTGGTCAAATGACGCTCCCCTTAAAGAGCAGCATCGTGTTGTCGTGTATACCACTCAGGAAGTTCTCGACCGAATCTAAAGGGCGGTTGTTAGCACGGTGTTAGCACGGGAGATTTCGGGGCAACCGTCCGTTGTCGCAACTCCTTACGGGATATAATCGGGGCGGCGAGATTTGAACTCGCGACCTCTTGGTCCCGAACCAAGCGCTCTAGCCAAGCTGAGCCACGCCCCG
>CAYJTM010000041.1:0-8462 GCA_964373055.1 uncultured Planctomycetia bacterium
CCGTGGTCACCACCACGGTCCGCTCCACCGGCACCACGCCCCGCAGCCGCTCGGCCGTCTCCTGCAGCAGCGACCGCTTGTTGCCCAGCCGCAGCGTCTGCTTCGGATGGCGCTTGCGGGAAAGGGGCCAAAGGCGCTCCCCGCTTCCGCCGGCCATGATGATCGCCCACAGGCGCGTCTTCTTACGCATGGAGCGGCTCGCTCCGGCGCCCTTCGGCGGCCTCCTGGCCGCCTTCGGGTCGGCCACCCGCCGTGCTGTCGCTCAGCCCGACGGCCTCGCTTTTCTTCGCTCCGCTCGGCGCACGGCTCCCCCGGGCTGCCGAAGCGGAGAAAATCTGCGGCAGCCCGGCCCCGCTTCCGCCGGCCATGATGATTGCCCAGAGTTTCGGTTTAGTCATCGACAAACCCTCTTCAATCCTCGCAAGAAACGGTAGGCCGCCCGCGGCGCCCCCCGGCCGGAACGCCGGATGAGATTAATGAGCGCCGATCCCACAATCACGCCGTCCGCCACCCGCGCCACCTGCCTCACCTGCGCCGGCCCGGAGATCCCGAACCCGACGCAGACCGGCAGGCGGGTCATTTTCTTCAAGGCCCGCACCTGCGCGCCGATCTGCGGCGGCAGGTTCCGGCGGGCGCCGGTCACGCCGGTCAAGCTCACATAATAGATGAAGCCGGTGGAGAGTTTCGCCACACGACGCAGCCGCTCGCACGGGCTGGTGGGTGCTGCCAAGAAGACCGTGTCCAGCCCCGCCGGCCGGGCGACCCGCACCAGGTCGCCCGCCTCCTCCGGCGGGAGGTCCGGCACGATCAGCCCGTCCACCCCGGCGGAGCGGCTGTCCCGGCAGAACCGGGGCAACCCGTAATGCAGCACCGGATTATAGTATGTCATCAAGGCCAGCGGCAGGCGAACCTTTCCGCGCCGCAGCCGGCGAACCTGCTCCAGAACCCCCGCCGGCGAGACGCCGTTGGCCAGCCCCTTCTCCGAAGCGGCCTGGATCGTCGGGCCGTCCGCCAGCGGGTCGGAGAACGGGATGCCGAGCTCGACTAAGTCCACGCCGGCCTGCTCGCAGGCCTTTACCAGGTCCGGCAGCATCTTCACCGTTGGGAACCCGACCGTGAGATAGGCGACCAGGGCCTTTTCCTTGCGCCGCTTCAGCTCCCGGAACCGGGCGTCAATCCTGTTTAAGCTCGTCATTGCGAGGAGGCCCGAAGGGCCGACGTGGCAATCTCGATTTTATTTCTCCAGCACCCCGGCCACCGTTTCCACATCCTTGTCTCCCCGTCCAGACAGGCACAGCACCACCACCGCTCCCGGCTTGAACCGGCGGGCCGACTTGGCGAGGTAAGCGATCGCGTGCGCCGGCTCCAGCGCCGGCAGGATCCCCTCCGTTTCCGCCAGCAGGCGGAACCCGGCCAGCGCCTCCTTGTCGGTCACCGCGACGTATTCCGCCCGGCCGGTCTGCTTGTAGTAGGCATGCTCCGGCCCGACGCCGGGATAATCCAGCCCAGCGGAAATGGAATGGGTCTCGATCACCTGCCCGTTCTTGTCTTGCAGCAGGAAGGATTTCGCTCCATGCAGCACGCCGACGCTCCCCTTGACCAGCGTCGCCGCGTGATGCCCGGTGGCCAATCCTTTTCCGGCCGCCTCCACGCCGATCAGCCGGACCGATTTGTCATCACGAAACGGATAGAAGATCCCCATCGCGTTCGACCCGCCGCCGACGCAAGCAACCACCACCTCCGGCAGTCGCCCCACCGCTTTCCGGATCTGCGCCCGGGCCTCCAGCCCGATCACCGACTGGAAATCTCGAACGATCATCGGATAGGGGTGCGGCCCCACGACGGAACCCAGGATGTAATGCGTGTCCCGGACGTTCGTGACCCAGTCCCGGATCGCCTCGTTGCAGGCATCCTTCAAGGTCTTCGAGCCGCTCGTCACCGGGATCACCCGGGCGCCGAGCATCTTTATCCGGAAGACGTTCAGCCGCTGGCGGACCATGTCGGTGGAACCCATGTAGACGTCGCATTCCAGGCCCAGCAGCGCCGCCACCGTCGCCGTCGCCACCCCATGCTGGCCGGCCCCGGTCTCGGCGATCACGCGGGGCTTGCCCATCCTCTTGGCCAGCAACCCCTGCCCGAGGGTGTTGTTGATCTTGTGGGCGCCGGTGTGGAGCAGGTCCTCCCTCTTCAGGAAAACCCGGATCCTGCGGCCCAGCTTTTGGCTTAAGCGCCGGGCTTCATAAAGGGGCGTGGGCCGGCCGGCATACTCGGTGAGGTAGAATTCCAGCTCTTTGCGGAACCGCTTGTCCCGACGGGCCTTGCGGTAGGCGGACTCCAGCTCCGCCAGGGCCGCCATCAGGGTTTCCGGGACGAACTGGCCTCCAAAGGACCCAAACCGTCCGTGCGAATCAGGGAGCGAGCGTGGGGGCATAGAGAAATTCAGTCTTGGTTCTGATTAACCCATCGGGCTAATCGCTGCGCGTCACGATATGCCGAACGAATTTCCCGAGAGGAAGGAGCTTGCCCTAGCGACGGGTAGCGCTCTGCAAGATAGTATCCGGTCACTTGTTGGCATAACGCCCTGTACATTTCCGGTTCCGGCACCACGCGGACAGCATCGTCCAGAAGGGCTTCTAGATCGTGAATCTTTTTGAGCTTCCAACCGGTCGAGAGGAGAAAACCCTTGAGGAATTTCTCAACGGCCTGCTGAAGGTGAAACGCCGCGTCTTCTGCATCCCCTTCCATCAGACGCCTAGCAACTCGGCGGAGGTCCTGCTTTGCCTTCTCAATCCATTCAGACGGGTAGGTCTCTCCTTTATGTCTTGGCATAAAGGGTTTTTCCCGATCGCAGGATATCCTCCAAGAATTGATCGCCTAGTTTTAACCGGCCCGTAAGCTCTTGAGGCGTTACAACAATCGGATCGAACGGCATACCCGCCCGCAGTGGAGAGACGATCTTTCTTACCTTCGCCAACCTCTTATAGAAGGATTGCGAGGTCCTCTTAACGATCAACAGATCAATATCGCTGTCCACTTTCTGTTTTCCCGAAGCATAGGATCCGAACAGCACAATCCGCTCCGGGGCGTAATTTCTCTCCAGCGCCCGGCTGATGTTTTGGATAATTTTCATGTATTTCTCCGTTACTTTCACAAGAAAGATTATATCATCCGAGGAGCCCTGCATACTGCGCGGAGGGGAATTACGCGTAGAGGGTGAGGCGACGCTGGTCGATAGGGGTTACGCTTGGGTGCGGAACTGGCTCTGGAGGGAATTCTCCCAAAGCTGGACTTGGATGGGCTGAATCCCAAGAAGCCGGCCCAGATCCTTGAGGTCATTGAAAGACCAGATGGTGCGGACTTCGCCGCCGGTGCCCAGGTAATATTCCGCCTGTTTGTCGGCAACCACATCGAAGAGATTCCAATCCGGATGTTCCTGGATGGTCCGCTGGACGTTCACGATCTCGCGCGCTTTCAAACCGGCCTGTGCCAGCCATTTCTCAATTTCCACCTGATGGAAGTCGTGCTCCGAAAAAACCACCAGTGAAAGCTGCTCTCCGGGCGCCGGCTTAAAAAGCCTCAAGCTTTCAAATAGCTGCGGGCTGGCCATTCCCGGGGTGATAAAGATGGTGTTCTTGGAGGCCACACCGGGATCCAAAGGAATCTGCTCCGTCCCGGCGGTGATAGGCGCGCGGCGAATCTCGGTCGCCTGGGCCAGAAGCTCCCTCACGGTGTTTCCGGAGAGATCAGAGGTCAACGTGGAACGTCTGGCTCCCGTGAACCCACCGGACGGCAGTTTTGCGCTGGGCGGAAGGGTGACCATCCACTGGTGATTTTCCGGATCGGTGAAGGTCATGGTCCGCACCTGGTCGGCAGGGGCATCCGTCCAAGAGGCCGGGACCAAATCTCCCCACGTGGCCAGCCCTCCCAAGGTGGTGAATTCGCGGCCGAGAGCCGCCATCTGATTGAATAGTCGAGCCGCAGCGGCCCGATCCAGAACCTGCTCCGTCCCGGCAGGCTGGATCAAACTGACGGGATCAAACAGCTGCACGTTCTCCGCCTCCCCCGCGAACTGCATGAAGACATGCTGGGGGCCGAACGTCAGGAAATAGCGGTCAATCCCCGGAAGCTGGTCTAACTGGGTTACGGCCTTTCCGACCTCCGGAACCATCACCCGGTCCATGGACATCCCGGGCTGGCCCGCCGGTAATCCTTCATTGACCGGGTCGACGAAGTCGTTCTTCCGGGTCGTGTAGGCGCTCACCGGATTTTCCCGGGTGATGTTCCGGAATTGCCCCTCCGCGACCTTTTCCACATGGTCGTCCGGGACCACGATGCTCAACTTCTGGAGCAGGCCGGAGCGGGCTTGATCAGCCAGCGCTTTCAACTTCGGCATAAGGGCATCCAGGAAGGGCTTGGGGGTGGAGCCGGTGACCAAGCCGAAGACGTACTGATCCCCGTCGGTGACCTTTTGCTTCCATTCCGCCAAAACCTCTCCGGCGATGGCTTGCCCAACTGCCTCCGGCGTGGCAAAGACCCCTTTAACCTTCATTCCCGCGGCGGACAGGCGGGCGCGCAGATCCTCTCCCGGGTCGGAGGCCTGGTCGAAGTAGACGTCCACCCGGCCGGGGATCATCCAGAGAAAGGTCATCGGGTCGTTGCCGTCATAACGGCCCACCGCCCCTTGGGCAAACCGGGCAGCGACTTCCTTCTTGTTTTTCGTCAGGACCAGCGTGACGCGGCCGTTTCGCCTGAGAACCTGGTCCAGGATCTGGCCCGTCGTGAAGGTGATGGCGAAATCACTGGGCTCATCCGGATGATGGGCCAGGAACTCATCGCTGAATTTCTTGGGGCCGATCTTGCCGCCCAGCAGCGCGGCGTAGCTGATATGCTGTTTCTCGTCTTCGCGCGTGAAGAGATCCAGCACCCCGCCGGGATTGAACCAGATGACGATCGGAATACCCGCCTCCAACGCAATGAAGGCCCTCTCCCCCTTGATTCCCGCCTTCAACCAATAACTGCCGGGAGACTGCAGGCGAATCTGCTCCACGGCCCGTGCGGCGGCCTTGAGGTTCCATTCCAAGCTTTCCGCGGGGTTCAGCGCCGTTGAGACCGCCTCGCGAACCTCCTGCTCGATCCCAGCGGCGGGGGCCGTCTGAAGCTGCTCCCTGATTTTTCTCACGCTGAGGGTCACCTGGCCGGCGGCCGACCCTCCGTAGAGAGGCCGGCGATCGCGAATGATCAATCCTTCCACCGGGTCAAGCTTCAGTTCAAGATAGGTCGAGATCGAAACGTTTGAAAGGCTTCTCTCGCCGGACCAGGAATGGCGCAGTGCGGGGGCCGGGTAATCCGCGGGATCGGGATCGTCTCCGATCGCCAGCGTGGCGCCGGGCGGCAGTTCTATGCCGGGTTGGTTGCGGTCGGATTCCGGTTCGCTCATCACCTGGATCGATTTCCCATCCGGCGCCGCGGACAGCAGCCAAAGATCATCTGCAGCTCTGAGGTTGAAAACCTTCAATCGCTTCCAGTCCCTAATCCGCAACCCCTCGGCAGGAAGCGGCACCTCCTTTAGGCCCGCCGGGATTTCCCATGTGGCGATATCTTGGGGAGGTACCACCTTTTCCTTGAATTTCTGGGCATCGATCGCCCGGACGAAAGTCCCGTTGGCGCTTTGGTCGAGAACATTCCAGAACCCTTTGGAGACCGACAGGGTCAGATGGAGTCTGGAAATCTCTTTCGGAACGTCCTCCAGCTGGATAAAAAAATTGTCGCCGGTGTCATCGGTCGCGTAAATGGGATCTTTGCCAATCTGGACGTTCACTATGTTTTCAAGAACCAGAAACCCCTGCGGCGCCGCTTCCCCAGAAACCCTGAACTCCACTTCCGTTCCTGAGTCCCCTCTGGGGCGCAGGGTCAGCCCGTGTTCCTTCAGGTCTAAGTGCTTTCGGAAAGAAACCCCTCGTGAGGAAGACAGGATGCCGTCGCGGTTGAACCGGAGAGAAACCGTTCCGTCGGGACTGTGACTCAGCGTCATCTCCGGGGCCTTCTCCCTCAAGATCAGGCGAGCCAGGGAGAACGCCCAGGAACCGGCGGCGGAAAAGGCTTGATTGAAAAAATTCGTCCCCTCGCCCAACAGGATGTATCCATCGTAAGCCTGACGAGTCCGTTGTCGCTCTTTGAGCACCGCTCCCACGACATCCCACGCGGCTGCGTTTATGACTTTAGGCGTCTTCTCCTCCGCCCCGGCGGCGAAGGCGCGGGATAATTCCGGCCGGGAAGCGCTCTCCATGCCGGCTTGGACACGAAGGGCGTAGGCAGGATTGGGCAGAGCAAGGGCGAGAGATAGAAAAAGGGCTAAGATTCGGGGAATAACCTTCATCGGGTTTGGTTTTGGGTGTTTGTTAAAGGATACCTTTTTCCGCTTGGCAGATCAAGAGATACGGGAAATTTTATCTGAGATTGTATTCGTACTTATGTAGACATCTCGACGATGGCCAACGGCGACGACCACGATCGCGCGCCGACTGCTTTCCAGCCGGTAGATAATTCGGAATCGCCCGACACGCAGCTTCCATTTTTCGGCCAACTCACGCCGGAGCGGTTCTCCGCCATGCGGATTTTGAGAGAGGAAACGGAATCCTTCCTTTACTTGCTGCTTGACGGAAGAGTGGAGATGAGCGTAGGTTTCCCGTACCCGGGGAGTGAATTTGAGCTGATAGATCACCGCCGAACAGAACGTCGTTTCTTCTTTGGATGCAACGGCTCTCCAACAACTTCCTCAAAGGAATAAAGTTTCTTTTTTTGACGGATCTCCCGTTCGCTGGCGCGGATCTGACGCATCAGGCTCTTGTCGCCGAGGACATCCAGCGTCTCTCTCAGGGAAGAAAGCTCCCGGGCGCTCAGCAAGGCCACCGTCGGCCGTCCATTCTTTGTGACGATGATCTCGTCGCCGATGCCTACCCCTTCGATCAGCCGGTAGAACCGCGTTTTCACCTCGGACGCAGGCAGAATTTTAGTCATGGCATCCCCCAATAGGTCGTTTTAACGACCTATTGCGAGTATAGCACAAAACCTCTACAACTGGCGGGCGAGCTGGTGGAGGACCTCCACCCGCTTCTCAACCGGCGGGTGGGTACTGAAGAGGTTCATCATTCCCCGCGCCGAGAAGGGGTTGACGATGAAGAGATGGGCGGTGGCCGGATTGGCCCCTTCCAGTGGACGGCGGGCGGCCATGGAGTGGATCTTCTCCAGGGCGGAAGCCAGCGCCAGCGGCTTGCGGCAGAGGCGGGCGCCCGATTCGTCCGCCTGGTACTCGCGGGAACGGGAGACCGCCATCTGGATCAGCATGGCAATCATGGGAGCCAGGATGGAGATCAACAGGAAGGCGGCCATGTTCAGCGCGCCGCCGCCCCGCTCCCGGTCGTCGCGGTTTCCGCCCCCGAACATCAGCCCCCAGCGAGCCATGTCGATCAGCATGTAGATCGCCCCGGCGATCGCGGCGGCGATCGTGCCGATCAGGATGTCCCGGTTGCGGACGTGCGAGAGCTCATGCGCCATCACGCCGATCAGCTCGTCCTGGTCCAGGATCCGCAGGATGCCGGCCGTCGCCGCCACCGCGGCGTGCTTCGGGGAGCGTCCGGTGGCGAAGGCGTTGGGCGCCTCGGACGGGATGATATAGACCTTCGGCATCGGCATGTTGGAGAGCTGCGCCAAGTGCCGGACCGCCCCGACCAGTTCCGGCGCTTCCGCCTCAGTGGCCGGCTTGGCCCGGACCATCGCCAGCACGATCTTGTCGGAGAACCAGTAGGCCCCCAGGTTGATGACCAGCGCCATGACGAATGCCATCGTCATTCCCTGCCGGCCGCCCAAAAGACCGCCGATGGCGAGGAATAGGAGCATCAGAACGACGAGGAAGAAAGCAGTTTTCAGCATGTTCATCTAAAAAACCTCCCTTTAAAACGAGATTGCTTCGGCCGCTGATGCGGCCTCGCAATGACTATTGTATCACCCCTGCTTGGCCTTCAACACAAACTGGCGGATCAGCGTGAAGTCCTTTTTCCCGGGGGAGACCTCGACCCCGCTGGAGACATCCACGCCGTGCGGCTCCACCTGGCGCACCACCTCCCGCACGTTGCCGGCGGTGAGGCCGCCGGCAACGATCAGAGGGATGCCGAACTCCTTGGCCCGGGCCGCTAAGCTCCAGTCAAACGGCTGGCCGGTGCCGCCCAGCCGGTGCGGGTCGTAGGTGTCCAGCAAAACGGCATCCACCCCCTTGTAAGCGGGGATCTCCTTCAAGCTGTCGGCGTCCCGGACTCGGATCGCCTTGATAATCTCCACGCCGGAAAGCTCCGATTTAAGCCGAAGCACCTGCTCCGGCGGCTCCTGGCCGTGGAGCTGCAGCGCCCCCAGCGAGCAGACCCGCACCAGCCCTTTCAGGAAGTCGGGGTCCTCATTGGCCACCACGC
>CAYJTM010000042.1:0-8224 GCA_964373055.1 uncultured Planctomycetia bacterium
GGTGCTCAGCGGGTTGATGTTGATTCTGATCGGAATACTCATTTATCTCCATCCGCACATCATTGTGACGCTGGTCTCCGGTTTCCTGGTCTTCAGTGGGGTGGCGATCGTTTTAACGAGCTGGCGGCTGCGGCGGGTCTACCGGGCCGGTCGGCAGGCCGATAACGCCTGGACCCGCTTCATGGTCCGCTTCTGAAGAGAAGGAGATCAATTAATAAATGGCCGTCACCATTTCCAAGAAATACCAGGTGGTGATCCCGAAGGAAATCCGGGATTCCCTGCATCTGCGGTCCGGGCAAAAGGTGGAGGTCATCCGATACGACAACCGGATTGAGCTGGTTCCCCTGCGCCCGATGAGCAGAATGCGGGGGTTCTTGAAGGGGATTAAGACCGACGTTCCACGGGAAGCGAAGCGATAAGGAATGCGTAATAGCGGTACCGGGTTCCGAGGGGACAGGTTACTCCTGCAGGCGTTAGGTGAGAGGGGACGCTTCATAAGGGGACAGTTCATTCCGGCCGGACTCACCGGAGCGGGGAAGGGGCCGCCACCTTGCATTCAAAAAGATTTCACGCTATAGTATGTATGGCAAGCAACACCATACATCAGGAGCGCCCATGAAAATCACAACCTATATTGACGAGCAGCTTCTCAAGCGAGCATTCAAGGCTTCGCGGGCCAAGACAAAGCGTGAGGTCCTGGAAAACGGCCTGCGCAGTCTGCTGTCGGAGATCCAGCGGAACACGTTCATCAGCGAGTTCGACCATCTTCGTCTTCGGATTTCTCCGGAAGAATTGGCTCATCTTCGCGCCTAAGTGTCTCTCGTTTTAATCGACACTTCGGCATGGTTGTTCAACTTCCCTCCGAGGGAGGTGCCTCATATTCGGGACCGGATCACCGATCTGGTCCGGAACAATCGGGCCGCCGTTACCTCTCCCATCCTGTTTGAGCTTCTGCACGGCGTCCCAACCGGAGAGGAGTTCAACCGGTGGTGCCAGTACCTTTCCAGCCTGCACCAGTTCCCGCTGACGGAAACCGATTGGCTGAAAGCGGCCCAGTGGGCCCAGCGGCTAAGGAGCAGGGGCCTCAAGGCAAAGACGGTGGATTTCCTGATCGCCTACAAAGCCATGCGGCACCGGCTTACCCTTCTGCACGCGGACGCCGATTTCGATCGGATCGCCCGTTTTGTTTCCTTGCGGGTCGAAAGCTGCGTGCGTTTCGCGAGAGACCATAAACCATAAGGAGGGAATGAAATGGGAATGATGCTGAAATGCCGGGATGTCGGGGTGGACTGTGATTTTGAGGCGCATGGGAAGAGCGAGGGAGAGATCCTTCAGAAGGCGGCGGAGCACGCCAAGGGCTGCCATACAGGAGTGCAGATGACGCCGGAGCTAGTGGCCAAGATCAAGGGGGCCATCAAGGAGGAGGGAAGCGGCTGCTGCGGCGGAGATCCTACCTGCTCTAAATAAAGAGGCCGGCCGTGCCTTTACCCCTGGAGGGGAGGGCACGGCCTCTTTTTATTTGATCCGGTATTTGCTGTATATGAATAAATATTGATACTATATATCTGGTAGGGGTGGTCACAATTTGTGGCCACTTGGCGCGGGGTTGACAATATAACTCAGGAGTTATATACTTGAAATGAGCGCGAAATATATTCTGTATTACGTGGACGCCCAAGGTCGGAACCCGGTGTCTCGGGAGATCGAGAAGCTGGCTCCCAAAGACCGGGCGAAGATCGCCGCGTATCTGGTCCTTCTTCGGCGGGAGGGAGAGGAGTTGCGGCGGCCGGTTGCGGATTATTTAGGGAATAAACTGTATGAGCTTCGACCGGGGCCTCACCGGATACTGTATTTCTTCTTCTTGAGGGATAAGGCGGTTCTTCTGCATTTGTTTCGAAAGAGATCGGACCGGTTGCCGGATTGGGAAAGACGAGTGGCATTGAATCGGATGTCGGACTTCATCCGCCGCAACGAGAAGGGCGGCCTGTTCTTGGAGGAACTGGCATGAAAAAAAAAGTCAGGTTGGTTACTTTTGATGAAACACTGAAAGAATGGCTCAAGGATAAGGAGTTTCGCAAAGGCTATGAAGAGGAGCTGAGAAAGATTACCATCGCCCATGACCTGATCAAGCTTCGGGAACGGAAAAAACTGACCCAGGCCGCGCTGGCCCGGCGGATGCGGGTGAGCCAGCCATTCATCGCGAAACTCGAATCGGGGCAGGCTAGAAACTATAACCTGGAAACCCTCGCGAAGTTGGCGTTCGCTCTCGATAGCAACTTAGAGGTTCGTCTTAAGCCGCACCGGGCGCGGGCGGCTTGACGCAAATGACGCGGTGAAGTAACATACCCACATGCCAGTCGTTGAAGTCAGAGAAAATGAACCCCTCGAGAAGGCCCTTCGCCGCCTCAAGAAGAAGGTGGAGCGGGAAGGGATCTTGAAGGTGATCCGGGCCCGCAAGCATTACGAGAAGCCCTCGGTCGCCCGGCGCCGCAAGCTACGGGAAAACCGCAGACGCGTCTAGTTCTTCTCCTTGCCCTCTTCCTATCCGGTTGCCGGAGCATCCATATTCCGTTCATTTCCCACGCGAGGCCTCCCATGCCTGTCGTCCAATCGCCTAAACTCTTAGAGCCCTCCGAAATGGCCGCTCCGGTCCGCCACCGTTTCTCGAACGGCCTGACGCTGCTCATCCAGGAGGACCATTCCCATCCGCTGGCAGCGTTCCATGCCGTGGTCCCGACCGGGTCGGCCACCGAAGGGAAGTTCCTGGGTGCGGGCATCTCCCACGTGGTGGAGCACATGCTGTTCAAGGGAACCGCCCGCCGGCCGGTGGGGGCCGTCGAGAAGGAGGCCCGCTCCTACGGCGGCACCTCGCAGGGCTTCACCACCTACGACACCACCAGCTACCAGTTGATCGTCAACCGGGAGCATTGGTCCGACGCGGCCGACTTGATGGTGGACTCCCTCTTCTTCTCGACGCTGGACTCGGAGGAGCTGCTCAAGGAGCGGGACGTGGTGCTGCGGGAGCTCAAGATGCGGCGGGACGACCCTTCCCAAGTAGCGTGGGATCTGATGTTCGACAACGCTTACCGGGTGCACCCGTACCGGATCCCGATCATCGGCTACGAGCCGCAGTTGATGAAGCTGACCGCCGAGGATGTGCGGGAATACCACCGGATGCATTACGTCCCCAACCGGATGACGATCGCCGTGGTGGGGGATGTGGACCCGCAAGAGGTCATCCGGAGGTTCGGCGAGCTGGTGAAGGATATCCCGGCGGGGCGGGTGACACAGGAGGCCCTTCCGGAGGAGCCGCTGCCCCTCTCTCCCCGTCAGATCAACGAGGAAGCCCAGATCCAGCTCGGGATCGTCGCGATCGGGCTGCCGAGCGTCGCCGCCGCCGATCCCGATCTGTTTGCCGTGGATCTGCTGGGCTATCTGCTGGGAGGGGAGCGGGGTTCCCGGCTGGAGAAGGCGTTGAAAGAGACCGGGATCGTTCACGCGGTGCAGTGCTGGAACTATACCCCTCAGCATCGCGGCCTCTTCACGGTCACGATGCGTTTGGACCCGGGCCGGGCGGGGGAAGCGGCCGCCGGTGTTTGGAAGGAGTTTGCCCGCGCCGCCGCGGAGCTGTTTCCCGCGGAGCAGTTGGAGGCGGCCAAGCGGGCTTTACTGCGGGAGTACTTGAGCGGCAGGCAAACAGTGGGGGGGCAGGCCTCCGACTTGGCCGGCTACGAGGTGCTGGTCGGAGATCCCTTGTTCGCGGTCCGCTACCTGGAAGGGATCCGCCGGCTTCAGGCCGGGGATCTTCAGCGGGCGGCGCGGGACTACCTGGTGAAGGAGCGGGCCACCACGGTGACGCTGCTGCCGAGAAAATCGGTACCAGGTACCGGTCTTCAAAGTTCGGTACCTGGTACCGATTTTGTTTTGCAGGCGGAGCTGGTGCGGTTGGAGAATGGGGCGCGGGTCATCCTCCGCCAAGACCGGCGGCTCCCGCTGGCCACACTGCAGGCCTCGATGATGGGCGGCGTCCGCTACGAGACCGACTCCACCAGCGGCTTGAGCCACTTGGCGGCCGACATGCTGCTGCGGGGCACCCGGCACAAGAACAAGGATCAGATTGACAACGCCGTCAAACAACTGGGCGGGGAGCTGAATTCCTTCAGCGGCCGGAACAGTTTGGGGCTGACCTTTTCGGTGGTCTCTTCCGAGCTGGCCCAAGCTATCCCTCTTTTCGGAGAGATCCTCTCCGAGCCGGGTTTCCCGGCGGATGAATTGGAGAAGGAGCGCCGGCTGGCGCTGGCGAACCTGAAAGCGCAGGAGGAAGACCCCTTCTCCTGGGGGATCCGGCGGTTGACCGCCACTCTTTTCACAAAGCACCCGTACCGCCTGGACCCGGCGGGGGAGGAGCAGTCCCTGCAAAACATGAAACGGGAAGATCTGGTCCGTTTTTACGGGCAGATCTTGGACCCCAGCCGCTTGGTGATCGCGGTGACCGGCCAGTTTGAGCGGGAGCAGGTCTTGAATCTGCTCAAGCAGGCGGTGGGCGGGATCCCGGCTTCCAAGGCGGCTCTTCCGGAAGTTCCGGCGGAGCCGCCGCTGGCCAGCTTGCGGGAACGGATTGAGGCGACGCCGCGCGAAGAGGCCCTCGTGCTGATCGGCTTTCCGGGGATCAAGGTGAGCGACCCCCGGGTACCGGCGCTGGATCTGTTGGAAGCCGTCCTCTCGGGCGGGGCGGGGCGGCTTTTCACCGAGGTGCGGGAACGGCGCGGCCTTGCCTACACGGTGGGGGCCTTCGCGATGCATGGGGTGGACCCCGGCTGTTTCATCCTTTACGCGATCACCGATCCCTCCAATTCCGATGGGGTCCGGGCCGCGCTGCTGGAGGAGGCGCGCCGTTTGAGGCAAAGCGACGTTCCGGAGGAGGAACTGCAGGAGGCGAAACAGGGCCTGCTGGGCGGGCGCCGGATCGCCCGGCAGACTCAGCAGGCGCTGGCCGCCCAGATGGCCGGCGACGAGCTCTACGGGCTGGGCTTCGGTTACTCCGCCCAGTACGACGCGCGGGTGCAGGGCCTCAAGGCCGCGGAGCTGCGCCGCGCGGCGCAGGAGCTGCTGGACCCGGAGCGCTGCGTGGTGGTCATCGGCCGCCCCGCCAAGAAATAGGGAGCAGCGAGGACGGTGCCGCCTCGGTCGCCGGCTGTCTCCGGGATTTTCTACCCGGAGCGGAAGGAATCCCTGAAAGAACTGCTGGAGCATCTCCTCCCGCCCGTTCGGAAAAAACAAAAGGCCATCGCCGCGGTCATCCCGCACGGATCCCTCTTCTCTTCGGGCGCGGTGGCCGCGGCGGTGTACGGCATGCTGCAGCCCTTCGACACGGCGGTCATCCTCGGCCCCAACCACAGCCGTCTCGGCGAGAAGTTAAGCGTGGCGGCGGACGGGGAATGGGCCACTCCGCTGGGCCGGGTGCCGGTGGACCGGGAGCTGGCCCGCGCCATCCGGAAAGCCGTCCCGGATCTCAAGAAAGATCCCAAGGCGCACGAGCATGAGCACGCGGCGGAGGTGCAGCTGCCGTTCCTGCAGCACTTGTGGAAATCGCGCGGCTTCGTGCCTCTCTGCGTGGACGGGGTGGACGCGGAAACGGCCCGGCGGGTAGGCCTTGGGGTGGCGCGAGCGTTGCGCCAGTCCGGCCGGGAGGTGTTTCTGATCGCTTCCAGCAACCTGGCTTGCTATAGGCCCCCGGAACTGGCGAAGCGGCTGGACCGGCAGTTGATCGAGCGGATCACGGCGCTGGATGGGCAGGGGTTGATGGATCAAGTGGCGGAATCGGGCGGTTCGATGTGCGGCGCGCCCGCCGTGGCCGCCGCGATCGCCGCGGCGAAAGAGCTTGGCGCCTCCCGGGCGTCGCTGGTAAAGTATAAGCAAGGATACGGGGGTTTCCTCATCGAATGACCGCTGATTTCGGGCAGAAAAAAGTAGACGAAAGCTGGAAGGAACAGGTGGAGAAGGAGCGGAAGACTCTGCCCGGCTCCGAGCCGCCGATCTCCGCCCAGCCGCCTCCGCAAGCGCAGCGCCCGGAGCCGCCGCCGGCCTCTTCAACCCGGCAGCCACCGCCGCGCCGCGGCGGCGCCCCCCCCCAAAGCGACTTTGCGATGTTCCTTTCCTCCCTCTCCATGCAGGCGATGATAGCGCTCGGGGAGATGGCCCACCCGGCCACCGGGCTTAGCACACCGGACCTGGAGCAGGCCCGGTACCTGGTGGACGTGCTGGGCCTCCTTCATGAAAAGACGCAGGGGAACCTGAGCCAGGAAGAGGCGGGCCTGCTGGACGGCCTGCTGTATGAGCTGCGGATGAAATACGTCGAGAAAACGCAGGGGGGGCCGGCCCGGTGAACACTCTACTAGTCCTCTTCATCCTGGTAGTGGCGGTGATGGTTTTCTTATTTTTGTTGAAGATTTGGAGGGTGGTGAACCAGTCCCTCCCCGCGGATCAGATCCAGAAGCTGGATAAGGTGGAACTGTTTGCTCAGACGCTAGGGACCATCAGCGCTGCGGTGGAAGACCTCAAGGCTCAGGTGGGCCGGGATTCCGCGCTCCAGTCCGACCTGAAGAAGGTGTTGGGAGAGGTGGACGTCGCCGCTAAAGAGCTGGCCCGGCTCCGGGGAGAGCGCAACTCTGACCTGCAGCAATCGCAACGTTTGCTCGATGGGCTCGACCAGAAGGTGACTGGGATCGTCTCTACTTTGACCGGGCGAAAGTCCGGCGCGGCCGGAGAGAACATTCTGCGGGAGCTGCTCAAGCTGTTTCCCTCAGAATGGGTACGCAGCCCTTACCATGACGTTGAGTTCGGCCTCACGCTGTTTGGTGGCCGGGTGATCCCGGTTGACTCTAAGTTCTCGGGCGCCGAGTTACTGGAGCAGATCGGCCGCGTCGAGGGGGCCACCGAGAGGGAAGTGCTGGCCGAGCAGATCGAGCGGCGCATTTTAAGCCGTGCGCGGGAGGTGGCCAAATACATCGACCCGGGCGCCACCACCAGCTTCGCCATCTGTGCGGTGCCGGATTCCGCTTACCAGCTGCTCCGGAAGACGCACCTGCAATCGTACCAGGAGTACCGTGTGATCATCATGCCGTATTCGATGACGGTCCCTTATCTGCTGGCGATGTACCACTTGAACTTGAAACAGGTCGGACAGATTGATGAGGCCCAGGTGGAGGAGTTCGTCAGTTCCATTGACCAGGCCGTGAAGGCGCTGAGGGACTCGCTGGAGAACAAGGTTCGGGACGCCCATACCCGGTTGGGGAACGCCCACCGGGACTGTGTGCAGGCGGTGGGGGCGATCGAGACGGCGGTGGCCACGCTCAAATCCACCCGCTTACACTCGGTCCCGCAGCCGGAAAAGCTGGAGGTGATTTCGTAATGATCGACAAGGAGCTGTTGGAAATCCTGGCCTGCCCGGCCTGCAAGGCCCCGGTGCGCCAGGAGGGGGAGTGCCTCCTCTGCACGGCGTCCGGCTGCGGGCTTCGCTATCCCATCCGCGATGGGATCCCTGTCATGCTGGTCGAAGAAGCGGAGAAACCGAAGGCTTGAAGAGGGTCCTCGTGATCCACGGGCCGAACCTCCAGATGCTCGGACGGCGCAAGCCGTCAATCTACGGGCGGGTGAGCTTGGCCCAAATCAACGAGCGGCTGCAGCGGGAGGCCCGGCGGCTGAAGCTGAAGCTGGAGATCCATCAGCTCAACCATGAGGGGAAGATCGTGGACGCGATCGGCGACGCGCCCGGCCGCTTCCACGGCATCCTGATCAACCCGGCCGCGTATACCCATACTTCGGTGGCGATCCGGGACGCTCTGGAGGGGGCGGCCCTGCCGGCCGTCGAGGTCCACCTGAGCAACATCCACGCGCGGGAAGGGTTCCGCCATGACTCCTTGACCGCCCCGGTGGTGGTGGGCCAGATCTCCGGGTTCGGGCCCCACAGCTACACCTTGGGCTTGCAGGCCCTGGCCAGTCTGCTAAAATAACCTTTCCCTCATGATTTCAACTAATCAGTTCAAAACCGGCATGGCCCTTGTCATTGAGGGGGAGCTCTACATCCTGGTGGAGTTCGAGCACGTCAAGCCGGGCAAGGGGGCCGCCTTCGTCCGGACCAAACTGAGATCGATGAAGACCGGCAACATCCTCCAGCGGACCTATGACGGCGGCGAGAAATTCCAGGATGCCTTCATCGAGAAGA
>CAYJTM010000043.1:0-8151 GCA_964373055.1 uncultured Planctomycetia bacterium
TAATTTTCAAATAATCCTCCTCGTCATTTCGAGGCCGCCAGGCCGAGAAATCTGATTTTAAGAACGAGATCTCTCGCCCCTTCGGGGCTCGAGATGACATGCTTCTACCATCTCCTTGACCGCCTCCTTGAACCCCACCTCGACCGCCTTGGCGACAATCGAGAAACCAATGTTCAGCTCCTCCATACCGGGGATCATGGCAACCGCCCGGACATTATGGTAATCCAGGCCGTGGCCGGCCGCCACGATCAATCCTTCGCTCCGGCCCAGCCGGACCGCCTTCTTCAATTTCTCCAGCTCTCTCCGCCGCGCCGCGCCGGCCGCCGCTTGCGAATACCGGCCGGTGTGCAGCTCAATCATCGGAACTCCGAGATCCACCGAGCGGTGGATCTGCTCCGGGTCGGGGTCAATGAATAAGCTCATCCGGACCCCGGCGCCCGACAGGCAGCGCGCCGCGTTCCGGATCCGGTCCCGGCCATGGCGCAGGTCGAGGCCCCCCTCGGTGGTCAGCTCCTGCCGCCGCTCGGGAACCAGCGTCGCCTGGTACGGCCGAAGCCGGCAGCATATCCGGACAATCTCCGGATGGGCCGCCATCTCCAGGTTGAGCCGGCGGACGGAGCGCTTGATCTCCGGAAGGTCTTGGGTCTGGATGTGCCGGCGGTCCTCCCGCAAATGGCAGACGATGCTGTCGGCGCCGGCGGCTTGAGCCGCTCGCGCCGCCCAGACAGGGCTTGGGGTCGAGCCGCGCCGGGCCTGGCGCAGCGTCGCCACGTGGTCCACGTTGACGCCGAGCTTAGGCATCAGAGGTAACCCCGTTCATGCTTCGAAAAGCTCAGCATGAACGGGCTCCTATTGCATGCCCGATGAGGGCCGCCTGGCGCATCGCAGCCACGTCATGCACGCGAATGATCTCTGCGCCATGAGCGGCGCAGAGGGCCACCGCCGCGGCGGTTCCGAACACCCGCTCCTCCGCCAATGACCGAGGCGGCACCGTCCTTGCTGCCGAGGAAATGCCGCGTCGCTGGTGCGACGCGGCGCCGATGAAGGATTTCCGGGAAGGCCCGGCCACCACCGGGAACCCCAGCTTCTTGAACTCCGCCAGGCGCCGGATCAACTCCAAGCTCTGCTCCGCGCTTTTGGCGAAACCGATACCGGGATCGATCAGGATGTTTTTCTTCCGGATTCCGGCGGCCGCCGCCTTCCGGATGGAGCGTTTGAGCTCCAAGACCACCTCGGGGATCAGCTTCCGGTAGCGGGCCTTGGAGATCATCGTGAGAGGGGTCCCCCGCGTGTGCATCAGGATCACCGGGACGCCGGCCCGCGCGACCACCCGCCCCATTGCCGGGTCGCCGAGGGCCGTGACGTCGTTCACGAGAGAAGCGCCGGCTTGGAGCGCCGCCTCGGCCACGTCGGCTTTCGAAGTGTCCACCGAGATCGGGATTTTCAGCCCGCCGGCCAGTTGCTCGATGACCGGCAGGATCCGGCGCAGCTCTTCCCGCGCGGAAACGGGGCGGGCGCCGGGACGGGTGGATTCGCCCCCAACGTCAATCAGGTCGGCCCCTTCCCTCTGCATGCGCAGCGCGTGGGAGACCGCCCGCCGCGCGGAGAGGAACCGCCCGCCGTCGCTGAAGGAATCGGGGGTCACGTTGAGGATCCCCATGATCAGAGGGCGGGGTCCCAAGGAAAGACGGAACCGTCCGCAGAGAAGTTCGGAAGGGATGGGGGGACTAGCCTGTGGCGACAGGGCCAGTCTGCTCGAGGCCGCCGGTCTGTTCGCCGGTCTGAGGCGGCTCACCGGCCGGCTCATCGGACATCACGATCCGCTTGGCCTCGTCGCCGTCCAGGACTTCCTTTTCGAGCAGCGCATCGGCCAGCCGCTTCAACCGGTCCCGGTGCTGGGTGAGGATGCTCCTGGCCCGCTCGTGCGCTTCCTGCACCAGGCGCCGGATCTCTTCGTCGATCACCACCGCCGTTTGGCCGGAGTAGTTGCGGTCCTCACCCATGTCCCGGCCCAGGAAGATCATGGATTCCCGCTTGCCGTAGGTCAAACTGCCGAGACGCTCGCTCATGCCGTACTCGCAGACCATCCGGCGGGCGATGTCGGTGGCCACTTCGATGTCGTTCTGCGCGCCGGTGGTGATCTCGCTGAAGGTCAGCTCCTCGGCAGTCCGGCCACCCATGAGCACCGTCAGCTTGCCCAGCAGCTCCTGGCGGGTCATCAGGTAGCGGTCCTCCAGCGGCGTCTGCATCGTGTAGCCAAGGGCGGCCGTGCCGCGCGGGATGATCGAGACCTTGTGCAGCGGATCGGCGCCGGGCACCATCATGGAGACCAGCGCGTGGCCCGCCTCGTGGCAGGCGACGATGGATTTCTCATAGGGGGAGATCACGCGGGACTTCCGCTCCGGGCCGGCCATCACCCGCTCGATCGCCGCCTCCATCTCCTTCATGCCGACCGCTTCCTTGTTGTTGCGGGCCGCCAAGAGGGCGGCTTCGTTGCAGAGGTTGGCCAGGTCCGCCCCGGAGAAACCGGGCGTCTGCCGGGCGATCACGCGCAGGTCCACCTCTTTGGCGAGCTTCACCCGCCGGACGTGGACGCGCAGGATCTCCTCCCGCCCGACCAGGTCGGGCCGGTCCACCACGATCTGCCGGTCGAAGCGCCCGGGCCTGAGCAGCGCCGGGTCCAGCACGTCGGGCCGGTTGGTGGCGGCCACCAGGATGACCCCCTCCTGCGTGTTGAAGCCGTCCATCTCCACCAGCAAAGCGTTCAAGGTCTGCTCCCGCTCGTCATGGCCGCCGCCGATTCCGGCGAACCGCTGCCGGCCGACCGCGTCGATCTCGTCAATGAAGATGATGCAGCCGCGGCCATGCGCCTTGGCCGATTTCTTGGCCTGCTCGAACAGGTCCCGCACGCGGCTGGCCCCCACGCCGACGAACATTTCGACGAAGTCGGAACCACTGATGGAAAAGAACGGCACCCCAGCTTCGCCCGCGACAGCTTTTGCAAGGAGGGTTTTTCCACAACCCGGGGGACCTAGGAGGAGAACTCCCTTGGGAATTTTCCCGCCCAGCCGCTGGAATTTCTTCGGGTCCTTGAGGAACTCGATCACTTCCTGGAGCTCTTCCTTGGCCTCCTTCACACCGGCCACATCGGCGAAGGTGACCCGCTGCCCATCCTCATTCGTGGCTTGGCGGGCGCGGCTCTTGCCGAAGGAGAGGATCCGCCCCCCTCCCTGCGCCGCGCCCCGGTAGAGCAGCATCCAGAAGGCGCCGAGCAGCAGCAACGGCCCGGCCAGATTGAAGAAGAAGCTTAGCCAAAAGGTGCGGGGTGGTTCCAGCTTGAAGTCGGGGACTTTCTCGCGGAGGAGTTTCAGCAGGTCGGGGTCGTTATCCGGCAGGTTCACCAGGAACCGGCGGCCGTCCTCCGTTTCGCCCCGGAGGATGTTCTCCGTCTGGATCGCCGTCTTGATCTTATTCGGGCGGGCATCGGAAGAAAGCCACTGGTACAGCTCGCTGTAGGAGATCTCCTGCGGGATGCCGGTGGCGGAGATGGACCCCAGCCGATAGAGGTAGATGAAAGTCAGCCCTAGAATCAGCCAGACCGTCCAGCGGAACCAGTGCCCTTCCGGCGGCACCGGCGGTCCCTTCTTGCTTCCCCCTTCCATCGTCGTGGGCATACTTTTAGTCTAGCAGATTCTTAACACCAGGGCGCCGTTTTTCGCTTCGGCCCGGAACCGGTGCGGCAAGTCGGCCGCCCCGGTCCCCTGCCCGGCCAGCAGCCCGTCGAGCATCTCCCAATGTTTCAAAGAGAACCCCTGCACGCTCCCCTGCAGCCGCTGGGCCGCCAGCCGGAGCACCGCCCGGCGCAACCCGGCAGGATCCTTCCTTAACAGAGCGCGATTGAGCCGCACCTTCCCGGAACGGACCCGGGCGACCCGGCGGAACCGCCGGCCGGCCTCGCCCGCCAGCCACTCTTGATCCTCCCGAGCGAGGTCCGCCAGCTGGCAGAGGTGTTTTTTGACCTGAGGGTTGAACTCCTTTTCCAGCCGGATCAGCAAGTCATTGCGGATCCTGTTGCGGACGAACCTGGGGGAAAGGTTACTGCGGTCCAACAACGGATGGAGCCCGCCCGCCCGCAGGTGCTCCATCACCTGTTCGCGGGTACAGCCGATCAGCGGGCGGATGATCCGGAGCTTGGCCCACACGCGCACCGGCGGGATCCCGGCCAGGCCGGCGGTCCCGCTGCCGCGGAGGATCCGCATCAGCACCGTCTCCGCCTGGTCGTCCGCCGTGTGCCCGGTGGCGATCACGGCGCAGCGGAGTTTTCCGGCCAGCGCGGTCAGCCCCTCGTACCGGGTCTTGCGGGCGGAGGATTCCAGCGAATCCTTCTTGCCTTTCCGGACCGGCCGGCGCAGAACCGTCACCGGGACGCCCCATTCCTTGCCGAGCCGCTTCACCAGCGCCGCCTCTCTCTTGGCGGCCGCCGGCCGCAGGCCGTGGTCCACGTAGGCCGCGCGCAGCGTGAGCTTGAGTTGTTCGCGGAGAGCCACCAGCACCGAGAACAGCGCGAGGGAATCCGGCCCGCCGGAGATGGCCGCGAGCACCCGGTCGCCGCGGCGAACCATCCGGTGCCGTGAAATAGTAGCGTAGACGATATCCAATAGCATCGTGAGAGATCGGTACCAGGTACCGATTGCCGGTTTGGTACCTGGTACCGATTTTAGATTAAGTGACGGCGAGTGGGATCGAACCACTGACCTAGGGCTTATGAGTCCCTTGCTCTACCGACTGAGCTACGCCGTCGTCGTGACGCTAAATCTCGAGAATTGGTAAAACACCACACTCTAAGAATATCAGCAAATCAGCGCTTACGGCTGACGTTCAACCGTCGCGTCACTCCCCGAGGGTGAAACCATTGCGTGGTTTCCCCCTCGGCTCTCCCCCATCCAGCAAAGTTCACTGTGGTCTTTTGCGGGGGAGTTTCCCACTCCCCCGCAATACAACCCCCTCTCCGAAGGAATGGAACTTATTATACTGAACGGTTTTCACTTCGCTTCTCCCAAGCGGCCCCATCCGGCTGTCAAGGAAACCAAAATGCCTAAAGACAGAAGAGTCATGTGAGGCCACGGCATCAGCACGCTCATAACCAACATAACCACTGAAAGGGCTATCGCAGCAAGCCCCCATTTCCAAGAATTTCGCCTGATCCCGCGACCACACAAACAATACAGGACCCCTGGCACAAAAAACGTAAGCAGGAAGACGACGACGTCCAATGGGCTTTTAAACTGCGTTAACAGCGGAATACCGAGAGCGACGGTGCTTCCCACCATGAGGATGCCCGAAAACCAACACAGCGTAGAAGCTATTCTCAACGCGGTAGATAGTTTCCCGTTGGGCATCCTAGGCCTCCTCTAGACGGCGATCCAGCCGCCGCCGAGCACGATCTCTTCATCGTAGAAGACCGCCGCCTGGCCGGGGCTGACCCCGCCCTGCACCGGCTGATCGAACTCGACCCGGACGTTTTCCCCATCGGGCACCAGCCGGGCCGGACGTTTGTCGGCGCGGTAGCGGACTTTCACTTGGGCCCGCAACGGCTCCGTCAACTCGGCGATCGCCATCCAGCGGACTTCCTCCACCCGGCAGGCAGAGGTCGCCAGATCTTGTTCCTCCCCGACGATCACCCGGTTGGACGACGGATCCAGCTCCAGCACGTAGAGCGGAGTGGCGTGGGCGATGCCCAGACCCTTGCGCTGGCCGACCGTGTAGGCGGCGATCCCCTGATGGGTGCCGAGGACCCGGCCGCCCCGGTCCACGATCTCCCCGGGCGCGAAGGCCTGCGGAATCCGCTGCTTCAAGAACCCCTGCGTGTCGCCGTCCGGGATGAAGCAGAGCTCCATGGATTCCGGCTTGTCGGCTACGACCAACCCGGCCTCACGCGCGATCTCCCGCACCTGCCCTTTCGTGAGCTCCCCCATCGGGAGGATCATCCGGGAAAGCTGCTCCTGCGTGAGCTGGTAGAGGACGTAGGACTGGTCCTTATTGCTATCCACCGCTTGGCGGACCGCGTACCGCCGCCGCGTCTCGTCCCAGACCACGCTGGCGTAATGCCCGGTCGCCAAGCGCTCGACCCCGAGGGCCTGCGCCTTTTCCAATAAGATCCCTGTTTTGATCTTCCGGTTGCAGACCACGCAGGGGTTCGGCGTCCGGCCGCGCGCGTAGCTGTCCACGAAGTAATCCATCACCTGCGACTTGAACGGGACGGAGGCCTCCACGACATAGAACGGGATCCCCAGCCGCGCGGCGACCGACCGGGCGTCCTCGATGTCCCGCGTGGAGCAGCAGGTTTGCGATTTCGGCACCGTGTTGCAGAGCTCCTTCGGCCAGGTCTTCAGGGTCATGCCGATCACGTTGTACCCCTGGCGCTTGAGGAGATAGGCGGCCGCGGAGGAGTCCACGCCGCCGCTCATCGCCACAACGACCGATTCTTTCACTCTCTTTCCCCCCGAAGCGATTCCTTGAACCGCTTCGCCTGCTCGGGATCCATCGTGTAGCTCTCGGCGGGTGAGGGGAAGGTCCCCTGTTTGACCGCCTTTTGGAACCTGGCGAGTGCTTCCAGGATCTCCCGGTCCAATCTTGCAAAAGGGCGGGCAAACTTCGGATGGAACAAGCCGGTCAGGTTGAGCATGTCATGCGTGACCAGCACCTGCCCGTCGCAGTGGGGGCCGGCGCCGATGCCGAAGGTGGGGATCTTCAGCCGGTCGCTGATCTCCCGAGCCACGAGGGTGGGCACGCACTCCAACACAACCCCGAAGCAGCCGGCCGCCTCCAGCTCCAGCGCCGCCTCCAGCAGTTTCACCGCTGAACGGGCCTCCTTCCCCTGCACCTTAAAACCACCGAGCCGGGTGGCTGTCTGCGGCGTGAGCCCCAGATGGCCCAGCACCGGGATGCCGGCCCGCAGGATCGCCTGCACCGCCTGCAAAGACTCCTCCGATCCCTGGCCCCCCTCCACCTTCACGGCGTCGCAGCCGGCCTCCTTCAAGAAGCGGCCGGCGTTGCGAACCGTTTCTTTCACGGCGATGTTGAAGGACATGAAGGGCATGTCTCCCACCACCAGCGCGCGGGCGACGCCCTTCCGGACCGCCTTGCAGTGGTGGAGCATCTCCTCCATCGTGACCGGCACCGTGGCGGAATAGCCGAGGGCCACCATGCCGAGGGAGTCCCCCACCAGCACGATATCCACACCGGCCTGGTCCAGCAAGCGGGCCACCGGCAGGTCGTAGGCGGTCAGCATGGTGAGCTTCTCGCCCCGCTCGGCCTGGCGCAGCAGACCGGGGACGGTCACCCTGTCAGGCCGGTTTGCCATGGTTGAGTTGCAGCTTGAAGGATTCGACCGTGTTGCGCATGAGCATGGCCACCACCACCGGACCGACGCCGCCCGGCACCGGGGTGATGAAGTCGGCCACCTTGACCGCCTCATCGAACTCGACGTCGCCGGTCACCTTGCCGTCCACGAGGCTGGTGCCGACGTCGATCACGATGGCGCCGGGCTTGATCCAGGAGCCCTTGACCAAGTGGGGCCGGCCGACCGCCACCACCAGGATCTCCGCCCGCTTCACATGGGCGCTTAAAGTGCCCCGCTCGGAGGTGGCCACGTGGCAGACCGTGACGGTGCTGAACTTGTCCAGCAGCAGCAGGCTGACCGGCTTGCCGATCAGCTCGCTGTGGCCGACGATCACCGCCTCTTTGCCGTACAGGTTGGCGCCGGTGGCGGCGATCAGCTCCATGATCGCCAGCGAGGTGCAAGTGCCGATGCGGGACCAGCCGAACATCGCCTGCCCGATGTGCTGCGGGTGGATCCCCTCCACGTCCTTGCGGGGGTCCAGTAAAGCGGACATCTCCCGCCCGTCTAGCCCAAGCGGCAGCGGGAACTGGATCGTGACGCCGGTGATCTTCGGGTCGGCGTTCCAGCCCTTGATCTTGGCGATCAACTCCGCTTGAGTGACCTCCTTCGGAAGCCGCTCCAGCCGGTACCCGATGCCCAGCGACTCCGCCGCCCGCGTCTGGGAGCGGACGAAGAGGTCGGCCGCCGAATAGACGCCCACCTGCACGCTGAGCAGGAACGGGACCCGCCCGGCGGAGCCGATGAGCCGT
>CAYJTM010000044.1:0-8075 GCA_964373055.1 uncultured Planctomycetia bacterium
GCCCGTCCGATAACCTTATGATTTTTTCCTTTGGAGAGGGGGCTGTATTATTCCTCTGGAAGAGGGGGTATGTTGGGGGAGATGGGAAATCTCCCCCAACAGCACCGCCCGTTCGCCGGCAACAAGGGTTCAGGCGAACGGCCATAGGAAAGAGGAATACTAAGGGGAAAACCTGGGTTTTCCCCTTAGAGAGCGAGCGACGGTCGAACATCAGACGTAGAGCGCTTGTTTGGTGATGACTTCGGAAGGTCGTGTTTATCCTTGTTCTCGATATTCAGCGAGCGACGCGGGTGTAGGACAGTGGTAGTCCAGGAGCTTCCCAAGCTCCACACGAGGGTTCGATTCCCTCCACCCGCTCTTTTTGGGTACGGGGTCAATTTACTGTCATTTCGAGGCAAAGCCGAGAAATCCGACGCGAAGCGTCGTCTCGAACGGAGTGAGAGATCTCCGGGATCTCTCGTCGCTTTCGCTCCTCGAGATGACACTGCGTGTCAGATTTCTCCTCGCTTCGCTCGTCGAAATGACTTATTCGTTGTTCTTTTATTGTTGGTTCCCGTTGTGGCGGGCTGCACTCCGTATCCCGGAGAATCCGGATCCGCCCGGCAGGATCTTGCCGGGCCCGCGGCGGTCCACCGGGTCCAGCGGGGGGAGACCCTCTGGTCCATCGCGAAACGGTACGGCGTGAGCGTGGAGGCGCTGGTGCGGGAGAACGGGATTTCGGACGTCTCTCGCGTCGAGGCGGGCCAGCGGTTGGTGATCCCGGGCGCTTCGCTCAGCGAGCCCATCCGGGGCCGCGTCGCACCGGCGACGCGGCACTTCCTCGGCAGCGAGGACGGTGCCGCCTCGGTCGCCGGCGCCGCGGAGGGCTTCATCTGGCCGGTGCAGGGCAAGGTGATCTCCATTTTCGGCACCCGGTGGCGGGGCAGGGTGAACAAGGGGATCGACATCCAGTCCCGCGCCGGAATGGATGTGCGGGCGGCCCGGAGCGGGAAAGTGAGTTTCGTCCATGAAGGCCTGCCCGGTTTCGGAAAGACGATCATCTTAGAGCATGCGGAGGGTTTTGCCAGCGTGTACGCGTATGTCGGAGAGATCCTGGTGCGCCAGGGAGAGTGGGTCAGCCAGCGGCAGGTGATCGCCCGCGTGGGGGAAACCGGCCGGACGCAGGTCCCGGCCCTGCATTTTGAGATCCGCCGCAACCAGAAGGCGCAGAACCCTCTGCATTACCTCTCGTGACCCCACCCCGGTTTGATCGCGGCGAACTCTTGACCCTGCTCCGGAAAAGGGTGATCGGGTTCCAGGCCGGCTATCGCCAGAACCTTGCCCTGATCGGCCCGCCTGGCATGGGCAAGAGCACGCTGCTGCGCCGCTTCCTTTCCGAGGAAACCGGGGGAAAGTCCCTGCTCCTTCCGCTCTATTTCGAGGTCGGCTCGGAGGAGAATGCCTCCGAATGGGTCTCCCGCTTCGCGCAGACCGTGCTGTACGCGGTGCTGCAGCTGCGCGGGGCCGATTCTTTTCCCACCCACCTGTCCGGTCTCGTGGAAACCTGCGCGGGCCTGGTCCCGCGCACCGCCGCGCTGGCCAAGCGGATCACCGCCTGGGCCGAAGCGGGCCGGCTGGATGAGGCCTACGACCATCTCTGGGAGCTGCCCCACTGGGTGACGCAGGAGACCGGGCACCGGGTGCTGCTGGTGCTGGATGAGTTCCATCGCCTGCGCGGGTTTTCGGTGAAGGAGCCGTTCCGGTCGCTGGGCCGCACCCTCATGGTGCAGCCGACCACGCTTTACCTCCTCGCCTCCTCCGAGCCGGCCGTCGCGCACTCCATCCTGAAGGAGGGGTTGGCTCTCCTGTTTGGGAAGTTTGAGGCGGTCGAAGTCCCTCCGCTGGTCTCCAGGGCCTGCCGGAACGCGATCCGGTCCGCCCGCCCGGAGGAACCCGTAGACCCCTTCGAGGAATACCTGCTGATGGATCTGGCCCAGGGGAACCCCCACCGCCTGGACATTCTGCTGCGGGCCTGGCAGGGCTCCCTGCCGGATCTGCTGGAAGCCCTCTTCATTGACGCCGGCTCCCTGCTGAGGCGGGAATTCGAGCGGCGCTTGAGGCTGCTGCCTTCGCCGCGCAACAGGATCTTCTGTCTTCAGGTGCTTGAGCAGGTAGCGCTTGGGGCTTGTCGGCAGAGGGTCGCCTCGCAGGTTGGATCGCTGCGCCTGCTTGAGGAGATCCGGCTGATCACCAAGGAAAGCTCTTTTTACCGCGTGCCGGACCGGCTGTTCCGCGCCTGGCTGGTCACCGCCCATCCGGTCCTGCAGGGGGTGGGATTGATCGGTCAGGAACAGGCCAAGGAGCATTTCCGGAGGTCGGCCGCCGCCTGGATGCAGCGGCAGCGGGAGCATGTGGGCCGCCCCATGGAGGAGCGGCTGAAGGAATTAATGGGGCTGTGGAACGGTGAGTTCCTCGAATTGGATGGCAAGAGGCTTCTGTTGCCGAAATTCCGGCAAGTGGACGCGGTCCCCGGACCTCTGGGCCGGCCCAGCCTGCTGGGGCGGCCCGCGAAAAAACAGAAAGGGGGATGGTGGTCCGTCTCCTGGGCGGGCTCGTTGAGCGAGGGGCAGGCGCGCCAGATCGTCCGTGAGATCCGCGCCTTCGCCCCGCTGAAGGAGTACCGCAAGGTGCTGATCGGCGCTTCGCCGGCCGAGGTCAATGCCCGCTTGGTTCTGCAGGAGGCCAAGGTCCGGTTCTGGGATCTCTCCGCGCTGAACGAGCTGCTGGACCTTTACGGTTTTCCCACTCTGCCGGTCCCGGAGGAAGCGGACCAGGCGCCGGCCCAGATGGTGCCGCTGCAGGCGGAGGGATCCTCTCAAGCCGGCGGGGAAGAATCTTCTTCCGGGGTGGTGGGGTGACCAAGAAGCGGCTCTGGGCTCCCTGGCGGGCACCGTACATCTCCCGCCTCGATCCGATGAAGGGCAGACAATGCCTTTTCTGCAAGATAGCCCGGTCCAAACGGGATGACCGGAACCTGCTGATCCGCCGCGGGCGGCACTGCTACAGTCTGCTGAATCTGTACCCCTACGCCAACGGGCATTCGTTGGTGGTCCCGTACCGCCACGTGGGGGAGGTGGAGAACCTCACCGAGCAGGAGTGGCTGGACCTCTGGCGGCTCGCTTCCGATCTAACGATCCGGATGAATAGGGTACTTAAGGCGCAGGGATTCAACATCGGCATCAATGTGGGCCGGGCCGCCGGGGCGGGGGTCCCCAAACACCTGCACCTGCATATCGTCCCCCGATGGGTGGGCGACTCCAATTTTATGACGACCGTAGGGGACACGCGCGTCATCTCTCGGTCCCTGCGGGCCGCCCGTGCGCTGTTGGTGAATGATCAGCCGAAAAGAGCTTGAGGCGCAGGAACGCCGGGTCCTCGCCCCTTACGCGATCCGGGCCTGCGATTCGCGGGGCAGGGCCCACCGGGAACCGGAGCACCCTTACCGCACCTGTTTCCAGCGGGACCATGACCGGATCATCCATTCGACCGCCTTCCGCCGGCTGGAGTACAAGACCCAGGTTTTCGTCATCCACGAGGGGGATTACTACCGGACTCGCCTGACCCATTCGCTGGAGGTCGCCCAGATCGCCGAGACGATCGCCCGCTCCCTCCGGCTCAACACGGAGCTGGTCCGCTCCATCGCGCTGGCGCACGATCTGGGGCACGGGCCCTTCGGGCACTCGGGGGAGGACGCGCTTAAGCAGCTGATGCAGGGCCACGGCGGCTTCGACCACAACCTGCAGGCGCTGCGGATTGTGGAGTTACTGGAAGAGCGCTACCCCTCCTTCCCGGGGTTGAACCTCACGCAGGAGGCGCGGGAGGGCCTCAACAAGCACCGCCGCCCCCTGCCCGGGGTGTCCAAACCCCCGCTCAATTTAAGCCTTGAAGCGCAGGTGGTCAACGTCGCCGATGAGATCGCCTACGACCACCACGACCTGGACGATGGCCTCACCTCGGGCTTGATCCGGGAGGAGGATCTCCGGAAGATCCCGATGTGGCGCGAGGCGCACCGCCAGGTCTCGAAAGGGACGCGGGGCGTGCCGGACGGGATCCGCCGGCTCCAAATCATCCGGCGGCTCATCAACTGGCGGGTGACGGAGCTGATCCGGGAGACGGAGCACGGGGTCCGGCGGCTGAAGATCCGCCGTCCGGGCGACGCCCAGCAGGTGCGGCAACGGGTGGTTGCCTTCAGCCCCGAAATGGAGCGGCTTCGGGCGCCGCTCAAACGGTTCCTCATCGAGCGGCTGTACCATCACCACCGCGTCGTGCGAATGGCGGACAAGGCGCAGCGCCTTTTGGTCGCGCTGTTCGAGGCCTACCTTCGCAAGCCGGAACAGCTCCCCGACACCACCCGGAACCGGATGAAGCAGGAGGAGCCCCACCGGGTGGTCTGCGACTACCTCGCCGGCATGACCGACCGGTACGCGATGGAGGAGTACCGGAAGCTGTTCGACCCCTCCGAACGGGTATAATAAAAGGATGGGGAGGAGGGTTCCAATGACGAACGGCTGGGTGGAAAAGATTGCCCAGAACCCCGCGACGCGCCGGCTTCAAGAGGCCCTGGCCGGCCAAGCCCCGGGCGCCGCCTGGTGGAAGATCGAGGGCGGCAATCCAAAACCCAAAGATTGGCGGACCCTTTTCCTATCCTGCCGCTGCGTCCGTCCGGGCGACCGGAAGCATTTCCAGCAGGGGTTGGAGCGGGCCCGGCGCAAAGGAGAGCCGGTCCGGTTCGATTTTCAGGCCGGAAAGCACGTCGTCTGTTTCCCCCTTCTGCACAACGGCCAGGCAAAGGGATACCTTGGGATCTGCTGTGCCGGCCAACCCCTGTCTCCCTTTACGGTGGATCTGATGGCTGCCGGGCTGGGGGCGGTTGTCCGGGAGAATGAAAAAGCCGAGGAGATGCGGACCCTCGCGGAGACGATCCAGCCCCGCTGCGTGGCCCTCTCGACCATCCACACGATCCACCGGTTGATCAGCTCCACGCTCAACCTGGAGGAGCTCCTGCCCAGGGTGGCCCGTCTCTGCTGCCAGGTGCTGCGGGCGCAGTCCTGCGTGATCTGGCTTCTGGAAAAAGAGAAGAAGGTGCTGCAGCCGCGGGCCATCGTGAACATTAAGAAGGGCCGCAGCGAATCGGCCCGCCCCTGCAAGGTGGGGCAGGGGGTCGCGGGGCGGGTCGCTTCCACTTACAAGGCCAATCTGACCGGACAGCGGATGGTGGTCCCCCTGGTGGAGGAGGAATGCATCGGGGTGATCCGGGTGCGCCGCGCGGAGCGGGGCAAACCGTTCAGCCCGCTCGACCAGGAGATCCTGACCACCCTGGCGGAGCAGGCGGTGGTGGCCATCCGCAACGCGCAGATGTATGAGAGGCAGGAGCGGGTGACCTGGGGGACGATCCGCTCCTTGAGCGCCATCCTGGACGGGATGGACAGCTACTCGCCGGCGATCGTCTCGGGCCGGAAGATCATGGCCGACGTGGCGATGGAGATCGCCCGGGAGATGGGGTTGCCGGAGCAGCAGCAGAAGTCGATCCAGTACGCCGCGCTTCTGCACGACGCCGGGCGGGTGGGGATCCCTGAAGAGATCCTCCACAAGCCGAGCAAGCTGAACTCCGCCGAGTACGACAAGGTCAAGGAGCACACGATCAAGGGGGCCAGCCTGCTCGAGCCCTTGGAGATCCTGGAGCCGGCGGTGCCGATCATCCTGTACCACCATGAGCGCTATGACGGGACCGGCTACCCGAAGGGGCTGAAGAAAGAGGCGATCCCTCTGGGCGCCCGGATCCTGGCCGTGGCCAACGCGTTCGAGGCGATGGTCTGCGAAAGGCCTTACCGCAAGTCGGTGCCTATCCAGGAAGCGGCGAAAGAGATCGCTTCCCACGCCGGAACGCAGTTCGATCCGAAGGTGGTGGCCGCCTTCCTCGCGGTGGCCCGCGGCGGCCGCCTGGAGAAATTCTTTGCGGCGAAGTAGGAAATTTCTGATCTTGGGGGCGGCGGCCGTCATCGTGGCCGGCTTCCTGCCCTGGAATGTCACGGCTCACGCGGAGTGGCTTTTCCGGCGCCTGGGGCCCCCGGTCGAGGGCCTCAAGATAACACCGGGGGAGGTCCTCTGGATCCCCTGGAGCGGGCTGGAATTGAGTCATCTTGAAGTGGAGACCCGCGGGGGCGGCCGCCTCCATTTTGAGGAGGTGGAGGTGCGGCCCCGCCTCTGGATGCTCGCCCGGGGAGAGTGGATGACGCTGTGGCGGTTCGGCGAGATCCGGGTGGATCCCGGCTCTTGGGGGATCCGCCAACAGCCGGCGCGCGAGATCCTTTCAGCCGGTCCGGCGGTGAGCGGCGGGCTGGCCCTCGTGCGGATCGAGCGGGACCGCTGGACGGTAAAGCAGATGTCGCTTCGCGGGCCGCTGCTGTGGCTGAAGGCGGAAGGATGGTTCACCCAGCGGGGGGTAGGGGAGTTGTCGTTGCGAGGAGAACTGATGGGGGAGCAATTCACATTTTTCATGAATCCACAACCTGAAAGGCGGCCATGAACAGAGTTTTCGTCGGGATCTGCTGCGTATCTTTAGGTGTCCCGTGGGCTTCCGGTTGCCGGGGCGGGTTCTCTTCCGTTGAGCGGCCCAAAGGCCAGATTGAGATGCGGCAAGGGGAGGCGCCGGAACTCAAACCGATCCGCTTAAGCCCCGCGACGGCCTCCCAGTCCAAGGACGGCATTGACGTCACAATCCGGTACGCCGCCCCCGAGGAGCTGGACAAGTTCTTCGAGGACAAGAAGATCTTCGGGCCCATGGCCGGAAAGAACCCGTACCCTCCGAACACGCTGGTCTTCTTCATCAAGGTGGCCAACTTCAGCGGGAAGAAGATCTTCGTGGCGCCGGAATACTTCGTGATGATCGACAACCTGAACATCCAGTACTCGGAGCTGTCGCCGGACAACATCTCCTCCCTCTACGAGTCCAAGGCCAACGTCTGGTCTTTCGCCAAGACGACCGGTGATCTGGCGCCCGGCCCTTACGGGATGCCGTTCAAGCTGGCGGGCTCCATGGGGGCCGGATCCGGCCGGAAACAGCATTACCTGATCAAGCAGGTTCGGCTCGCGGCGGGGTACGTCTTTCCGGGGATCGCCTACGACGGGTACGTCTCTTTCCCGAGGCCGCATCCCAACGCGGCGTCGGTCCGCCTGGTGATCCATAACCTCAAAACCGATTTTGACGCGGCGGATAAACCGGCGAATGCCGTCCACTTCGAGTTCCCCTTTGGCGTCGAACAGCCCCCGGCCCAGCCCCCAGCCCCCGCCAAGGCTCCGGCCTCTGCCAACTTCTCCTGAGCCCTCCTTCCTGGACCCGCTGAACGACGAACAGCGGGCGGCCGTTCTTTCCCCGTCCGGGCCGACGTTGATCCTGGCCGGCGCCGGGACGGGGAAGACCCGCGTGATCGTCCACCGCGTCGCTCAGCTGCTGCGGGACGACCCTTCGTTGACCCCCGAGAATGTGCTGGCCCTCACCTTTTCCCGGAAAGCGGCCGAGGAGATGCGGGAGAGGGTGGAGGAACTCCTCGGCGCCCATCCGGACGAGATGTCCTTCTTCACCTTCCACGGGTTCTGCCACCGGTTCCTCCAGGAGCATTCCCTTGAATTGGGACTGCCCGCCCGGCTTCGCCTGCTGGACCAGGGGGAGCAATGGGTCTTCTTCCGGAAACTCCTTCCGGAAATGAAGCTCAGGCAGTACGGCAGCTTGGCCGACCCGACCGGCTGCATTGACGGGTTCCTGCGGTTCATCGGCCGGGCCAAAGACGAGATGGTCTCGCCAGAGGAGCTGGCCGCCTACGCCCGCTCCCTGGAGGACAAGCAGGAGCAAGCCCAGATGGGGGAAGTGGCCCGCCTCTACGCCCTCTACCAGAAGCGGATGAAGGGGGCGGGCTGCATGGATTTCGGAGACCTGGTGGCGGAGACCATCCGGGCCCTGCGCGAAAGGCCCATACTGCTGAAAAAGGTCCGCGCCCAGTACCGGGCCGTGCTGGTGGACGAGTTCCAGGACACCAACG
>CAYJTM010000045.1:0-7953 GCA_964373055.1 uncultured Planctomycetia bacterium
AGGCGGTGCAGGCGCGGGCCTGCGGGATCGAGCCCTCGGTGGAGATGAACCCGGTGCTGCTGAAAACCCAATCGGATCAGACCTCTCAGGTGATCGTGCTGGGCAAGCCGGTGGGGACCATCACGGCGGCGGAGTTGAGGAATATCCGAGAACGCTTGAATATGGCGATCGAGCAGGGGCTGCGCGTGCTGCAGGACTCACACGAGTTCCTGGTGATCGAGGGGGCCGGCTCACCGGCGGAGGTGAACCTGCAGGAGACGGACCTGGCCAACATGCGGGTGGCCCGCGCGGCGGACGCCCAGGTGATCCTGGTGGCCGACATCGAGCGGGGCGGCGTCTTCGCGCAACTGGTGGGGACGCTGGACCTGCTGGACCCGGAAGACCGGAAGCGGGTGAAGGGGCTCGTGATCAATAAGTTTCGCGGCGATCCGGCCCTGCTCAAAGAGGGAGTCCGCTGGCTGGAGCAGAAGACGGGCAAGCCGGTCTTCGGCGTCCTGCCGTTTCTGCCGGATCTGAGAATTCCCGAAGAGGACAGTCTGGCGGACCGGCTAGGGGGGACGCTCCACTTTGGGACAGTCCAGCCGACAGGTGTGTCCCGAAGCAGAGCGTCCCTGAAGATCCAGATCCTGCGCACTCCCACAATGGCCAACTTCACCGACTTCGACCCGCTGCACCGCGAACCGGGAGTGGAGATCCAATACTTGACCGGTGTTCCGAGAGAAGGGCTGCCGCCTCATCTGCTGATCCTGCCCGGTTCCAAGAGCACGATGGCGGATCTGGCCTGGCTGCGGAGGGCCGGCCTGGACAGCTATGTCGCCGATTGCCTGAAACGTGGGGTTGAAGTCTTGGGGGTCTGCGGCGGGTTCCAGATGCTTGGCAAGATGATCTACGACCCCAGCCATGTCGAATCCTCCACCGATGCGATGCCGGGATTGGGCCTGCTGCCCACCGACACGCTGTTCTTGTCCACCAAGATCACGTCCCAGGTGAAGGGAATCCATCCGGAAAGCGGCGCCCAAGTGAGCGGCTATGAGATCCATGCCGGCCGGCTGCAGGGGGCGCGGCGCGGGAAGCCGGTCTTCCGCCTGAAGGAAAGGGGAGGGGCGGCCGTGGATGAAATGGACGGCTGCCGCTTGGAGGACTCACCGGTCTGGGGCACCTACCTGCACGGACTGTTCGATGAGCCGGAGTTCCGCCGGTGGTATCTCAATCATTTGAGAAATCGGTACCAGGTACCCAAACCGCAATTGGACCCTGATGCCGAATCGGATCCATACGAGACCCTAGCCGATGCCGTGAGCAGGCATCTGCGGGTGGATGAGATGTTGGAGGAGCCGGCGTGGAGACCCTGATCTTGGCCTCGGCTTATCTGCTGGATCTGGCAGTCGGGGATCCTCCCTGGCTGCCCCATCCGGTGCGGGGGCTGGGTTGGGCGATTTCGCGCGGGGAGCGGGCTGCCCGTGCTTGGATTCGGAACGAGGTGATTGCCGGAGGGTTGCTGGTGCTGGCGATCGGGGCCGGCACTTGGGTTACGGTGCATGGCGCTCTCTGGGCGGCCGCCCGGCTCTCTCCCTGGCTGGCGGGGGCCGCCGAAATCGCCCTGATCTATTCCTGCCTTTCCACCAGGGATCTGGCGGTGGAGAGCTGGCCGGTCTACTGGGCGCTGAAAAAGGGAGACTTGGCCGGCGCCCGGGCCAAGGTGGCGATGATCGTCGGCCGGGACACCGGCAATCTGGATGGGCCGGAGATTGTGCGGGCCACCGCGGAAACGATCGGGGAGAGCGTGATGGACGGCATCATCGCGCCCCTGTTCTATGCGGTCCTGGGCGGAGCGCCGCTCGCCATGCTCTACAAGGCGGTCAACACGCTGGATTCCATGATTGGCTACCGAAGCGCCCGTTACATCCGCTTCGGCAGGACCGCCGCCTGGACCGACCGGGCGATGAATTGGATCCCCGCCTGGCTGACCGCCCTCTTCCTGGCCTGGGCGGGGCAACTCCTGTGGGGATCGGGGCGGAGAAGCTTGCGGGCAGCCCGGCGGGACGGCGCCCCGACCCGGGAGAATTCTTTCATCGCGGAATCGGCCATCGCCGGCGCGATCGGGGTCCGGCTCGGCGGGATCAACGTTTACCAGGGAAAAGAGGTCCCCACTCCCTGGATGGGAGATGACCTCAAGCCGCTGGAGCCGGAACGGATCGCCGACTCGATCCGGGTGATGTACCTGGCCTCCCTGCTCGCGGCCGCGGTCGCGCTCGGAATCCGGTGGATGATCGCATGAGAATGCATCGCCTGCTGATCGCCGGCACTCACAGCGGGGTGGGGAAGACCACCGTGACGGCCGGCTTGATCCGGCTCTTCGCGCGGCGGGGGGTCCGCGTGCAGCCGTTCAAGGCTGGGCCGGATTACATTGATCCCGGCTACCATTCCGCGGCGGCCGGCCGGCTCTGCCGGAACCTGGACAGCTGGCTGATTCCCCATCGGCGGATTCCCGAGCTGTTCCAGCGGGCATGCCGGGGCGCGGATCTGGCGGTGATCGAAGGGGTGATGGGGCTGTACGACGGCGCCTCGGCCACCGGCGATGCCGGCAGTACGGCCGAGCTGGCGAAACTCCTGGACTGCCCGGTTCTGCTGGTTTTGGACGCCGGCGCGGTCTCCCGGTCGGCGGCGGCGGTGGTGCGCGGTTTCCGGGACATGGACCGCAAAGTCCGGATCGCCGGCTGCGTGGTTAACCGTCTCTCCGGGCCGGGCCACTACCGGCTGGTGAAAGAAGGGATTGAGCGACTGGCCGGCCTCCCGGTGGTTGGCTGGCTGCCGAACGACCCGGAGATCCATCTGCCGGAGCGGCACCTGGGGCTGGTCCCCACCGCTGAGAGGAAGGGACTGCCCCCTCTGATGAAGCGGCTCGAGCGACAGGTTGCCGCGAATTTCGATCTCCCGGCGATCCGGCGAATCGCCGAGAGGGCGCCCCTCATGTCGTCATTGCGAGCCCCGAAGGGGCGAAGCAATCTCCTGGGAGATCGCTTCGTCGCTGGCGCTCCTCGCGATGACAAATCTCCTGTCCCCGTCGCTCTTGCTCGTGATGAGGTCTTCAACTTCTACTACCCCGAAAACCTCGAATTGCTTGAGGATCTGGGAGCGGAGATCGTGCCGTTCAGCCCGCTCAAGGACCGCCGGCTTCCGCGCGGGACCGCGGCCCTTTATCTGGGAGGAGGTTTTCCGGAGGTCTTCGCGCCTCAGTTGGCGCGCAACGCGCGGATGAAGGAAGAGGTCCGCCGCGCGGTCGTTTCCGGGTTGCCCACCTATGCCGAGTGCGGTGGTTTGATGTATTTGGCCCGGTCGATCTCGGTTGCCAGGGGTCGGCGCTATCCGATGGCCGGGCTAGTCCCGGCCGATGTTCGGATGACGGACCGGCTTCAGAACTTCGGGTACCAGGAGGTCCGGTCCAAAGGGGCTAATCTTCTGGCCCGGGCCGGGGAGACGGCGCGCGGGCATGAGTTCCATCATTCCGCGCTCCGGCGCGCCGCCGGCCATCCGGCCTACGAAGTCCGGGCCCGGCGGGGCGGCGAGATCCGTCCGGAAGGGTACGCGAAAGGTTCGTTGTTGGCATCATACGTGCATTTGCATTTTTGGAGTCAACCGCGCTGGGCGGAGCGTTTCGTAACGGCGGCGCGGTCTTACGTCAACCGTCAGTCCGATGAGAAGTAGGGAAGCCCGTTGAAATCGGGCGCTGCCCCGCAGCTGTAACCGGGACGAAATCCGCAGGATAGCCACTGCTCGAAATGGGTGCCAGGATTAATCCTGGCACCCCGGAAAGAGTGGGAAGGTGCGGAGAGTAGGATGAACGGAAGCCAGAAGACCGATCGGGCTGTTTGTTTCCGAGGGGGAAAGGGGTATCCCATGCGTAGAGTCACGTTGTTTGTTGTGGGAATGGCGGTCAGTTGGACGGTGGTAGCGGGTGTGTTCGCGGCGGAAGAGACGACCCGAATGAATGAGGTGGTGGTGACGGCGACGAAATCCAAAACGCCGGCTAAAAATGTGACCCGAGCGGTGACGGTGATTCCCGCCAAGGAGCTGAACGTGGTCAACGGCGGGTTTGCCTCACAGGCCTTGAGCGACGTGCCCGAGACCTTGGTGCGGCGCAGCGGGGCGATCGGGCGCACCTCGGCGGTCGTGATCCGCGGGGCCTCCGCTCCGCAGGTGCATGTGACGATCGACGGGGCGCACGTGGCCAGCCCGACACTGGGCTCATTTGACTTCAACCACATCACGCCGGACAACCTGGAACGGATGGAAGTCCTCCGGGGACCCGGCAGCACGCTCTACGGCTCCGACGCGATGGGCGGTGTGATCAACCTGGTCACCAAGCGGGGTGAAGGGCCGATGAAATACTCTTATACCCAGGAGGCGGGCGGACAGAACACCTTCCGGGAGCTGGCGGAGACCAGCGGTGCGGTCGGGCAATGGCATCTCTCCGGCTCGGCCTCCCGCATCGACAGCGACGGCTTGAGCGACAACGACGAATACGAAAATACCAATCTTTCCACACGGGTCGGCTATGATTTCACGGAGCAAACAAAGCTGGATCTCTCAGTCCGCCACATCTTCGCCATCGTCGGGCTCGATGATGGGGCTTTCCGGCCGGACCCCAACCGGAAGAACCGGAACCGGCAAACCATCGGCACGGTCCGCCTGGAAACGGAAACCACACCGTGGTGGTCCCAGCTCTGGCGCCTTTCCTCCGCGATCGAGAATAACATCGACACCGACCCCTCCAACGGCGGCGGGATACAGGAGAGCAACCCGTTGACCAAGCTGTCCACCGAGCGCTACGGCGCGGAGTGGATGAACCGCTTCACGCCGGCCGATTGGGACACGCTCACGCTCGGGTTTGAATTCGAGGACCGGGAGGCGGAGCGCCGGACCGGCGGCGCCAACCAGAACTTCTCGAAGGCGCAGACCACCCGCGCCATCTATCTCCAGAACCAATGGATGCCCTGGGAGCCGGTGACGGTGGTGACCGGTGTCCGAGCCTTCCGCGAGAGCGCGTTCGGCTCCGACCAGGTATTCGACGCCTCCGCGGCTTACTTCGTCGCTCCTTGGAACATGAAGTTCCGCGGCGGGTGGGGGCAGGGGTTCCGGGCCCCGTCGCTCAATCAGCTGTTCTTCCCCAACTTCGGCAACCCCAACTTGGCGGCCGAGGAGAGCGAGACGTTCGAAGGGGGCGCCGAGCAGGTCCTCTTTGAGGATAAGCTCAGCTGGTCCGGCACCCTTTTCCGGACCAATTACGAGAACCTGATCCAGATCACCCGGACCAGCCCCACGACGTCGGCGCCGCTGAACGTCGGCCGATCCCGGATTGACGGCGCGGAGTTGGAGGTGGCGGTCAAGCCGCTGCCGGGCTGGACCCTGACCGGCTCTTACTCCCACCTGAAGGCGAATGAGCGGCCCAGCGGGGAGGAGCTGCTGCGGCTGCCTAAAAACACGGTGGGATTCAGCGCCGCCTATTCCCCTTCGGAGCGCTGGGAGGTGAAGCTCAACGGCCTGCTGGTCGGCAGCCGCGAGGAATCGGTCGCCACCAACCAGCGGCAGAAGACGAAAGGGTATCTCAAGCTGGACCTGATCCTGAGGTACCAGTTCAAGGAATGGCTCAAGGGCCATGTGCGGATCGAGAACCTGACCGACCGGCATCATTCGGAGGTGCTGGGCTTCCCGGCGAACGATTTCCTGGCAATCTTCGGGTTGACGGTGGAGAAATGAAAAAGAGTCATTGCGAGCGAAGCGAAGCAATCTCGTTTTTTGATGGCGCTGCTCTTGGTTGCCGGGTGCGCCACGGTCCCTCGGAGGTGCTCGGTTTTCCGGCCTCCGGCACGGTGGCCAGCGTGGGGGTGACCCTCGAGCAATGAAGGAATGATCTTAACCCAGGAGGATTAAAGGCCATGCGGATCTGTTCTTTCTTTGCTTCGGCCACCGAGCTGTTGTACGCCTTGGGCTGCGGTCGCTGGGTGGTTGGACGGAGCGAACGGTGCGATTATCCGCCCCAGGCCCTTTCCAAGCCGGTGGTGGTGCGCAGCCGTATTGCCTCGGAGAAACTCAGCAGCCGTGGGATTCACGAGGCGGTGGAAGGTCTTCGCCGGCGGGGTGAGCACCAATATCGGATTGATGTGGAGCTGCTCAAGCGGCTGCGGCCGGATCTGGTGGTCACCCAGGAGCTGTGCAACGTCTGCGCGGCCGGCCATCCGGAGGTGGTGGAGGCGATCCAACAGATGAATCCAGTGCCTCAGACCGTTACAGTCTCCGCGCGCCGGTTCGGAGAGCTGTTCGGCTCGATCGATGCTCTCGGAATCGCTACTGGACGCCGGCAGCGGGCGAAGCAGTTGAAAAGCCGTCTTCGTCAAGAGGTGGAAGGAATTCAGCGCCGGCTGGATCGTGCCGGGAAACGGCCTAAGGTTTGGTGTGCAGAGTGGCTGGATCCCTTGTTGGCGGCAGGGCACTGGATTCCGGAACTCGTGGAGATGGCCGGGGGTCTGGATGTTGCGGGCATCGTTGGAGAAGATTCCGCGAGCGTCACTTGGGAACAAGTCCGGAAAGCCAATCCGGATGTCGTCATTGTGATGCCCTGTTCCTTTTCCTTGCAGCGCACCCGGAGGGTGTTCCCGCTTTTGAGCCGACGACCCGGTTGGAAGAAACTAAGCGCGGTCCGGTCGGGCCGCGTCTTCGCGGTGGAAAACTCTTTTTTCCACCGGCCTGGACCCCGGCTGGTGAAAGGGCTGAAACTGATGGCGGCCCTTTTCCATCCGGAGTTGTTCCCCAAACCACCTGCCGCTTACGCGCGGGCTTTGGTCTGAAATGGCGGCCGGACCTTCTCTGACGATCGTTGGGGTAGGGCCTGGGAATCCCAACCTGGTGACGCCCCAGGCCGTGGAAGCGATTCGTTCTGCCGAGATGGTGGTGGGCTGGGATCTGGATTTCCATCCGGTTCGGCAATGGCTTCAGGGCAAACGCCTTTTTCTGCAGGATGTCCGAAATTACCGCCGAGTTGTTCGGAAGGCAGCACGGCTGGCCCGCCGGACGGGGCAAGCGATTGCCGTGCCGAGGCTGGGGGATCCCTGCATTTCCTCGGGGTTGAAAGGTTTATTGGAGATCTTTCACGATTTCAACGTCTCCATTATCCCTGGGATCAGCTCCATCCAGATGGCGGCTGCTTTGGCCCGAATCAACCTGGATCAAGCAGCGATCTTTTCGTTTCACGACTATGGGGACCAAACACGCAGAGCTTTTGAACTGCTTGAGACTTTCCGCCAGGGCAGACATCTGGCGGTTCTTGCCAGCCCAGACCTGCCTCCACATCGGATGGCCCAGTTTCTGATCCGGGAAGGGGTCTCCCGGAAAACGCCGGCGGTGATCTGTTCCCACTTGACGCTCCCAGGGGAGCGGATCCTCGAGGAACCCTTAGATCGGATCAGACGCCGTCGGTTCCATTGGCTGACGGTGAGCGTCATCCTGAACCCCGCCGTTCTTTCTGAAGCAGAGGACCGGAAGATCTGGCTGCGATGGAAACGCCGGAAGCTGGTGGAGCGATAATGGCCGCGCGACGAATAAGGAGCGCACGGTTGGCCATGGGCGCGAGATGTGAGCGCCCCAGAGCCATCGTGTGTTTGTTGCTGGTGTATCTGGTTTCCGGCTGCGCCGCGACGGGCTCGGCTCGGCCCAAAACGTTCGACGTGATACTGGAGGCCGATTTCGGTCCGGCCGGGAAGCCGGCCGAGGCGCACCAGCGCCTCGGCACTTCCTCGGCAGCGGGGACGGTGCCGCCTCGGTCGCCGGTCCGGCAGGTGGTCCAGGTGGAGAATGGGGCGACCCCGCAGGATGCCACGGCGAAGGTTTTCCCGCTGGAGAAGGGGGCGGTCTGCTGCGACCCGCGGGAGGTTTCAACCATCGACGGCGTGGCCTCCG
>CAYJTM010000046.1:0-7823 GCA_964373055.1 uncultured Planctomycetia bacterium
GCCAGGGAAGCCGAAGCCGGACGATCCGGAGGATGTTCCTGGCCGCGAACTCTTCTGGCAGCGTGCCCACCATCTTCGCGATGTCTTCGCTGGCCTCCTGGCGGATGATGTCCAGCACGTCGTCGATCAGCAGCGCGCCGACGAGGCGCTGCGAATCGTCCACCACCGGGGCGGAGATCAGGTTGTATTTCTGAACGATCCGCGCGGCCTCCTCCTGGTCGGCCGACGCCGGGATCTGGATCGCCCGGGCGGAGCTCATCAGCTCGCTGATCCGGCTGTCATGCGGGGCGGCCACCAGCGTCTGCAGCGTCACGAACCCGACCAGCCGGGACTCGCCGTTGACCACATACAAAGAAGAGAGCAGCCCCTCCTCATGGATGTGGGTCCGGGTAACCGCCCGGATCAGCTCCAGCGCCTGGGAGGTGGACATCCCTTCCTTGAGCTGGGTGACCTCGGTGTGCATGAGCGAGCCGGCCGTCTTCGGCGGGTAGGAGAGGACCTGCTCCAGCCGCTCCGCCGACTCCTGGCGCTTCACGAGGTTGCGCAGCCGCTTCAGCACCCGGGGCGGCATCTTGCGGAACAGGTGGACCACCTCGCCGGGGGGAAGCTCGCTGGCCATCTCCACGGTCGCCTGGTCCCCCATCGCCTGCAGCAGAAAGAGCTGGTCCTGGATGTCCAGCTCCTCGAAGACCACCACCGCCTTGCGGGTGCCCAGCAGGTGGAAGAGGGCCAGCTGCTCCTGGGGGGAGAGCTCCGTCCAGCCCTCGGCCAGGTCCACCGGGTTGATTTCCCGCAGGACGTTCTTGAGGGTGGCCAAATCCTTGGCGGACAGGAGCTGCCGGAGCTCAGGAAGGAAAGCGGCGTAGGCCTTGACGGTCTTGGTCACCTGCTGTCCGGCGCCTAGTCCTTCTTCCGTCCGGATTTCTTGGAGGACTTGCGTACCTTCTCCCGGAAGAACTCCTCATACTGCTTCTGTAGGCGCTCCGTCTCCTGCGGAGACAGCCCGCCTACCGGGATGATCTTCGCCGTGATGAAGATTAGCAGGTCCACCTTCGCGACATCCGTCGTGGCGCGCGAGAAGAGCGGCCCCACGAACGGCAGCCGGCCCAGGAACGGCAGGCCGACACGGGACTTGGACTTCACGTCCTTGAGCAGCCCGCCGATCACGATGGTGTCGCCGTTCTCCAGGATCACCTGGGTCTCGGCCTCCCGGACATCCAGAACGGGATAGGCGTTCGTCCCGACCGACCCCGTCCGGGCGGAAATCACCGGGTGGATGATCATATCCACGTGGTTCTCGCCGCTCACCTGCGGGACCACGAACAGCTCGATGCCGATGTCCTGGTAATAGTCGAGCGTGGTGGTGGTCGTCGTTGAGGTGGTGCCCGAAACCTGCGTGTTCAGGATCGGGTACTTCTCGCCGATCAGGATGCGGGCCTCCTGCCCCGAGAGGGTCACCACATGCGGGGCGGAGAGGGTGTTGGTGCGGACATCCTCCTCCAGCGCGTGCAGCACCAGCTCCAGCTGCGTCCCGCGCAGCTTCCGGAGGACCAGCGACAGCCCGGTGTTCAAGGCCGTGAGGCCCGTGGTCTTCGGCACGAAAACCGAGGGGGTCAGGAACTGGTTCAGCGCCGATCCGCCGAAGGAGGCCGCGTCGTTCTGGCCGGCGATCTTGTCCAAGCTCTGCTGGCCGAAGGTTCGGGAGAGGCTGCTGGAGACAAAGCCCGAGCTGGAGCTTAAGCTGGTGGAGCTGGAACCGGTCCCCACCTCAAGCCCCAGGTCCTGCAGCAGGTCCCGGTTGACCTCCATCACGCGGGTCTCGATCAGGATCTGCTGCGGCAGGACGTCCAGCTTGGCCAGGATCTTCTCTACGCGGTCAAGGGTGGTCGGCGTGTCGGTGATCACCACCGACTTCGAGCGGGCCGCGTCCCGCGCGCGCCGGCTCCGCTCTTCGGAAGATCCGCTGCCGCCGCCCTCCGCGGCCCCGAAGCTCCATCCCTTCTGGCCGGTCAGCTCCAGCACAGAGATCTTCCCCTGCGCGGTCAGCTGCGGCTCCAGGAAGGTCTTGACGTCCGCGGCGTCGAGGTACTTGAGCTGAACCACCTTCGTGATGACCGGCTCGATCTCCACCAGGGCCTTCACCGCCTCGCGGCGGGTCTTCATCTCCTCCAGGGTGCTCACGATGATCACGTTCTCCTGCTTCTCATACGCCAAGCCGGTGGTGCTGACGATCGTCTCCAGCGCCCGCTCCCAGGAGACATTCTCCAGATGAATCGAGACCTGGCCGCCCACCTGGGTGCTGGTGACGATGTTGATCTTGGCCTTCCGGGAAAGGGCCTGCAGGACCGTCTGGACATCCGCCTCCCGGAAATCCAGAGAGATCAGCCCTTCCTCGGCCGCCGGCAGCGGGGCCGGGACCTGCGCCACCTGGATCGGCGGCTCCGCGTTGCCCTCCTGGCCGAATGAGCCGGGGGTCAACGCCATCGTGCACGCCAAAAACAGGGAAACAAAAACTCCTCCGCGCGGCATCCGCCTCCTCATGGGGTGTCCTTCTCCTCCTCAGGTTCCCGGACGGTGAGCTGATGGGTCTGGCCATCCCTCCAGACCGTCACGGTGTTGGGCTCAATCTTCAAGATCCGGATCCCTTCCCATTCTTCCTTTTCCCTCAGCAGCTGGCCACCGAGGATCACGTACGATTCACCGGCGGGATCGTAGACCAACCCCTGCAGCGCCACGCTGCTCAAACCCGGCGGGCCCGCCCCTTCCTGATCGGGAGGCGGGTTGACCCGCTCCCCGTTGGGCAGCAGCAGCGGAACGAACGGGTTCCGCTTACCCTTCGATTCGTACGCGGCCCAGGCGACCGGTCCGCCGGCTGTAAACGCAAGAACACACAAGACTGTCATAAATCGAAACTGCGGAGCCTGTCCCGAACCTGTCATGAGATTGCTTCGGCTGCCTCCGGCAGCCTCGCAATGACGGGTGAGGGATCTCGTTCTTCTCACTTCGTTCCTCGCAATGACTCGGGATCCTGCGAGGTTTCCTGGCCCGGCGCCAGGAACGCCAGCAGCATCATCTTGACCTCCTGGCCCAGCATTTCCTTGCCGGGGCGGATCTCCAGCTCCCGCAGCCGCACTAAGCTGTCGGATCGTTCTAGTTGGTTCAGGAACCGTCCAATCTGATGATAACCCGCCGTGGCCACCAATTCCAACGGGATCTCCAGGTAGCCGCTGGGGCCCGCCTGCACGGCGCCCAAGTCCTCTTTCGGGCGCAGCGTCACCACCCGGACGCGCGCACCCCTAGCGAACTGCGCGATCTTGTCCAGCAGGTCCGGGAGCTGCTCCGCGGGCGGGGTGGAAACGGTGGACATGGAATACCGGGCGGCCAAGTCGTCGAGTTTCTTTTCCATATCCGGCAGGCGCCGCACCTCTTGCCGCGCCCGCTCCACCTTGAGCCGAAGGCCGGTGAGCTCCGACCCCAGGCGGGCCGCCGAACCGGTCTGCGGGATGATTAGGAATTGCAGCCAAAAGACCAAACCGACCACCACCAGGACAATGGCGAGGATCCGCAGCTGCCGCTGCTGGGGGGAGAGATCCGCGATGGGAGGGTTCACCCTGTGGGCGTTAGAAGCAGCATGAAATCCGCCACCTCTTCCTCCTGGATGTGCCGGTGCTCCACCGACTCGAGTTCCACGCCGCTGAACCAATCCTGGAATCCCGGCTGCTCCTTGATCTGTTGAAGGAACCGGGTCACCTGCCCGCCCCCGTCCCCGCCGGAGCCGACCATCGCGGTCCCTTGAACGCGCAGGCCCTTCCCCTGGACGTATTCCAGCCGCGTCAGCCAGACCTGCGGCACCACCGCTTCCGAAAGGAGCTCGAGGCGCGGCGCCCACTGCGCCTGTGTATTCTTCGCCGCCTGGAGCGCGTCGGCCTGCCGCTGCAGCTGCTGAACACTTTCCTCGACCTCCACCATCCTCTGCTGCCGCGGCTCAAGCACCTTCCATTCGCCGCGCAGCTGCTCCAAAGCACGGGAACGCTTCAAGTTCCCCAAGAGGAGCCAGACCGAAATCCCCACCACCCCGACCACAGCCGCGATGCTGATCTCGCGCCACGGAACGGTCACGGCCTCTTTCTTGGACCTTGCCGCGATCAGCTCCGGCGGCATCAGGTTTATTTTGATCGTCACTTTGCCAGCCCCCGGAGCGCCAGGCCCATCGCGATCGCGAAGGAGGGTTCCTTGCCCATCGGCTCCCACAGTTTGGCCGGCAGCCCGGAGGTCTCCCGGATCCAGTCCTTGAACTTAGGCATCCGGGCGGCCGCGCCGCTCAAGACCAGCCGCTCCACCCGGTGGCCGAACTGATGCTCATAGAAATCGAACGAAACCCGGCACTGGCTGAGCCACTCTTCCCAAGCCGGCTGCATCGCGTCCCGCACCTCGGTTTCTCGCCCCTCCGGCCGGCATTTCAGCCGTTCCGCTTCCGGGACCTCCAGGTTCAGCCCGGCGGCGACTGCCTGCGTGAAGGCGGAGCCGCCGACGTTGATCTCCCGCGCGAACTCCAGCTGGGAATCCCGGATGAAATTCAGCACGGTTCCCATGCTGTCGATGTGGAGCAGGGCGGTCACCCCGCTCTCCGCCTGCTGGGAAGAGGCCCCCTCCCAGGCATTGGTCAGCGCCACCATCTCCAGGTCCACCGCCAGCGGCGTCACGTCACAGACAGAGAGCAGCACCAGCAGGTCGTTCACCAGCTCTCTCCGCGCGGCCGCCAGCAGGACATCCATCTGGCCGCCGGGCCGCTCCGCCAGGATGGAAAAATCAAAGAAGACCTCATCCATCTTGAAGGGGATGTACCGCTCCGCCTCAAAGGCGAAGGCGGAACGCAGCTCTTGCGGGGTCATCTTGGGAAGGGAGACGCGCCGGAGGATGGTGCCCGCCCCGCCGACCGAGGCCACCACCGGGACGTCGCGGTAATTCAATCTCTCCAGCACCCTGCGGACGGCGTTGGAGCGCTGGTCTTTACTCGCTCCGGGGGGGACATCCGCTCTCTCGGCTTGAACGACCTCAACCCGGCCTGCCACGCGGTGGAGCAAGATGCCTTTAACAGAGGAAGTGCCGACATCCAACCCGATGCAGCGGGACGGCCTCTGGCGGACGCCCAACCCTGACACCAGTTTAGTGATCAAAGGATGTGGCACTAGGTGGGATTATAGCACGAGATACGCTTTCTACTGCTCCCGCCAGGACATCATCTGGACTTGGCTTCCGGACCCCCCGCCGGGCCTTCGGAACGCTTCGTCGTAATGGATGCCGGCGGCCCCTCCATCGTCCTGGTCCGTATCGTCATCACCTTCCTGCTCCCCTTCCTTGATGTTGACCTTCGTATCCCGGCCTACGATGGCTCCGTAGAGGGCTGCATGGCCGTTGATCTTGACCTTGGCATCGGGGGCAAAGATGCCGGCAAAGACTTCAGCGTCCCCGCCCAGCTGGACTTTGTCGTCGTTGTCCTGGTCTTCCCCTCCCACATAGATGATCAGGTTGGGGGGCAAGTTTCCCGCGGATCCGATCCCCTTCCCCCTCACCTTGATTTTATCGGAGACATAGAGGACCGCGGGGCCGGCAAAGGTCAGTTGGCCGTTGCCGGTGACCTGGATGTTCTCATACCAGTAAATACCTCCAGGAAGAGTAAGGGTATCGTTCCCTGAAATCCTTAAATTCCCCCGGTTAGTGAGAGTGGGGGGAATCGACACGGGCGTGTTGGGAAAGGAATTCTGGGCGGCCGAGGATGTCCCGGTGATCGTGGCCCGCCCTCTGAGGCTGATGACCCTCGACGGATCGCCCCCGGGACCGACCTTGGCGTTCCCATGCACGGCGACGTTCCCATTGAGTTTCATCTTCCCTCTCGCCACGGAGTTGGTCCCGATATCCCCTGCCGAGCCGGCCGTTCCGGCGCGGTAGGGGCCCTGAGAGGAGTTGTAGCTGTCGGTCGTCGAGTTTCCCTTCATTTTCAATTTTGTATCAGAGAAAAGCGCGTAGAGAAACAGCGGATTCGGGGTCACCCGGATAATAGACTCCACCTGCCGGTCTGCTTGGATCCCCTGCGCAGCCGTCCCTTGTGAGGTGATGCGTTGGCGGTTCCCGCCCAAGGGGGGGTTGGTGGCTAGTGTCACCGTGTAGCTCCCCGCAGGGAGGTTTCCTGTTCCGCCGGCCCAGAGGGGATTATCCCGAAATTGTGCAATCGCCCAATCCACCCCCGCCTCGGCCAGATAAAACGCCTGAAGGTTGGCTTGCAGCCGCTGCGACGCCCGCAGATCGGCCAGCGCGTAGGTCACCCCCGCCGCGGCGAAAATCACCAGAAGCGTCAGCAGCCAGTAGACGGTGATCAGGATGAATCCCGATTCCCGTCTGTTTTTCATCCGGAAAGATCCTGCCAGGAAAGCACCTGGACATCCGCGTTGATCCCTAGCGCTTCGATCGCGTCCATGAATGGCTGATTGTACTGCAGGTTCGCGTTGCCATTGAGACGAACCTCCTCCCCGGCCCAGACGCCTCCGTTCACGTTGAGGCCGTTGCCCCCTCCGTTGATCCGGAAGTCGCCCGTCGTGTAGATCGCCCCGTTGATCTGCCCGTTCCCGTTGATCCTGGTGTCCTCCGTGGTGGTGGGATCCGTCAGGACGTTGCCGACCACCACGAAGAATCCCCCGAGGGTGCCGATGTTCCCGTTGAGGACCAGGTCCGCGGTGATGTAGTTCACATTCGGCTCACCGGGATCGTCCGGACCGTTCGTCCCCGGGGCTCTACGCCAAAAGGAAATGGGGAAAACGCCCGGTCCGCCCGAGAGCCGGGGCGCGTCGTAGATGTTCCCCTGCGCCTGCGCGATGTCATGGAGCCGTTGGAAGCTCAACCGCGGCAGGGGGTTGGCCGCCGGATCGTACGTGACCGTGCCGGTGACGCCGCTGGTGCTCGACGGAGTGAGATCTCCGTGCCGGACATCGCCGGTCACCGAATAAGAATTCCCGTTGAAATCCAGGTTCCGCGAGGCCCAGATAGCGTTGTCGAAAAAAAACGGCGGGATGAATTGCTGGAGGATCACTTCAAGCCTCCGCTGCGTGGGGGTCGCAAGCAGTGTGCTGTTTCCCTGCGCGGCCAGGTTGCGCCTATTCCCATTGAGAACCCCGACCTCAACCGAATAGTTGCCCGAGCTCCCTTGCGAGACATTGGTGAACCCTGCGGTCCACAAATAGTTCTGCCGCAGCTGAACAATCGACTGGTCGATGCCGGCCTCCGCCAGATAGAACGCCTGAAGGTTGGCCTGCAGCCGCTGCGATGCCCGCAGATCGGCCAGCGCGGCGGTCACCCCCACCGCGGCGAAAATCACCAGAAGCGTCAGCAGCCAGTAGACCGTGATCAGAAGAAACCCTTCTTCTCTCTTCTTCATCTCTTCACCTTTAGTTTCTCAGCCGGATGCGGGTGGACAGCGGCACCGGTTGAGCTTCTCCGGAAGTGGGCGCCCCGGGGATGGCGGCCCCTCGCTGAACCGTCACGGTCATCTCCAGCACGGACGGAGTCGCCGCCTGACGTCGAAAGCTCAGCGCGGTCACCCCGTACGCCAGGGTAAGGGCCGGTCCTGCCTGCGTCCTCTGAAGTTGCTGGAGCCCGCCAGGCACCGGCGCCAAATCATAGATAATCGGATTCGCAGACCAAGTCACCGCCCCTCCCGCATCAAGCACCGTCGTATTGGGGGCCACGATCTCCGGCACTCTGAACCGGATGCCGAAGAGGTAGGAAGTTCCGGCCGCGAGGCCGGGATTCCCGGCCGGCCATGCCACCCA
>CAYJTM010000047.1:0-7582 GCA_964373055.1 uncultured Planctomycetia bacterium
CGTCGTCTTCGTCACCGCCCCCTCCCGAAAAGTCGGGGAACGTCTCGCGAAAGGAATTCTTTCCAAAAAACTGGCCGCCTGCGTCAATGTGATCCCCGGCTTGCGTTCCTTTTACTGGTGGAAGGGGAAGGCGGCTTCCAATTCCGAGGTGCTGCTGGTCATCAAGACCGCCTCGACTCATTTGGAGGCGCTGCGCCGATGGGTCCGCGCGAACCATCCTTACGAGCTCCCGGAATTCCTGGCTCTCTCTGCTTCAGACGGTGACGCGGCCTATCTCAAGTGGATCCAAAACAACCTTTCGCGTCACTATTGACAAACCGGTTCAAATACGTTCAAATGCTCTCAGCTAATATTATGAAAACCCTTGGACCGGGCCAGAAGAAATACCTCACGGCGACCGAAGCGGCCGCCGTGCTCGGCATCTCGAAGCAGACCCTCCTCCGTTATGAAGCCCGCGGTGTCTTTCCAAAAGCCCACCGGAACCGCTTGAACAGCTGGCGGGAGTACACCGAGAAAGACCTCCAGGAACTCCAAAAACTGATGGGGCGCTGACATGGGCACCACACTCGCCATCTACATCGGGACCGACAACATCGATGTGATCTCGCTGGCGGGATCCTTCCAGCGCCCTCAGCTGGCCAGTTTCGCCCGCGTCAAGCTGCCCGACAAGAGCTCCTGGCGCGACCAGGTGCGCGTGGAGGGATCGGGCGACCAACCCGCCGCCGGTCAGGCCTCGCCGACCGCCGAGGCCGACGGCACCGACCAGGAATTCATCAACCGCTCCGTGCAGGCGATGCTCTCCAAGCTGGGCGTCACGACCAACGCGCCGATTTTCGGCTCGATCGCCTCTGAATCGGTCGTGATCCGCTGCTTTCAGATGCCGGCCATCCCGGCCCATGAGAGGAAGATGGCGATCGCGTTCGAGGCGAAGAAGTACCTGCCGTTTAAGCTGGAGGAGCTGGTCACCGATTACCAAGTGGTGATCCGCCGCTCGGATCCCACGCTGATGCGGGTCATGTTCTTCGGCGTCAAGAAGAGCTCCATCGTCGTCTACGCCTCCCTGTTCCAGTACTGCAAGCTCCTGCCGTACTGCCTGGAGCCGGCCCCGGTCAGCCTGATACGGCTGGTCCGCCAGAACGGGCAGCTGCCCGGAGGGCAGGTGGTGGCGCTTCTTTCGATGGAGCATGACGCCGCCACGATCAGCATCGCGCGGGACGACCTGCTGTACTTGAGCCGCAATGTGACGATCCTTCCAACCGCCGAGGGGCCGGATCAGGCGCCCCCGGAGCTGCTGGAGGCGCTGCTGAACGAGACGCGCGTCTCGATCGACTACTACCGCCGGCGCTTCCTCGGGGAGCCGGCCGTCAGCAAGATCATCGTGTTCGGCTCCGGCGAAGACCCGAAGAAGATCCAGGAGCTGTTCGGAAGCCTGGAACTTCCGGTGGAGCTGGGTGACCCGTTCAAGAAGGTGAGCGGGGCAAAAGCGGTGCCGGCCGGGTTGAGCGTGGCCACGGGGCTGGCGCTGCGGGGGCTGGACAACCGGCCCGGCGGCATCAACCTGCTCCCCTCCGACCAGCGCCGCGCGTCGCAGGGGGTGCTCAAACCCCTCATCTTCCAGGCGGCCGCGGCGGCGGTCCTTCTGGGCGTCTGGTACAGCACCTCCTCCTCCGACCTGAAAAACCTGAAGCAGAAGATAGCCAGCTTCACGAGGGAGCAGATCAAGATCGAGGGCGTTTCTCCCTCCGCCAGCTTGCCCGAGCTGCGGGAGATGCGCAGCCAAAGCGCCCGTGAAAAGAATTCCCTGGGCGTGCTGGCGGAGCTCAAAAGCCGCCCCTCCACTCTGCTGGCGGAGCTGGCGCGGACCATGCCTGAGGAGACGTGGCTCCAGTACGTGCTGATGCGCAACTGGATTGACCTGGACCCCAAAAAACCGGCGGCCCCGACGCGCCGGACGATCCTTCGCCTCGCCGGCAGCGCCTACGCGAACAGCCGCGAGATCGAGCTGGAAAAGATCAACCGGTTCCTGGCCGGCTTGCAGGAAAACCCGATCTTCAAGTCCGCCTTCGCCAAATTCTCGCTGGACTCGGTCCAAAGAGGTCTTTTCCAGACAGAGGAAACCACCGAGTTCCGGCTGACCTGCGCCACGCGCGCGGAGGATCTGAAACAGCTGGCCAACGAGCCGCGGGGCGGGGGCAGGAGAATGAGGCCGTGAGCCCCGCCGCCACCCCGGTTAGGACCACTTCCTCGCCGTCGATCCTTTCGCAGATCAATGAGGCGAAATCGCAGATCAACCGCACGCAGCAGCTTCTGCTTGTCACCGCGGGGATCCTGATCGCCACGGTGGGAATCGGGGTGACGGTCATCCATCTCCCCTGGCAGGAAAAGCGGCAGAGCCTGGCCTCCCGCTACAGCGAGGAAAAAGAGCGCTCCGAACTGCTGCGGGCCATTCAGCGGCAGAAGGCCGAACTGCAGGATCTGGAGGGGAAATTCCTTCTGCAGGGAGGGGCCACCGTGCTAGCGGGCCAAATCTCCAAGCTGGCCACTCAATCGGGCCTCCAAATCGATTCGGTGACGCCTCAGCCGGAGGTGGTGGTGGAACCCTACACGCGGTTCCAGATTGAGATCCTGGCGATCGGGAATCTGGCCAATGTGCTGCGCTTCCTCAGGGCGATCGAGGAGCATCGGCCGTTGCTGTGGGTGGAGCAGTTGGATATGGGAGAATCTCCGATGGAAACGGTCTCCTCCTTCATGACGGAGGACGAGAAGGCGACAGCCAAGATGAAAGACCGGCAGAAGGTGCGCTTCCAGATCGGGGCGGTTACCCGCCAGAGGGCCGGATGACCCCGTTAGACCTCTTCTCTTCACTTGGGTGTGTGAAAAACGTGGATGGGTCTATCTCGATTGCGGAACCACAGCAGAGTGAGGGAGGTCTAACGGGGTGACACGGACGCAAATCCAGCAGCTGGTGGTTGTCCTCCTGCTGGTCCTGTTCGTCGGCGTCTTCCTGCTGAGCAAGAAGGCGCCCGAGCCGGGCAGCGGGGTGACCCCCGCGCCGGTTCCCGATGGGACCGCGCCGGCGGCGGCCAGTCAGGCCGAACCACCGCCGACGGTGGTTCCCGCTTCAGCGCCGGACCTGAGCATCCCCCGGGACGTCTTCCTGCTCCCCGCGGCCCTCCTCCAGCGGCTGCAGCAGCGGGAACAGGAGGCGATCGATCTGGAGAACAAGAAGAAGCTGGATTTCAGCCCCACCGAGGTGGTGCCCGCCGAGCAGATTGGCATCACCGACCTGGAGCTGCAGGGCATTTTCTGGAACATCTCCAACCCCCAGGCGATCATCAACCGCCAGATCGTATCGGTGGGGGACAGCGTCGATAGCGCGGAGGTGGAGGCGATCACCCAAGAGGGGGTGATTCTATCTCTGAACGGACAGAAGTTCAACCTCAAGCCCGAAACATTCCGTTCGTCCGGCGACAAAAAGGAGGGTTCGTCGCGATCCTGGTCTTCCAATGCCAATATGCGGTAAGATGTCCGCAAACGAGGAGGGTCCCGCTTTGATTCGACGCTTCATTCTGATCGCCGTCATCGGAGGCCTCCTGCTGTCTCCGCCGGCCGGGCTCCCGGCGTTTGCCGCCACGGCGCAGGCGCAGGAAAAATCCCCGATGATCTCCATGGACGTCACCGAAGCGTACCTCGAAGACGTGCTGAAGCTGCTTTCGAGGCAGGCGGGGATGAACTTTGTGGCCTCGGAAGCGGTGCGCGAGAAAAAGATCACGCTCTATTTTAACGAGGTCCCCATCTCCGACGCGCTGGACACGATCCTCAAGGCCAACAGCCTCTCGATCACCCGCCACGAAGGGAAGAACCTGTTCGTTGTCACCGAATCGGGGGCGCCCGAGATCCCCACGGTGACCCGGGTCTACAACCTGAAGTACGCCCGGGTGGTGCCCACCGCGGGCGATTCCAGCAAGACGTTCGGGCTGAGCGGCTCCTTGATCAGCGAAACGTTCAAATCCTCCGGCGGTTCGGGCGGCGGCGCGGGCGGCGGCGCCCCCGGGGGCGGGGCCGCGGCCCCCGCGGCGGGCGGGGCCGCGGGCGGAGCCGCGACGGGGGATCAGGCCGGGGGGGTGCTGGCCATCGTCAAGACGCTGCTTACCGAGCACGGCTCGGTGGTGGCGGATCCCCGCACCAACTCGCTGATCGTGACCGACATCCCGGAGCGGATGAAGGTGATCGACGACACGATCGCCAAGCTGGACATCAAGCCGAAGCAGATCTACATCGAGGCGGAAGTCCTGGAAGTGACGATGGACACCTTGCGCCGGATCGGGATTGAATACGGGAGCACCGCCGGCACGTTGGCCACCTACACCGGCCCCGTCCGCACGAGCTTCTTTCCGTTCTCTTTGGGCTTGCTGGATGGGGCGACCCAGACCCATACGCTGGGGACCTTCTCCACGGCAAACATCAGCGCGCTGCTGAAGCTGCTTGCCACCGAAAAGGATGTCCGGTTCCTGGCGAGGCCCCGGCTGCTGACCCTTTCGAACGAGGTGGCTGAAATCCGTATCGTCTCTGAGGCGGTCACCGGGACCACCTCGAATTCCCAAGCGACGACCGGAACGGTCACCACCTCTCCGGAGCGAACCACCATCGGGACCATCCTGCGAGTTACGCCGATGGTCAACGACGGGAAATACGTGACGATGATCATTGAGCCAGAAGTCTCCCGCGTGATCGAATCCACCTCCTTTTCCAGTTTCCTGGATCCCACCCGCCGGATTGCCCGCACTTCAGTCATGATCCCCACCGGAGGCACAGCGATGATCGCGGGGCTCATCTCCAGTGAGCAGTCCGACACCGCCCGAAGGATACCCTTCCTCGGAGACCTCCCGCTGATCGGTCTCCCGTTCAAGCGAGCCGATTTGGATAAGAAAAACACCGAGATCCTGCTGTTCATCACCCCCTACATCGTGGACGACGAAGCCGAAATCAAAAAACAATTTTCCAAAGAACGGGAACAGGCTCCCCTTTCCACGAAAGGGGAGCAGCTGCTTCAGGGCAGCCGCAAGAGGCTCCTGAAAGAGCGCGCTATCGTCGACACGATCGACAACATCACCTGGTGACCCCGCACCTTTGGACCGACCGGTTTTTTGTTTTGTGGAGACTTTCGTTGATTGGACAGTTAACCCCTTTGTCGGTTAAAGGTGCGGGGTGAAATGGCCGTCCGAACGCACCTGAGGCTGGGAGACATCCTGGTCAAGGAAGGGCTGTTGACCGACGCGCAGCTCAAGGAGGCCCTCAACCTCCAAAAGACCACCGGCAAGCGGCTCGGCGAAGCGCTGATCGCCCTGAAGACGGTGACCGAGGAGCAGATGGCCGAGGTACTCGGCCGCCAGCTTGGCATCCCCTACCGGCAGTTCGACAAAGGTGGGCTCAAGCAGGACTCCGACCCTCTTCTGCGCGACATCCTGACCATCGAAGTCGTCCGCAAGGATATGGTGCTCCCACTGTCCAAGAACCCCAGCGGTCTCACGATCGCCATGGTGGACCCGCTGGACTTGATCCTGATCGACAACCTCAAGCGGATGACGGGCCTGCCGATCAACCCGGTCATCACCACCCGCTCGGACTTAAGCTCCGCCATCGAGGAAACCTACGGCAAGCTGGACCTCCTGAAGCAGGCGGTCGCCGGCAGCTACGAAGAGAAACAAACGGAAGGCACCAGCGCGGTCCAGATGGTGGAGGAGCTCTCCGACTCGAACCAGACGGCTGAAGACCTCTCCGCGCAGGCAGGGCAGGCGCAGGTGGTCCGGCTGGTGGACCTGTTCCTGATGGAGGCGGTGAAGTCCCGGGCCAGCGACATCCACATCGAACCCTACGGAAACCGGATCTCGATCCGCCTCCGGGTGGACGGGGTCCTCCAGGCGGTGGACCCGCCGGCGGCGCACCTCATGCCGGCGATCATCTCCCGCATCAAGATCCTTTCGCGCATGGACATCTCCGAGAAGCGGCTGCCGCAGGACGGCGGCTTCACGATCAAGCTGGCCGAGAAGGTGGTGGACCTGCGCGTTTCCACAATCCCCGTAATTTATGGAGAGAAGGTGGTGATCCGGCTCCTGGACAAGAGCAACCTCGTCAGCGATTTCAAGCTGCTTGGGTTAGCCGGGAAATCCCTCGAGGACTACCAGAGGGGGATCACGGCCCCGTACGGTCTCATCTTCATCACCGGTCCGACCGGAAGCGGTAAATCCACCACGCTCTACACCACGCTGGCCAAGCTCAAAAACCCGGCTAAGAATCTCATCACGATCGAAGACCCGGTGGAGTACAAGATGGAGGGGATCAACCAGGTCCAGGCCCAGCCGAAGATCGGGCTGACCTTCGCCGCGGGCTTGCGGGCCTTCCTGCGGCAGGACCCCGACATCATCATGCTGGGGGAGGTCCGCGACCTGGAGACCGCCGAGATCTGCGTGCGGGCCGCCCTCACGGGCCACCTGGTGCTCTCCACGCTGCACACCAACGACACCGCTTCGGCCATCACGCGGCTCACGGACTTAGGGATCGAGCCGGCCCTGCTGTCCCCCTCTCTGGTGATGATCATCGCGCAGCGGCTGGTCCGGAAACTGTGCGCCGAATGCAAGGAGCCCTACGAACCGCCGGAGACCATCCGAAAGAAGGTCACTCTTCCCGCGGGGAAGTATTTCAAACCCAAGGGCTGCGCCGCTTGCAAGAACACCGGTTTCCGGGGGCGCAACGCGATTTATGAGGTGCTGCTGGTGACCGATGAGATCCGGGAGGCCGTCATCAAGAGGTCCTCCGCGGCGGAGATCAGGCAAGCCGGCCGGAAGAACGGCATGAAAACGCTGTTCGAAAGCGGCGTGGACAAGGCCGCGGAGGGGGTCACCACCCTTGAAGAGGCCTTCAGCGTGACCGTCGGGGAGGTGTAGGAATGGCTCAGTTCGCTTACCAAGCCAGAAGCCGCAGCGGGAAACTGGAGCGGGGCACGATCGAGGCGCCCACGTCGGACGAGGCGATCTCGATCCTGCAGACGCGGGATTTGCTGGTGACCACCATCACCGAGCAGCGGGGCGCGGCGCCGACGCTTTCGGTCAAAGCCAAGCGCATGCACCGGGGCGTCGCGACCGCGGACCTGTTGATCTTCGCCCGTTCGCTCTCCGCCATGACCGAGGCCGGCTTGCCGCTGCTGCGGGCCATGGAGACCACCCAGAGCCAAATCCGGTCGCAGAAACTCAGCGCCGCGCTGCTGATGATGATCCAGGACATCCGGGGCGGTTCCACGTTTCGCGACGCGATGGCCAAACACACCACCATCTTCTCTCCGTTCTGGATCAGCCTGGTGGAGACCGGCGAGGCCTCAGGCCAGCTGACCAAGGCGCTGGAGCAGATCGCGATCCATCTGGAGAAATCCGGCGCCATCCAGCGCAAGGTGATCTCCGCGCTCATGTATCCGCTGGTGCTGCTCGGCGTTTCCACGATCGCGATCTTCGTCTTCACGCTGAAGATTATCCCCACCTTCGCTTCGATGTTCGCGGGCTTCGGGGCGGAGCTTCCGATGCTGACCCAG
>CAYJTM010000048.1:0-7547 GCA_964373055.1 uncultured Planctomycetia bacterium
TCGGGCTGGCCGGATTGACCAGGGCCATCGCATCGGTGCCTGCCAAAACCTCGGCATTCGCCAGGAATAGATCGGCCGGCAGGCCGGTGTGCCGGACGAGCTCCGGCTCGCGCGAGAGGAGGTTCCCTATCTGCGCCGCCTGAGCCGCCGTCACCTTTTCTTCCTCGGGCTCGGCCTTCTGGCGAGCCGCAAGCACGGACCGCGCGCGCGACACGGTCGGCGAGCCCCCAGCCTCTGGGAGCGCGGGTCCGGCCACCCTCGGCGCCCCGGCATCGTACGTGAACCCGGCCTTCTTCTCCTTGATCGCCTGGAAGAACGCCAGCGTCAGCCGGATCACCTCCCACTTCTGGTCTTCGGTGAGGAACTCGTACTCCTCGTTCGCCGAGAGGGACTGCCAGGCGATTGCAGAGACCCGGCTGGCAACCTCGCCCGGATTCAGCCGCGCCCACTCGTCGCCGTGGCGCAGCAGCTCCGGCATGACCTTCGCCCGCACGAAGAAGGCGGCCATGCCGACCGTCCCGGAGAACTGGAAGCTGGTCCAGTTGGCGTCGTGCTCGCTCTGCGTGTGCTTGATCAGGACGAAGTCGCTGGCGATCTCCAGCACCTGCTTGGAACTCACCTGCCCATCGGAACCCCTGAGCTTCCCGGCCCACTCCAGCAGCTTGGCCTGCACCTGCTCCTTGGAGAGCCCGCCCTTGTGCTCGAAGCCGCCCTGCTCGTTGCTGAAGTAGAGCCGAAGCAGATCGTTCATCTGGCGCTCGTCTCTCAGGTTCCGGCTGGCGACCGCCTGCGCCAGGGCCCGGGCACCCTGGGCCGCCTGGGCCGCGTGAGTGAGCTCGTGTGCCACGCTGAAGTACGCGTCGGCCACGAAGAGAGAGGTTCGCTCCACCCTGCCGTCGGGGTGGACGATCTCCGCCGCGATGTTCGGAATGTTCAGCACCTGCATCGCCTCTAGATACCGCGGGTTGACGCCGATGTAGAACTTGTTGGCATCCTTGCGATCCCAGCGGACATGCTCGTCGCCCAGGGAGGCCTGGCTGATGTACGCCGCCCCGAACTGCGCCCACTGCGGATCGTCCTTCACCACGACCGGTCGGGAGGCGATGAGCTCACGGAACTGATCCGGCTCCATCTGATACATGGCCGCCAGCCGGCCGAGGTGCTCGGTGGTGAAGAGCTGGGCCACTAGGGTCTTCACCCGCTCGAGGACCCGCTGATCAGTCCTCTGCTCCACCGGCCGCTGCCCATCGAAGGTGATGCCGCGCAGCGAGGGGGCTTCCAGCGGAAGCTCGAACCGGTCGGCCTGCTGGAGCCGCCCATCCATCCGCAGCACGAGGACCGTGAGGCGCTCGGCGTAATCGGAGTCCGCGGCACGGACAGAGGCAAGAATCCGGGCGCGCTCACTCGTCGCGTCGAGCCGCCAGATCGCGGCCGCGTCCTGGACAAGCACCTGCGCAGGCGATCCGCCGGACCGGCTGAGACTCAGGTTGTGGCCGGCCGAGAAGTCCGCATCGGAGACGGCCAGAGGGGCAGCCGCCGAGCTGGAGATCGCATCGCTGGCGGACTCCTCATAGGCCGCCCTGGCCAGCGCCTCGGCCGCGGCAAACTCCGCGCCGGTCCTCACCGCCACAGGGAGGGCCCCTTCCCGTCCGATCTGGGCCCGGATGAGTGTCAAGGCGGAGGTCCAGGCAGCATGGTGACCGTCGCCAAGGAACCAGAAGCTCTTGTCCCTCATCATCCCGACGGTCAGCTTCTCCAGCCCCTCCTGCAGCAGGAGGAGGGTCTCTCCGCGGCGATCGGAGCGATTCTCCGCAGGGACCCCCTCCTCCAAGAGGATTTCCAATACCTGCCGTGCAAGCGGCGCCCCGGCGCCGGGAGCCGGCATCAGGATCCCCTTCGCGTCGTACAGCCAGGTGAGGAGGTTCGCCCGGGTTCCGGCGTCCGACGGCCTCTGATCCGCAGGAAGATTGACCCACGCCTCCACCTGCCGGGCCCAGCGCCCCTCCCGATCCGCCATCGTCCCGGGTGAGGAGCGGAACGCCTCGCTGAGATGGTGCAGCGCCGCCGGTGAGAAGGCGGCCGGCGAGAATCCGGCGCGTCTTTCCAGCGCCTGCGCCAGCCGCAGGTGCAACTCCGATCTGGCCCAGCCCTCCGCGTCCTCGATGTGGGGCGCCGCCGCGCGGACGAGCCCGGCCAGCTCCCGCTCCACCTGCCAGGAGTTCGCGCGAAGCTCCTCGTACGAAATGCTGCCCGGTTCCCTGCCTGGGAAGACTCGACGGACCGCCTCGTTCACCAGGGAGTCAGCCGTCAAGAGATGCGCGTTCTCGGCCAGCCTCCTCGTGAGCAGCAAAGTGAACGGATTCCAAGCTCTGTCGTCCCATTCGCCAAGATCCACCTGCACGGTGTCCATCGCTTGCTGGAACAGCTTCCGCTCCAGACCGGTGAAGGCGACCAGCGCGTGATCGCCCGATCTCCAGGCACCCACCAGGGCCCGAGCCCGGTCGGAGGCCTGCCCTATCCCGCGGGTCTCGACGCTGCCGTCCCCCCCCTTGATCCTCGTCTCCCCCCGATCCACCTGCATCCAGACCTCCTGCGCGAACCGGGTGCTCTGCTGTCCGATCCCAAAGAACATGAGGCCAGTCACCTGCTTCGCCTCCAGCCCGTAATGAGCCGCCACCTCCTGGATGAATTCGATGGAGATTCCCTGATGCCGGCGAAGGGCCTTGTCGAGTGTCTCGATCGCCGCCTGGATCCGGATCTTCTCCGCCAGGACCGTGTTCAGGCCCGCCTTCTTGGCGGCCTTGGAGAAGGCCGCCGCGTCAAACGAGCCGGCCGCGCCCTGCTTGGCTCCCAGCTTCCAGACCCCGGTCCCGGTGCTGTCGTCGTACTCGTAGGCCGGCAGGGTCGCCTGCAGCTTCTTGTCCCTCATTGCCCTCTCGAACCTGGCAAGCGGCCTGGGTTTCTCCGGCGTCGAAAGCTCCCTCGCCGCCTCCAGGTTCTGGGAGGCAGAGCCCTGAAGCCCGCGGGAGAGATCCAGCAGACTGACCGACTTCTTGACGCCCCGGCCCAGGAACTCAACCATCCGCAAGCCGCCCTGCAGCTCATCCCGGTTCAGTTTGCTCAGCTCCCGATCCACCGCCGAGACGAGCGCCGACACCACAAGGGCCGCGTCCCACTGCGGCCGGCCGGCCGGCGCCGCGTCCGCAAACCCGAAGATCCCGCGGTCCACCAGCGGATCGCCGCGACCGGGCTGCGAGACCGTAAGCGGGAGATCCTGCGCGGCCGTCTGAATGCTCTTCTTCAACGCATCGAGCTGGCGGTCCAGCAGGGCGATCTGCCCATCCAGATAGGCCTGGGTCTCCGGGACGTGCGTCTCCTTCCGTCGCTCCTCAAGCTCCTTCTTGGATTGCTCCAGGGCGCTGCGCTGCAGGCCCAGATCGCCCAGATGCACGACCCGCCCAATCCAGGTCGCGGCCGCACGCTGGTACGGCTCTGTCGCGTTCTCCCCAAGGTCTCTGCCCACCGCGCCCAGCAGGACAAGGGAAGGATTGCTGCTGGCCTGGACCTCCCGGAAGAGCCCATCGGTGAGAACCCGAGTGCGTGCCTCGGCCGGCAGGATCTGGCTGATCCACTGCAGCGCCGGGGCCAGCGAGCGGGAGCGCTCGAGGCTGAAGCCGGTCCAGTCCACGGAGATCCAGTCGTGGGACATGAGGGTCATCAGCACCTGCGCCCGCTGTTCCATCGTGGCCGGCGCGCGCGCCTCGCTGTAGTCAGCCGGCAGGGCCCCCTGCAGCATCGCCATCGGAACCACCACGTCCTGCCAGAGGGACTGGTCGGACAAACCAGTCTCAAGGATGTGGACAGCCGCTCTTTCCTCCACCGTCAGCGTCCGCGGGGCGAGCGGACCGGCGGCCGTCTGCGCAGCCGGGGCGCCGCCGGGCTGCGCGGGGGGCTGTACGCTGGGCTGCACGGCGGGCTGGGCCGCAGGCAACGCGGCCCCTGCCTGCCGCTGATCCAGCCAGTTTCGGAAGCTGTCTGCAATTCCTTGCGCCGCGGGCCCGGCGGCCCCCGGAGAGAGCCCGGCCTGCTGCAGGGTGCGCGTCAGCGAGCCGGCCAGCTCGGCGGTGGAGGCCGGCGTCGCCTGATGCATCACGGCAACCGCCTGCGACGCCTGTTCCACGTTGAACCGCTCGGGTGCGACCTCTCTTGCCATCGCCTTGCCCATGGCGATCAGGCCCTGCGCCGGGTGCTCCGAGGCAGCGATGGTCCTCGGGTCGAAATCGGCCTCAGCCGGCCGGATTCCCTCGTTTCGGAAGGAGAACTCCCCGGTGTTGCGCAGGTCCCGCACCAGCGGATGGGCATCGATACCCTGGGCGACGTCCCCGAAGCCGGCATCGGTGAGGGCGCGCCTGAGCTCATCCACCTTGCCGCCGTGGCGGCCGTCGCCCACCCAGAACCGCCGGAAGTTCTCGAACGCCTGCTCGATCCGCTCCAGGCCGCTCTGGTACGGACCCCGGATCGCCTGCTCGATGTACCGGGTCTGCTGCGCATGGACGCCGGTGGCAAACTGCTCCACCACCCCGTAGGCCCTCGTCGCCGAGGCGCCGGAGTACCGGGCATCAATCGCCTGGTAGACGGCGTCAATGATGTTGAGCCCATGCGGCCTCAGCACCCGCTGGCTAAAGGAGTGGAACAGCGAGTCGGACTCGGTCCGCAGGAGGAGAATCTCACCGTTGAGCCGGAGCAGCTCGGCCAGGGTAAGTTCCCGGCCGGAGGCGGAAGCCCACTGCTGGTTGAGATTGACGAGTCCACCGGCCTCGCCCGATCGCTTCCCCTGAGATTCCACCAGGAGCTCTCGGGCCGTTCCCTGGATGTGGTCCGGGATGGTCTCATCACCTATCTGCGCCCTCTGGAACTCCAGCACCCTCCGGGCGAACTCCTGCAGGGGGCCGCTTCGCCAACGGGCCATCCCCTGCTCCATCGCAGCCCGGTCCGCGAAGAAGGTGGCCGTTCCTCGACCGGCGACGTTGCCATCGGCGTCCAGATAGGTCGCGTCGAGTCCGTACCGGTTGATCCGGCCTGCAAGCTGAGCCAGGTCCACGCCGTTGAACTGCTCCGAATGGACTGCGAAGAGATCGATCCGGCGCGGGCCGGATGGGCTGAACGCCTCCTTGACCTTCTCCGTCGAGATGACCAGCACCCTTTGCCTGGATGTGCCGGCATCTGCGCCGCCAAGCTGGCGCCCGATCTCCTCCAGGCGGGCATCCGGTGTCGAGCTGTTGATCCAGATCACCTGATCGAACCCGATCTCCCGGGCCCTCTGCTCCAGCATCCGCCCCAGGAGTTCCGTCCGGGTGAGCCCCGGCACAACAGCCAGAGCGTTGTTCCGGCCGCCGGTAAGCTGGTCGATGATGCCCCCGGCCGCTTCCTGCAGCCCTCCCTCCAGCACGCGGATTCCCTGCACGTTGGTACTGTCCAGCACGGTGCGGTCACCGCTGACCGTGAGCGTGCTGCGGCCGAGGGAGTAGACCCTCATCCCGTAGAGATACTCCGCCGCCCGCGGCGCCGTGGCGGTGAACCCGATGTAGCGGGCGTTCGGATTGAGCAGGAAGATCCCCAATACGGAGGTGGCGGCCATCGTTTCGGAGAGTCTCAGGGTTCTCACATCGCCCAGCCCCCTGCCGTCGCTGGTCCGGGCGAAGTCGGCCAGCATCTGCGTCTGGATCGCCACGAACTTGGAGTCGGAATCCACGCGGCTCGGCTGGATCCCGCCCACGCCGTTGGGGAAGAGCTGGCCGTTCCTCACCTCGCGCCCGGACACCTCGCCCCGCCTGGCCACACTGTAATCCACAACCGCCCTGGCGTCCCCTGTCCCCACGGCTCCGGACGGGGCCGCCTCCAGCGGCCAGACCTCGGCCAGCCGGTTCAGGGCCTCGACGTCAATCACGGCGCTGGGATCCCTGGCCGCCCGCTCCAGGTTGTGAACCTGCCCGGCCGTCAGACCCGCCCTTCCAGCCGCCTGCAGAAACTCCCTTCCGTTGGTGACCACCATCCCCAGAAGGACCGCGCGCCGCTCGGTCGCCCGCTCGAAGAGCGGCGTGTACAGCGATTCAATGACGCGGGCCAGATCCTTCGGCTGATGGAACGACATGGCCAGCCGCAGCTCATGCTCCCCGTTCCGGATCGGGTCGCTCGGATTCATCCGGTTCCACTCGGCGATGAGCTCCCTCACGCGATGCTCCACGCGGGTCTGGAATGCGGTCTCAGCCCCCTCCGTGGTGAAGGCGTGGATGGCGCCCGAGGAGCGGCCGGCGTCGCCATACTCCCGGCGGACGGAATAGGCCGCATCGGCGCGCTCCGCGAAGGTGGCCTCCGGCTCCCTGCCGGTGATCCGCTCGTACCGGATCACCTCGTGCGTGCCCACCGGCTGGAGCTCGCCCGGCCGGTTCCTCGAGTCGAAGAACCGGTGGCCGTTCCGTTCCGAGATGGGCAGAAGGAAGCTCGCCCCGCCCATCTCGGCGAGCGCGCGGTCCGGCGCCACCTCGGCCATTTGCCGCGAGACCTCGTACTGCGCCTGCATGAGGAGGAGGTACGCCCGATGGGGGCTGATCGTCCTGGCCAGGATGGACTCCACCAGGTCGTACAGGGTCACCTGCAGCTCATCGTGGAGGATGAGGTCAAAGGAACGAAGCGCCTCCGCCATCTCCCGCGCCAGCGCCGGGCTGAGATTCTTCCGCACCTCCACCAGCTGGGTCAGAAGCTTGTTGACACTGATGTAGTCGGTGACCTTCGCGATGCCCGGGTTCCGGAGAACCTCGATTACCTCTCTGGCCGTTCTCTCGGACATGTCGCGGCTGAGCCGATCCGCCAAGTCCGAGATCCGCTCGACGCGCGCGCCGCCGAAGAGGTGCATCTCCCGATAGGAGGCCCCGAATCCCTCCTGGGCCCAGGAAACCTTGCTGATCTCCTGATAGACGCTGGGCATCAGGATCAGCACGTTCGCATTCGGGTTGCGCATCCTGTAGGCCATCACCATCCCGATCGCCGCAAAGGTCTTTCCCGCGGCCACGCGAAGCTCGATGAGGAGCCGGCCCCTCTCCGGCGCGCCCAGGCCGATCTCCATCATCGCCCGCTGGCCGTCACTCTGCACGTTGAACCGCCCCTCGCCGGAAAGCTCCCGCCCCATCGCCAGGTACAGGTCAATCTCCCGCCTCCAGTTCGTGTCCGGCCGGCCGAGGAGCCCTTCCTGGCGGAGCTGGTCCAGGACCCGGTTAGCTCCCTGCTGGATCTCGTGCGCAAGCCCATCCCGGGCGCCCACATCGTCCCTCTCGTTGGCCCGCCTGAGCTCCTGCACCTTCTGGGGAAGCCCATTCTCCGTGAGGAGCTGCTGCATGCGCCGAATGTCTGCGCCATCAACGGTCGGCTTGGGCTGGAGGATCTCTCCCAGCAGCCGCTCGGCCTGTTTCAGCTCGCCGGAGCGGGTGAACTGGTCGCGGCGCTGGAGCTCGGTGCGCAGGTTGGTGAGGATCTCTTGGACGGATCTGCCG
>CAYJTM010000049.1:0-7352 GCA_964373055.1 uncultured Planctomycetia bacterium
CCTGGTAGCCGCCGGTCGTGGAGAAGATCGCCACGTTGATGCCGATCACCTGGCCGGCCAGGTTCACCAGCGGGCCGCCGCTGTTGCCCGGGTTGATCGCCGCGTCGGTCTGGATGAGGTCCGAGTAGTCCCGCGTCTCCCCGCCCAGCCGCAGCGACCGGTGCAGCGCCGAAACCACCCCCACGGTGATGGTCGCCTCGGTCCCCCCCACGGCCCAGCCGAATGGGTTGCCGACCGCGATCGCCCACTGGCCCGCCTGGGTCTGGTCGGAGTCCCCCAGTTCCGCTGCCGGCAGGTTCTTGGCGTCGATCTTGATTACCGCCAGGTCCGAGCGGGGGTCGGTCCCCTTGATCTCTCCCTTGAATTCCCGGCCGTCGGGCAGAGTCACGGTGAGCCGATCGGCGCCGTGCACCACGTGCTCGTTGGTGAGGATGTACCCCTCGGCGTCGATGATCACGCCGGTCCCCAACCCCCGCTGTTTGAACTCCCGCTGAGGAAGATCGCCATAAAAATCCCGAAAAAATCGCTCGAACAAATCGTCTTCAAACTCGGAAAAGGGTGGACCGCCGCCGAACGGGGAGCGGCGCGGGGCCAGCCGCTCGGTCGTCTCGGTTGAGATCGAGACGATGGCCGGGCCCACCTTCTTCGCCACCTCGATGAACCGCTGCTGCAGCTGCTCGGCGGCGTCGGGCTGCTCCGCCCTCGACGGAGCGGCGGCCGCCATAAAAAGCGCCAACGCCAGCAACCAACGATTCGGTTTCATTCTAATCACCCCCACCATTCGTGCTGATCCTGAGCAAAGTCGAAGGATCGAAGCATGGAGCAAAACAGCGTGTCGTCCGCCATAGATCTTTGGCGGACACGACACGCTGCTTGCGGAACGAAACCTTGGCCTGAGCGCTTTACGCGGAAACGCGTTCGGGAGCCGCCAACGGATTTGCCGAGGCGACCGCCTCCCGCAGCTTGGACTCCAATTCCTTCAGCAGGTTCGGGTTCTCTTTTAGGTAATGCCGGGCATTGTCCTTGCCCTGCCCGAGCTTCACCTCGCCGTAGGTCAGCCAGGTGCCGGTTTTCTGCAGCACGCCGGTCTGCGTGCCGATCTCGATCATGTCCCCGATCTTCGAGATCCCCTCCTCGTGCAGCAGGTCGAACTCGGCCTGGCGGAACGGCGGGGCTACCTTATTTTTAACCACGCGCACCCGCACCCGGCTGCCGACCACCCGGTCCCCCTGCTTGATATGCTCGATGCGGCGGATGTCCAGCCGGATCGAGCAATAGAACTTGAGCGCCCGGCCGCCGGGTGTGGTCTCCGGGTTGCCGTACATGACGCCGATCTTCTCCCTCAGTTGGTTAATGAAGATCAGGGCCGTCTTGGACTTGGAGATGGCGCCGGTCAGCTTGCGCATGGCCTGCGACATGAGCCGCGCCTGCAAGCCCACAAAGCTGTCCCCCATCTCCCCCTCGATCTCCGCTTTCGGGACGAGGGCCGCCACCGAGTCCACCACCACCACGTCCACCGCGTTGGAGCGGATCAGCATTTCGACGATCTCCAGCGCCTGCTCGCCGGTGTCCGGCTGGCTGATGAGGAGATCGTCCAAGTTGACGCCGAGCTTCTTGGCGTAGGTCGGGTCAAACGCGTGCTCCGCGTCAATGAAGGCGGCCACGCCTCCCCGCTTCTGCGCCTCGGCCACCACCGACAGGGTCAGCGTAGTCTTGCCGGAGGCCTCTGGCCCGAAGATCTCGGTGACCCGTCCCCGGGGCAGCCCGCCGATCCCTAACGCCGCGTCCAGCGAAAGGGCCCCGGTCGACAACGCTTGGACGTCCACCTTGACCTGCTGGCCGAGCTTCATGATGGAGCCCTCCCCGAACTGCCGCTCGATCTGGGCAAGGGCCAACTCCAGGGACTTCATCTTGTCCTTCTGGGCCTCGACCTGTTTTTCGGCCTTCTCAACGGGTTGCTTCACTTTGGTTTCAATCGCGGATTTCGGCTTGGTTCTCAGCATGGTCTCCTCGGCAGTTGCGTTCATTATATCTCTCTCCTTTTTATGCGGTCAAGCTGGGTGGAAGTGTACATCTGTCTACATAGCTTGTCAACAGGTTTCTATTGTAGCCGAAAGAGGGTATTTGTCAATACAGCAAAATATTTTGTTATGAAGGCGGGGCGTTCAGGTATTCTTCCGCCGTGTACACAGGGACAGCGGCATTCTTGTAATCCCGCTTGTTGCGTGTGATGAGGCAATTCAATCCGTTCTCCGAGACCGTGTAATTCTGGAGGGCATCCTCAAAATCCTTAAACTCGGAGGCCAGTGCCTGATCCACCACCCGGTCGGTGAGCGGCGCGACATGGAGCAGCAGGCGAAGCTTGCGCAGATGCCGGACGGTTTCCGGCCCGGAGAGAGCGCGCCGAAGAACATAGTGAAGGTTCGCGAAGGTCAGCGCGGAAACATGGCCCCGCACCTTTCCCGATTCGATCAGAGAAAACAAGCGAGCAGCGGGATTAAAATGGGGCGCACGGGCCAGTAAAAGGTCCAGAACGATGTCGGTGTCGATAAACGGCCTGTTCACGGGCCGTATTTATCGGCCAGATAGTCGGCGTACCGCTTCTTCCAATGCCGGCCGGCCTTGGCTGGAGCTACCCCGGAAAGCTCCCGCACCATCGGGGTCGCCTCCCCCGAGGCGTGGCGGCCGCCCACCAACGCCCGAAAATGGTTTTCCACCATCCCAGAAAGAGACAGGCGACGCTCTTTCGCGTATTCCTTGGCGCGTTCGATCACGGCTTGGTCTAATTTTAGCGTCAGTTTGGCAGCGCTCATTTGATGGAGTCTCTGTACGTACTAATTATACATAAATTGTACGTCCTATTCAAGGGGGTGATCCACGCCAACCTTCACGGCCGATAGGATACGATTGTCTACATGATCTGTCAAGCATCAAATATTTTGGGGATTAGAGAGAGGGTTACGCGAAGATCAAAACAGAATCTTTGGGAGAGCTGAGCAGCATCACCACGGAGCCGGATCCCGGCTCAAGCAGGCCCTTGATCTGCAACTCCTCAAGAAGACCGAGCGTCAACCGGGCAATGGTTGCCTGGTTGACTCCGATGAAGATTTGCCCGGGCCTGAGCGGGATCGCGTCCTTCTCGGCGACCACCACATCCGCTAAGGCAGGATCATAAACAAACTCGATCAGCTGGGCATCCACCGCCTTGCGAAGGTTGTCTTCGGCACGCTTTCTCCACCCCTCTTTGTCTTCGACGAAGAACTTCAGGACCGTTTTCGGCATCGCATCGGAAGCCAGCTTGACCGGCGGCACCACAAAGACTAATCCCTTCGGATAGCCGGCTTCCCGCGCCAGCAGTCGGAGAGGGACCCTTCCATAGTAGGGCTGCAAGTTAAACGTTCTGGACCGGCCCAAGGCAAGCGTCTCAATCACCCTCGCCTGCTTTTCAACCCATTGCTCCAGGACCGGATGGACATTGTTCAGCACCGCCCGCCCTCCTTCCGGAGTTCCCCTCTCATTCGCGGCGACAACTCCTTGTAGAAGGGGAACCCCTAGGGCCCCCAAAATCCTGTAATAGGTCGCGGCGTAGACGTTTCTTTTTTTGTCTCTGTTTTCATCCAGGAAACGGGAGAGCTGCCCACTGTCGGTTTCCGAAAGCTCCACCAATTTGCTTATGCTGATTTTCCGCCGCCCCATGGCGTCGCGGATATCCTGGCGCGTAGCGAGACGGCTTCCCGGAGCCAGGACCTTCAGCAGCCGCGAAAGGGCGCCCAACTGGAGGTCCCTTTTCCCTTCCAAAAAGGAGCGGAGTTGACGAGGGCTCAACCCGGCCAGTCCGGCCAGCTTCTGATCTCCAATCTGGAGACGGTCAATGGCCTTCCGGATCTGCTCCCGGTCCTTCAAAGGAATGACGTCCCCCTTCTTCCTGTCGTTTGCGGTGGTTCCATTTTTTACAATCTGCTCCGCACCGGCAAAAAGTTGCCGGATCATCTCGATGTAATTTTTGGCCGCCAGGGGATCCCCGAGGTCGATCTGATGCTTTTTGAACTCGTTCTTTAACCAGCCTTCCGCGGCCATGCGGTCCTTGATCCCATCCCACTCCCGCAAAATTCCCTCGACGTCTTCGAGGGTCACTTCCGGGCCGGGCCTCCAACGAATAGACCGCCCCTGGATCGTGTCGTAAATCTCTCGGTCTCGATAGCCGAGAGAATTCGCCCAATCATCACGAGCTTGGCCGGCCATTTCCAATAACCTGGCTTTGAATAGGACCAGATCCTTTCGGTCGATCCGCTCCGGAAGATTTCTGACAATCCACTCTCCCCTGTTGTCCCGGTGAGGATCTTCGCTCGCTTGCGTCGCTACCCACTTCCGGAAGGAATCCAAATGATCCAGGCGGATGGAATGAAGTCCCATGGCCTCCTGAATGGTTTTCGCCTTGAGCTCCATTTCCTCTCGGACGGCCGGGAATTGCCTCTCCATCTCATCCAGAAGGACCGACAACCGGCTGCGATTCGCTTGAATGCCGTGATCCTTTGCGACATTCTGAAGGATGGCAAGCACGCTGCGCTGCCCATCCGAGAGGAGCGCCGCTTCAGGGGGGAGGTCCGCGTCTACCCAGTCCCGCCGGACATCCCGCAGGGTATCGAGAGAAATCTCCAAAGAAAGACGCTGGATCGCGATGCGGCTTTGCCGGGCGATCTCTTCCCGAACGGCGTCAAACCGGTCCTGCATGAGCCCCGCGATCAACAACAATCGCTCCCGGTTGTCCGGCGCGACGCCCCGGCGCCGGAAGATGGGCTGCCAGGATCCCTCGGGCAAGGGCTCCCCTCTTTTGAGAGCATCCCGCACACGTTCGATGTCGGCCTTCCCAACAGAAAGGGGCAACGCCTCCAGAACGGAGAGCGCTGTCTCTGCCTCGGTTAAGCCCTTCCACTCCGCCATCATGTTCCGCAACAACTGCGCTTGATAGGCGGGAACGCCTTGTTTCCAGATGAAATCCTTGGCAAAGACATCCCCGAATTCAGAAAACTTGACCTCTGCGTCCCTGGAGCGATAGAAGGACGCGAACAAGTCCATGAAAGGGCCGTCTAAAGATGTCCCCAGGAGGAAGCCCTTGGGTCGCCTTCCCAAAATCCGGGCCTGGAGCTCCGGTCCGATCCGATCGGGTTGGCCCTTCCCCTCCGTCAATCGGGCAGCCACGTCGAGCAAGGCCCAAAAATAATCCTGCCTCAGGTTGGACCGCTCCAAATAAAAAGCCCAATGATTAGAATGGAGGCCGTTGAAAATCCCCCTTCGCGCCGTCCACCCAGACCAGTCTCCTTCTTGCTTCCATCCCCATTGCGCTGTTTCTACCAATTGCTTTTTGCTGCTTAAGAAATCCTGCGCTTCCTTCCTCGACCGGAAGACCTTGGCGCTTTCGGGGAGCCGCAGGTCCCCCCAAAAGAAAAAGTCAATCGTGGTCCCCCCGAGCACCTGGCCAGGATTAGCGGAGACCAAATCCTGGAGAGGAACAACGATGACATAGCCGGCATCATCCCAATTGCCGTACAAATGGGATTCGACCACGTGATTGAGCGATAGGTGGAGGGTGTTTCGGAAAGCAAGGCCGTTGAGGGCGTGAAAAATCGTCCGGATCAAATTCCCTTTCGGTTCATAGCGCGTTGCATGCACGGCGTACAATTGCTTGTCCATGTAGGTGGAGAAGTCCTGTTCCGCGCCGGCGGCGGGCGGTTCCGAGCCCGGATTGGGCCGCAGCTGCTGCATCAGGTCGAGGATCGCGAAGGCGTTTTGCTGGATCTGCGAGCGAAGACTGTTTTCCAACACCTGGGAGACGCTGGGGACGCCGTCCGCCAGCAGCTTCAGAGCATCTCTCGAGTGTTGATACGCCTGCTCGAGCCGGGCGTAATCGCGCTCCAGCCGGCCCTTCTGGCCCAGGGCGTACGCCATCTCCTCGTGGAAGACCAACCGCTCCAGCGGCCGCGCGGAAGGAGACAGCTCCTCGAGCTGTCCGATCGCCGGGTTGAGCAGCGCGAGGTCTTCCAACATGACGGCCCGGTTGATCCCGATCCGGGCCTCCTGATAAGCCACCCAATATTCTTCCTGGGGGCTGAGGGGGTCGAACTTGTCACGAAGCGCTTCCACCTCGTCCAGGGCGCGGTCATGCAACCCTCCCACCCACAGCTTATCCGCCTCGCTTAGCGCGTCCCATAGATCCTTCCGCACCCCCTCAGGCAATGGGAATGCCGGGGCCGGGACTTCCGACACGCTCCACACATCGGCAGCCAAAAATTCCCTGGCTTTCCGCACCCAGGCGTTAGCGAAGTTGCTGAACCCGGAGTTCACCGTTTTACTTTGGGCAACCCCGTCAGTCAGGCGTTCGATCCCTTGGTTAAGCAGGTAGCGAACGATCGCCTCCTCATAAACAGGGCGATCGGTTTCCTTAAGGATTGCCGCCGTCCACGCCGATTTCACGGCCTTCCGGACATTCTCCGGGTCCGCCACCTGATCCATGGAAGCGACCAGGGTCTGCCGATGCAACGTCTCCAAAGCCCGATCCGCCATCCGGCCCAGCTCTTGCCTCTCGGACTCCGTGAGCCGCTCCTCCGCGCCGGCGGCGGATGGAGCCAGGGAGGGAAATGTGGTAAGGTTGAGTGCGTGGTTAGACTGACGGATAAGCAGCGGGACCGCGGGGCTTCGATCTTGGCGAATATGGCCGCTATCACTTGGGCTACGCTGATTGCCGGCACCTTTTTCAGCGAGAAGGGTTTCAACCCGTTTGCTTTTATCATCGGTTGGTTCTTCTTCGCTCTTTGCGTCGCCGGGTCCCTGGCCCTTAGCCGATAAGGAGCTTGAAAATGACGACAGCAGACCTTCAGTTGGTGATCCTGTTCGGAACCGGAATTGCCCTGGTATTGATCCTCGTCGGGATCGCGTTCCGGCAAGACCGGGCTCAAAAGCGGGAACGGCACGCCCACTAAGCCCTGATTTTCTCTCCTCCGCGCCGGCGGCGGGATTAGAAGCAGTTAAGAGTGAAGGGTTAAAAGTTAAAAGTGGACCGGGCAACTCTTCATTCTTAACTCTTAACTTTTCACTGACTTTCCTCTCCTCCGCGCCGGCGGCGGTCAGCTTCGGCAGAAGATCCAGCACCTCGGCGGGAACAGCGTACCTGCCGGATTCCCAATAGGCGATGGCCGCCTGAGTGACCGCAACGCCACCGTTGTAGCCCAACTCCGCCAGATGCTTACCCAGTTGCTTCAGGGTGAGCTGAAGCCGGGCGCGAACTTGTTTGAGAAGCGCCGGAGCGAGCAGCCCTTGCAGCTTCGGCAGAAGATCCAGCACCTCGGCGGGAACGG
>CAYJTM010000050.1:0-7296 GCA_964373055.1 uncultured Planctomycetia bacterium
CCTTGTAGCCGTCGTAGACGATGTCGGAATAGGCCAGGTCCGAGCAGAGGATGGTTTCCTTCCCCTTGCCCCAAGCCACTAGCTCGTTGTAGAACTCCAAATCCACGCAGGCGGCGGTCGGGTTGTGCGGGTAGCTGACAATCAGCAGCTTGGCCATCCGAACCACCTCTTTGGGCAACACCTTGAAGTCCGGACGGAAATTGTTCTCAGGCCCGATCGGGATGTTATACAGGATACCTCCGGCCATGATGATGCCGTTGGCGTGCACCGGGTAGGTGGGGCTGGTCACCATGCCGATGTCGTCGTTGTTCAGGAAGGCCAGCGCGAGGTGGGAAATTCCCTCTTTCGACCCGATCAAAGGAAGCACCTCGGTGTCGGGGTCCAGCTTCACGCCGAACCGCTGGTCGTACCACTGCGCGACCGCGCGGCGGAACCGCTTCGAGACGGCGTCGGTCGGCTTAGGGTACCGGTGGTTCTCCGGCTTAACGGCCGCCTTGACCAGCGCCTCCACCACATGGGGCGGGCTGGGCAGATCCGGATTTCCCATCCCCAAATCAATCACGTCCTGCCCCTTCGCCGCCGCCTCCTGCTTGAGGTTATCCATGATGGTGAAGAGATATTGAGGAAGGCGCTTCAACCGGTTCGCTTCTTGCACCTTTTATTCTCCTTTTTTCCGCAAGGCCTCAAACGCGTTGTACGACGAGCGGACATAGGGGGCGCTGCCCACGAAGCCAAAGCCCATCTCCTCCCCCCACCGCCGGTACTCGGCGAACCATTCCGGCGGCACGAACTCCGCCACTTCCCGGTGAGTCAGCGTCGGCCGCAGGTACTGGCCGATCGTTAGGATGCTGCACCCGGTCTCCCGGAGATCCGCCATCGTCTGGCGCACCTCTTCAGGCCGCTCGCCGAGGCCCACCATCAGCCCGCTCTTGGTCTTCATCCCCGGCCTGCCCGTCTCGCGGGCCAGCCGCAGCACCCGCAGCGAGCGCCCATAAGCGGCTTGCGGCCGCACTTGGCCCTGTAGCCGCTCCACCGTTTCCAGGTTGTGGTTGAAGACTTCCGGCTCCGCCTCCGCTACCGTCCGGATCAGCTCCGGCCGGGCATGGAAATCTGGCGTCAGCACCTCAATCTGGACACCCGGTACCCGGGCCCGGATCGCCCGGATGCAGGCGGCGAAATGGGCCGCTCCCTCGTCGGCCAAGTCATCCCGGGCGACGGAGGTGACCACCGCGTATTGCAGCCCCAGCCGCAGCACCGCCTCCGCCAGCCGCTCCGGCTCCTGCGCGTCCACCGCGCCGGGCCGGGCCGTCTCCACCGCGCAGAAATCGCAGCGGCGGGTGCAGCGGTCCCCTAAAATCATGAAGCTCACGTTGCCGTGGCTCCAGCACTCGCCGAGGTTCGGGCAGCGGGCCTCCTCGCAAACCGTGTGGAGCTCCAGCTCTTTCACCAACTGCTTCGCCCGGTCCCATTGGCCATGAACCGACAGCGGCCTGCGCAACCAAACCGGAAAAGAGGACCCCGCTCGTGGTGAGCCTGTCGAACCACGAACGTCACCCTTCGACAAGCTCAGGGTGACCGGAATTTCCATCTACTCATCGCAATTTGTTAATGATCGCCTGCGTCATCTGGCTCGTCCCCACGCTGCTCGGATCGTTCCGGGGCTTCAGGTCGTACGTCACCGAGCGCCCTTCCTTAAGCACCGCGGCGATTGCCTTCTCCAGCCGGTCGGCGGCCTTCGCCTCCCCCAGATATGCAAGCATCAGCACGCCGGAGAGGATCGTCGCGACCGGGTTCACTTTGTTCTGGCCGGCGTACTTCGGGGCCGACCCGTGGACCGGCTCGAAGACCGCCACCTCATCGCCGATATTGGCGCCGGGGGCCAGCCCCAGCCCGCCGACCAGGCCCGCGCAGAGATCGGAGAGGATGTCCCCGTACAGGTTCGGCAGCACCAGCACGTCGGACATTTCCGGCTTCTGCACCAGCTGCATGCATTGGCTGTCCACCAGCCGGTCCTCGAACTCCACGTGCCCCTTGTATTCCGCCGCCACGCGCCGGCCCACCTCGAGGAACAGGCCGTCGGTGAATTTCATGATGTTGGCCTTCTGGACCGCGGTGACCTTCTTTCGGCCGTTTTTCACCGCGTACTCGAACGCGTAGCGGAACACCCGCTCGGAAGCGGTGGCGGAGATCGGCTTCAAGGAGATCGCGGCGTCCGGGCGGATCGTCTTGCCGCCGTGCGCCTTCACCCAGGCGATCAGCTCCTTCACCTCCGGCGTGCCGTCGTCGTACTCAATGCCGGCGTACAGGTCCTCGGAGTTCTCCCGGACGATCACCAGATCCACCTTCTTGTACGGGGAGGGGACACCGGGATAAAGTTTCGCGGGACGCACGCAGGCATAGAGGTCCAGCGCGTGGCGCAGCGCCACGTTCACCGAGCGCATCCCCTTGCCGATCGGGGTGGTGATCGGCCCCTTGAGGGCCACCTTGTTCTTTCGGATCGAATCCAGCAACGAGTCCGGCAGCGGAGAACCGTACTTCGGGATCGCCCCCTCGCCGGCGTCATGCAGCGTCCACTCGATGGACACCCCGGTCGCGTCAATGCAGGCCCGGGCGGCTCCCGCCACTTCGGGGCCGATGCCATCCCCTGGGATCAGCGTCACAGAATGCTTCACTTCGTTAAGCTCCGGATAAATCCTTCAAAGCGGTCCATCCCTTCCTCCAGCGCCGCGCTGCCCACGGCAAAGCTCAGGCGGACGTACTCGTCCCACCCGAACCCGTCGCCGGGGATTGACGCCACCAGCGCTTCTTGCAGCAGTCGCTCGGCGAAGACGACCGACTTGAGGCCTGTCTTCGAGATGTCCACGAAGCAGTAAAAGGCCCCCTCCGGCTCCACGAACGAGATGCCGGGGATCGCGGACAACCGCTTCACCAGCAGGTCCCGGCGGCGTCTGAATTCCTGGGCCATGGACTTGACCGAAGCGGGGTCGCCGGTCAGCGCGGCGAGCGCCGCCTTCTGGCTGATTGAAGCAGGGTTGGAAGTGGAATGGTCCTGCAGGCGGCCCGCCGCCTCCACCACCTCCGCGGGGCCGGCCAGGTACCCGATCCGCCAACCAGTCATCGCGTAGGCCTTAGAGACGCCGTCCACTACCAAAGTTTTTGGATACACCTCGGGTGAAACCGCCGCGATAGAAGGAGCCGTAACCTGTCCTGAGCCTGCCGAAGGATACACCAGCTGCGAGTAGATCTCATCGCTGATGACCCAGAACCCCTTGTCCTGGGCCACCCGCGCTATTTCCTTGAGAGCCTGCTCGCCCAGCACGGCCCCGGTCGGGTTGGAGGGGCTGTTCAGGACCAGGCAGCGGGTCTTTGGGGTGCAGGCCTTGGCGACCGCTTCGGCGCTCAGCCGGAACTTCGCGGAAGGCTCCGTCCGGACCTCCACCGGGGTGGCGCCCGCCAGCCGGACCATTTCCGGGTAGCTGACCCAATAGGGGGAGGGAACCAGCACCTCATCGCCCGGCTGGACCAGCACCTGGAAGAGATTGAACAGGGCCTGCTTGGCGCCGCAAGTCACCATCACCTGCTCCGGGCGGTAAGTGAGGCCCCGGTCCCGCGCAAGCGCGGAGACGATGGCCGCTTTGAGCTCGGGGATGCCGGTGGTGGGGGTGTACTTGGTGAAGCCTTCCTGGATGGCCCGGACCGCTGCCGCCTTGACCGGATCCGGCGTGTCGAAATCCGGTTCGCCGGCGGCTAGGTTGACGACCTTCTTTCCCTGGGATTGAAGCGCTCGGGCGAGCGCCGTGAAGCGCAGCGTCGGAGACGGATGGACCGCCCGAATCCGCTCGCTCAGCATTCGGAAACCTTAATGATTATCCCGGGACCGGGGCTTGAAGAATTTGCGAAGCCCATCCACGAAACCGGGCTTCTTTTGCTCCGGCTTGGCCGGCTTCTTCTCGGGGGCCGAGGACGGCTTCTCCGAGACTTCGGGAGCGGGCCTCTCCTTGACCGGAGCCGGCCTTTCCCTAACAACCGGCTTCTGCGCGGAGGCGCGTGGTGCGGCTTCCTCTTTCCGCAGCCGTTCTTTCACGGCCTGTTTCTCTTCCTTGGCGGTCTTGGGCTTCTCTTTGAGCTGGGTCCCGAGCTCCACGAGCTCGATCCAGGCCATCGCAGCCCCATCGCCGGCCCGGGTGCCGTAATGGAGGATCCGGGTGTATCCGCCGGCTCGGGTTTTGAAGCGGGGCGCGATCTCCGCGAAGAGCTTGCGCACCCCGTCCACATCGTTCAAGATGCTCTGGGCCCTTCGCCGCGCCGGAAGGCTTCCCTCTTTCCCAAGTGTGATCAGCCGCTCGGTGATCCGCTGGGCCTCTTTGGCCTTGGCCCAGGTGGTCTTGATCCGCTCCCGTTTGAGCAGCGCCTGGGCGAGGCTGCGCGCCGTCGCCTTGCGCCAGCTGCGGTTGCGTCCGAGATCGCGTGTGTGAACGGCGTGTGGCATCGCGGGCCCTTTAGACCGACACCTGCTCGAGCGTGCGCCGGTCGAGCTTCATGCCAAAGGAGAGGCCCATCCCCTTCAAGGTTTCGTTGATCTCGGCGAGCGACTTCTTTCCGAAATTCCGGTACTTCAGCATCTCCCCCTCCGATTTCTGCACCATGTCGGCGATCGTCTTGATCTTCGCCTCGCGGAGGCAGTTCGCGGAGCGGACCGACAGCTCCAGCTCGGTGACCGGCATCCGCAGCTTGTCGAGCGCCTCCGGCGGGAGGGCCTGCTCCTCCTCCGAGCCCTCCTCGGCCGGCAGCTCGCCGAACGCCGTGAAGATCTCCAGGTGCTTCTGCAGGATGTGCGCGGCGGTCAGCAGCGCTTCCTTCGGGTTCATGGCCCCGTTGGTCCAGATCTCCAAGATCAGCCGGTCGTAATCGGTCATCTGGCCGACACGGGTGTTCTCCACCGTGAAGTTGACTTTCCGGACCGGCGAGAAAATGGAATCCACGGCGATCACGCCGATTGGCTGCGATTCCTTCCGGTTGCGCTCGGCCGGCACGTAGCCGCGGCCGATGCCCATCTCCAGCTCCATGCGGAACTTCACCGCCTTGGTCAGTGTGGCGATGTGCAGGTCGGCGTTCAAGATCTCCACGGTCTCATCGGTCGAGATTTGAGCAGCCGTGACCTCCCCCTTCTTCTCTTGGGAAATCGTCAGCGTCTTGGGCGAACGGGTGTGGGACTTCAGCACCAGCTGCTTGATGTTCATCACGATCTCGGAGACATCCTCCACCACGCCGGAAGCGGCCGAGAACTCGTGCAGCACGCCGTCCACCTTCACCGAGGTGATCGCCGCCCCCTCCAGAGAGGAAAGCAGCACCCGCCGCAGCGAATTTCCAACGGTCGTCCCATACCCACGCTCCAACGGCTCAGCGATGAACCGGCCATAGGTAGGCGTGTAAGTCGCTTCGTCCACCTCGATGCGCGACGGCATCTCAAAATCTTTCCAGGCGATTCCCATAAAAATCCTCCTAGTCTGTCATTGCGAGGCCCGAAGGGCCGAAACAATCCCCTGAGATCCCTCGTCCGCCTTCGGCGGACTCGGGATGACGTTCGGTCATCAAACTTACGTCGCTCCGCTCCGTAAGTTTGGACCTCACGTCACTTGCTGTACAACTCGACGATCAAAGACTCTTGGATCGGGAACTGGACGTCGTCCCGCTTCGGCGTGCCGGTGACAGTCCCCAGCGGCTCCTCTGGATGCCGGTCCAGCCACCCCGGCAGCGGCCGATCCTTGGTCAGCTCCCGTGTCTCCTTCAGCGCGGCAAGAAATTTCTCCGATCCAACGAGGCGCACCGCCATTCCCGGCTTCACCAGGAACGAGGGGATGGTCACGCGCCGGTCGGCCACCTTGACATGCTTGTGCCGCACCAGCTGCCGGGCTTGGGCCCGGGAGGTGGCGAACCCGAGCCGGAACACCACATTGTCGATACGGCGCTCCAGCAGCTCGAGCAGCTTCACGCCGGTCACCCCCTTGGACCGGGAAGCCTCGGAAAAGGTATTTCGGAACTGCTTCTCCAGCAGCCCGTACATCCGCTTCACCTTCTGCTTTTCCCGCAGCTGCAGCCCGTAGTCGGACATCTTCGTCCGCCCCTGGCCGTGCTGCCCCGGCGGGAAGTTCCGGCGCTGGACCGGGCACTTCTCGGTGAGGCACTTGGTCCCCTTGAGGAACAGCTTCTGTCCGTGGCGGCGGCAGATGCGGCAGACGGGGCCGGTGTAGCGCGCCATTTATACTCTCCTCCGCTTTGGAGGGCGGCAGCCGTTGTGCGGGATCGGAGTCACATCCCGGATGGAGGTGATGGTCAGACCCGCCGCGGCCAGCGCCCGGATCGCCGACTCACGGCCGGATCCCGGGCCCTTGACGAAGACCTCGACTTCCTTCACACCTAAGCTCAGCGCTTTCTTGGCCGCGTCCTCGGCCGCCACCTGGGCGGCGAACGGGGTGGCCTTCTTGGAGCCGGTGAACTTAACGATGCCGGTGGAAGACCAGCAGAGCGTGTTGCCTTGGCGGTCGGTGATGGTCACGATCGTGTTGTTGAACGTCGCGTGGATGTGGGCGACCCCGCTCGTGACCTGGACCTTCAGCTTCTTGCGCGGCTTGGGTGCCGGTACCGGTGCGTCAGCCATCTTTCTCTCCTCTATGCCTTTTTGACGGCGGCGGGCGCGGCCGCCGGTTTCTTTCGGACTCCCACCGCCGCGCGGCGACCCTTGCGGGTGCGGGCGTTCGTGTGGGTCCGCTGTCCGCGGACCGGAAGCCCGCGCCGGTGCCGGGTGCCCCGGTAGGACCCGATCTCGATGAGCCGCCGGATGTTCTGCGAGATCTCACGCCGCAGGTCCCCTTCCACCTTGTAGGTCTGCGTCAGCGCGCCGTGGATCTTCGTCACTTGGTCATCGGTCAGGTTCTTGGCCCGGATCGCGGGGTCGATCCCCGTTTTGGACAAGATCTGGAGCGAAAGGGTCTTTCCCACCCCGTACAGGTAAGTCAGCGCCACGTCGATCCGCTTCTCCCGAGGAAGGTCTACCCCCGCGATGCGCGGCATCCTACCCCTGCCTCTGCTTGTGGCGCGGGTTCGTGCAGATCACGCGGATGATGCGGTTGCGCTTCACCACCCGGCACCGCTCACAGATCCTTCGAATGGATGCTTTGACTTTCACGTCTCGTTTTTCTCCTACTCCTAGTTAAGCCTTGTTCCGGAAGGTGATCCTTCCACGGGCCAGATCGTACGGCGACATCTCCACGGTCACCTTGTCTCCCGGCAGGATCC
>CAYJTM010000051.1:0-7287 GCA_964373055.1 uncultured Planctomycetia bacterium
TCTCCAGATCCACATCGCCGGGGAGCGAATTCATCTCCTCGCCCGGAAGCAGCTCAGCAGACCCGTGCGCCGGGGCAGAGATCACCCGCATCGGGGAGTGCGGCGGCCGCACCCAAACCAAAGCGGCCAACACCAGAAATCCGGCCGCCAGCCCGGCCGCGAAACCCCATACCGGGAAGACCGGGCGGATCACCGGGATGAAGAGCGGCGGCTGCAATTGGAGGATCGGGTTTTCTTCGAGAACCGGCAGCGCCTTCAGGGCCGCCTTGACCTTGGCCTGCCCTTCGAAGAGGCGCCCGCAGCCGGCGCAGCCCTGCAGGTGTTTCAACGCTTGGGTCTGGGCTTGGGAATCCAGCATCCCATCGAGCATGCGGGAGAGGATCTCCGGCGAGGGATGCCAGGCGAAGAGTTTCACAGGATATCCTTCTTCAGGTAGCCCAGCAGCTCCGCCATTTTCGATCGGGCGCGCGCCAGGCGGGAAGCGACGGTGTTGATCGAGCATTCCAGCGCTTCCGCCGCTTCCTTGTAGGCATGGCCCTGGATGTCGCAGAGGATCAGCGTCTCCCGGAATGCCGGGGGCAGCTTCAGCAGCGCCTGCTGGATCTGTTGCTCCGTCTCCCGGCTGCCGGCTTCCCTGTCCGGCCCCGGCCCTTTGTGCGGTATCATCTCTTCCCTGCTCCCCCCTTCTTCTGAATCGGTTGCCGGCTCTTCGAGCGAAACTTCCTTAAGCGCCTTCCGGTCGCGGAAACTATTTAGCGCGAGGTTCTTCCCGATCCGGAAGATCCACCCCCCCACGCTGCCGGTCGGCCGGTACGACGGCAGGTGCCTCACCACCCGCAGGAAGGTCTCCTGCGTCAGGTCCTCCGCCAGCGCCCGGTCCCCGGTCAGCCGGTACAGGTAGTTCAGCAGCTTGCGCTGGTAGCGGACGTACAGGGTTGAAACGGCCCCGACATCCCCCCGCTGCGCCAGCCGGACCAGCTCCTCGTCCGGCTGCTGCATCTCCACCGGCCGCGGGAACTCTTCCCTAGATATATAACCCTTCAAGGGCCTCTTTTCTTCCATACCAAGGGAAAGTATACTGAATAAAACTGGAAAAGGAGGGCGCCGCATGCCGGATCTTTACAGCAACGTGCACCTGGTGGTTCGCTGGCTTCATGTGCTCGCGGGGATTACCTGGATCGGGCATCTCTATTTCTTCAACTTCGTGAACGTCCCTCTGCAAGGAGCCCTCGACGACGCCGCCAAAAAAGCGGTCAATCCCCAGTTGATGCCGCGGGCCCTTTGGTGGTTCCGGTGGGGGGCGATGATCACCTTCTTCGCGGGATTGGCGCTGTTCGTGATGGTCTATTTCTACACGCCGGGCGCCGGGTTCGGGCCGACCTCGTACCTCTTCGACGCGGGCAAGATGACGCCGCGGGCGATGTGGATCTTGTTCGGGATGCTGCTCGGTTTCATCATGTGGTTCAACGTCTGGATGATCCTCTGGCCGACGCAGCGGCGGCTGCTCACGGGCAAGGTCCCGGCAGACCAGGTGGCCGGCCAGCGCAAGAAAGCCCTGCTGACCTCCCGTGTGAACACCTTCCTGTCCGGGCCGATGCTGTTCGGGATGCTGGCCCCCTCGCACTACGGGGCGATGAGCGTCCAAGCGCTTGGGATGGCGGTGCTGCTGGGGGTAGCGGCGGTGGGGTGGGCGATCAAAACCTCCCCGTCCGTCGGGAAGCTAGCCTAGTAGCGCAGGATCCCGGAGAACTCTTTCTGGAGACGGTCCAGGATTTTCTGGTGGGCCGATTGAATTTCTGTCTCGGTCAAGGTTCGGTCGCCATCCAGGAACTTCAGGCGGATTGCCAAGCTCTTCTTGCCTTGAGGAACCTGCGTCCCCTGGTAAAGGTCGAACAGCTCCGCGCTCTTTAAAAGGGGACGCCCTTCTTCTCGGATGGCAGCCGAGACCTTCTCGTACGGGATCTCCTGGGAAATCAGGATGGCCAGGTCTCTCTGGACCGGCGGGACCTTGGGTAACGGTTCCGTTTTAGGAACGAACGATCCGGCGGCCAGCAACGGCTCCAAGTCCAGCTCGGCGTAGGCCAGTGGAATCTGCTCCGGGATTTCATAGGCGGCCGCCACGGAAGGGTCCACAACACCTAACCGGCCGATGGGTTTCCCGGAAAGGCCGAGCGCGATTCCCGGACCGATGAAGGGAGCGCCGATTGGGGCGGGGGTTTCCTCCAAGGGCAGGTTCAATCGCTCCCGCAAAAGCTGAAAAATCCCTTTCAAATGAAAAATCCCGAGCGGCTGCTTCGGCTGTCCCCAGGATGGGGCGGAGACTCCTCCAATCAAAAGACCCAGCATTCTTGTCTCGGTTGTTCCAAACACGCTGCCGATCTCAAAGAGGCGAAACTCCTCGCTCGTTTTCCAGCTGAAGTTTCGGGCCACCGCCTGCAAGGCGCCTACCAACAGCGTGTTGCGCAGCACCGCCTGCTCAAGACTGAGGGGGTTCTTCAACTCGACGACGCCGCGGGCCGTGGATTTCGCTTTTTCATGGTCCTCAGGATGAAGCAGGCTATAGCTCATGATCTCCTGCAGGCCAGCGGTGGCCAGCAGCCGGCGCAGCTGCTTCTCCCGTTCCACGGCCGGATCCTCCAGCGGGTCGGGGCGAACCGGGCGGCGGGGAAGAGGCGGAAGCGACGGCACGCAGCGGTCGTAGCCGAACAGGCGGGCCAGCTCCTCGTGCAAATCTTCCGGGATCTTGAGGTCCTCCCGCCAGGAGGGGGGCTGCACCGCCCAGTTCCGGCCGGTGGCCCGGACCTGGCAGCCGAGATGCTCCAGGAAGCGGCGCTGCTGGCCGGTTGAGATTTTCATGCCGAGAATCTCCTGCGCCTTTTTGGGCTTGAGCGGGATCGTCGGACGGGCCACTGCCGCCGGGCCGGTGTCCGCGACCGAGGTGATCGCCCCGCCGGAAAGGCGGGTGATCCAGCGGGCGGCCCGTATGGCCGCCGGCAGGATCATCTCCGGGTCCACGCCCCTCTCGAACCGGTAAGAGGACTCCGTGGAGAGCTTGGCGAGCCGGCCTCCGCGGCGGATCAGGGAAGGCCTGAACCAAGCCGACTCCAGAAGCACGCGGCGGGTGTTCGAGGTGATCTGGGTGGGGGCGCCTCCCATGACGCCGGCTAGTGCCACCGGTTTCCGGGCGTCGGCAATCACCAGCTGGTCGGCCGTCAGCGCGTATTCATTCCCGTCGAGCAGGAGGATCTTTTCGCCCGGCCGGGCCCGCCGCACCCGGATCTGGGGCCCCTCAAGCCGGTCCAGATCGAACGCGTGCAGCGGCTGGCCCAACTCCAGCAGGCAAAGGTTGGTCGTGTCCACGATGTTGTTGACGGAGCGCAGGCCCATCTTCTCCAGCCGTTTCGCCATTTCCGGCGGGCTGGGACGAACCTCCGCCCCCTCGATGACGATCCCAATGTAGCGGCGGCAATCTTCCGTCTCCTCGATCATCACGGGGACCGGGAGCCCTAGCTTGGCCGCCTGCGGCGGCTGGAACTCCCTCGAAAGCCAGCGGGGGAACCGGAAGTTCCGGCCAAGGACCGCGGCGGTCTCTCGCGCCAGCCCGAGATGGCTTAAGCAATCCGCGCGGTTCGGGGTGATCTCCGCCTCAAACAGCCAGTCTCCGTCCGCCGGCTCGAGACGGTTGACCTCCAGCCCGCCGAGCGTCAGCCGCTGGGCCAGCCGCTCCGGAGGGACCGACAGCTCGATGAACTCTTTCATCCAAGAAAGCAGGAAGCGCATCAGTTTATGGAAACTGCTGGAGGAATCTCAAGTCGTTCTCGTAAAAAAGGCGGATATCCTCGACGCCGTGCAGCAGCATCGCGATCCGCTCCACCCCCATGCCGAACGCGAATCCCACGGTGCCGGCGGGGTAACCCACCGCCTTGAAGACCTTCGGGTGGACCATCCCGCACCCGAGGATTTCCAGCCAGCCCTTGCGGCCGCAGAGGCGGCAACCTTCACTGGAACAGAAGATGCAGGCCAAATCCCCTTCGGCGCTCGGCTCCGTGAACGGGAAGTGATGCGGGCGGAACCTCAGCCGGGCCGAGGAGCCGAACATCCTTTGCGCCCAAGCGACCAGCACCCCTTTCAGGTCCCCGAACGTGAGCCCCGGCGCCACCGCCAGGCCCTCGACCTGATGGAATTGGAAACAATGCGTCGCGTCCACCGCGTCGGGGCGGTAGACCCGCCCCGGCACCACCACCTGGAAGGGCGGCGGGTGGGCCTGCATGAACCGGATCTGGACCGGCGAGGTGTGGGAGCGCAGAAGGGCAGGCTCTTTTCCGGCAGCCGTCTTCAAATAGAAGGTGTCGAAGTTCTCGCGCGAGGGATGTTCGGCCGGGATGTTGAGCGCCTCGAAGTTGTTGAATTCCGTCTCCACTTCCGGGCCCTGCACGGCGGAGAACCCAAGCGACCGGAAGATCTCCAGGATCCGGTCAATCGTCTGTGTGATCGGATGGAGCCTTCCTGCGGGCGGCATATGGCCCGGCAGCGTGAGATCCGGCTTAGGCCGGTCCGGAGCGGGAGCCGCCTGAAGCGAATTCGTCCGCTCCGCGAGGGCTTCTTCCAGGCGGCGCTTGACCTCGTTGAGCTGCTGTCCCAGCCGGGATTTCTCCGACGGGGAAAGAGCGGGGTCCTTCAGCGCGGAGAAGCGCTCGGTCAGCGCCCCCTTCCGGCCCAGGTATTTGACGCGCAGCAACTCCAGCGCTTTCGGGTCCTTGGCACCCGCCAGCGCCTTGAGCGCTTCTTCTTGAAACGAATCCGGTTCCACCGGAGTTACTTGGAGCTCTTCGCCAACTCCACCAGCTCTTTAAAGGCCGTCGTGTCGGTGGCGGCCATGTCGGCCATGATCTTCCGGTCGAGCGTCACGTTGGCCGCTTTCAGCCCCGCGATGAACCGGCTGTACATCATCCCTTCCGCTTCGCAGCCGGCCCGGATCCGGGTGACCCAGAGGCGCCGGAAATCCCGCTTGCGCACCTTCCGGTCCCGGGTAGCGTAGGCCATTCCCCGGAAGACCGTTTCCCTCGCGCGCTTGACCAACTTCGAGCGCTTCCCCCAGGCCCCCTTCGCTGCTTTAAGCAGCCGCTTGGTTCTCTTGCGGCTGGATACCGCATGTTTGACGCGTGCCATAATAACCTCCCATTGAGTACCGGGTATTTTGTACCCGGTACTCTTGTTTTATTTCAGCGCGAAAGCAGTTTCTTGATCCGGTGCTCGTCCGATTTACTGACGAGGGCCCCGCGCCGGAGCCGGCGCATCCGGTTCGCGGACCGTTTGGTCAGCAGGTGGCTGCGGTTCCCGCGTGAGCGTTTTATTTTTCCCGTGGCGGTGAGCCGGAACCTTTTCCGGAGCGCCCGCCGTGTTTTCATCTTCGGCATTTTGCGTACGATCTCCTTGTCATTGCGAGGCCCCGAAGGGGCCGAAGCAATCTCCCTGAGGAGATGGCTTCGTCGGCCTCACGGCCTCCTCGCCATGACGTTCCGCCCGCAGACTTGCGTCATTACATTCCGCAAGTCTGGGCCTCACGTCACTTTGGTGTCAACGTCATGAAGATAAACCGCCCTTCCTGCATCGGCGGGCGCTCCACCGTGGCCACCTCGGCGATGTCCACCTGCAGGCGGTCCAAGAGCCTGCGCCCGAACTCCTGGTGGGCCATCTCCCGCCCGCGGAACACGAGCGTCACCTTCACTTTGTTGCCGCGCTTCAGGAACTTGACCAGCGATTTCAGTTTGGTCTGGTAATCGTGGTCGTCGATCTGCGGCCGGAACCGCAGCTCTTTTAGCTGCGTCTGCCGCTGGTGCTGCCGGTTCTCTCGTTCCTGCTTCTCCTTGGCGTAGAGGAATTTCGCGTAGTCCATCACCCGGCAGACCGGAGGGTTCGCCTGAGGGGCGATCTCGACCAGGTCCAGGCCCGCCTCGGCCGCCTTTTTCAGCGCCTCGGCGATCGCCACGATCCCTACCTGCTCCCCTTCGGGCCCGATCAACCGCACATCCTTCGCCCGAATCCTGTCGTTCACCCGAGCCTGGCTCGAGCTGCTGCTGTTCCGGCTGCCGTAATCTCTAATCAGCGCGCTTTCCCTCCTTTATCACTGTTTTTCTTCGACCTCGCGGGCCAGGCGGGCCATGAAATCGGCCAGCGCCATTGCCCCAAGATCGCCTTCCCTGCGGGCCCGCGCCGCCACCTGGCCGGCCTGCGCCTCCCGTTTCCCGACCACGAGCATGTAAGGGATCTGACTCATCTGCGCGTCCCGGATCCGGGCCTGCAGCGTCTCCTTTCGGTCGTCCAGCTCCACCCGAAAACCGGCTTTTGCCAGCTCCGCCCGCACCTCGCGGGCATATTCCGCTTGGGTATCCGAGATCGGGATCACCACCGCCTGCACCGGAGCCAGCCAGGCGGGGAACGCGCCGCCGTGATGCTCGATCAGCGTGCCAATGAACCGCTCCACCGAGCCGAAGATCGCCCGGTGGATCATCACGGGCGCCGCCTCGGTGCCGTCCTGCTCCGCGTACTTCAAGTTGAACCGCTGCGGCAGCACGAAATCCAACTGCGCCGTCGCGCACTGCCAGTACCGACCGATTGTGTCCTTCACGTGCACGTCGATCTTCGGCCCGTAGAAGGCCCCGGCGCCCGGGCTGAGCTCGTAAGGGATCTTGCTCTCCTTCAGCACCCGTTCCAGGACCTCTTCCGCCTTCTTCCACTGCTCTTCGTTGCCCAGGAACTCCGGCGGGCGGGTGCTCATCTCCACCTTGTACTCGGCGAACCCAAAATCTTTGAAGACTTCCTTGGTGAACTCCAGGATGCCGGCCAACTCCGATTCCAGCTGGTTCAAGCGGCAGAAGATATGGGCGTCGTCCTGCGTGAAGCCACGCACCCGAAGCAGCCCGTGCAGCACGCCGGACTTCTCGTTCCGGTAGACGGTGCCCAGCTCGAACAGCCTTAAGGGGAACTCCCGGTAGCTGCGCAGCGCCGACTGGTAGATCAGGATATGCCCGGGGCAGTTCATCGGCTTGACGCCCCACTCCTGCTCATCCTCCGTCTTGAAGATGTACATGTTCGGCTTGTAATGCTCGTAGTGGCCGGAGCGAACCCAGACGTTGCTGCGGATCACGTGCGGCGTGATCACCGGCTGGTAGCCGCGCGCCGCGTGCTGCTTGCGGGAATAGTCCTCGATCAGGTGCCTTAAGACCGCCCCTCGCGGCTGGTAGAAAACGAACCCGGCCCCCGCCTCCTCGAAGATCGAGAAGAGTT
>CAYJTM010000052.1:0-7183 GCA_964373055.1 uncultured Planctomycetia bacterium
TCCCCGCCGGCACCCGGTTCGCCTCCGAAGAGCCGAAGAGAATGGAGGTGCCGGAAGGGCCGTTCACCCGGGAGCGGTTTGATTTCCCGGTGATCCCGAACGACGGCGCCGCGCCGCACCAGCGGCGCGGCACTTCCTCGGCAGCAGGGACGGTGCCGCCTCGGTCGCGGCCGGCCCCCATCTCGGAGGGGGAGATCTCCGTCCGGGAATTCCTGGAGCGGTTCCCCTCTGCGGCCGCGATCCCGGAAGGGACGGGAAGAATTTACCTCATGCCGGCCGCGCGCGGGACCACTGTTTCGCTCTACGTCCAGGAGACGCTCCGCTCCGCGTTGGAGCAGGCGGTCTCCCGGGAATCGGCCGCTTTGCCGGAAGGGCTGCGGGCGCAGGTGCTGCCTCTTCCTGCCTCCGAGGTCGGTCTCAAGCGGCCCGGCCTCCTCGTGCGGGACTGGATGCTGGAGCCGTCGCCGCTGGACACCGATTTAGGGTTAGTGGAGCTCACGCTCGGCCGGCCGGTCCCGCCGCTGGCGGCGCTGGTCCTGGAGGGGCTGCGGGGTGAATCGGGCGCGCGCGAACCGGAGCCGGCGCTTGGGCTTACCGCCGCGCGGGACTCCGAGGGAGAGTTATACTGGGTCTGGTTCCTCAAATGATACCGAATAAGTCATTGCGAGCCCCGCCGCTTTGCTTCGCAAAGCGAAGCAGGCGGGGCGAAGCAATCTCGATCTTGTTCATTATCCTGTTGCTGACAGGCGCAAAGGAGGCCTCCTTGAAGAAGGCGACGTTCGCGGCCGGTTGTTTCTGGGGTGTTGAGAAGATCTTCGCGAAGATTCCCGGCGTGGTTTCCACGCGCGTCGGCTACGCCGGCGGCTCCACGCGGGAGCCGACCTACGAAGAGGTCTGCACCGGCCGCACCGGCCACGCCGAGGCGCTGGAGCTGGAGTACGATCCCACGAAGGTCGGCTACGGGGAACTGCTGATCACCTTTTGGGAGTGGCACGACCCCACCACCTTGAACCGCCAGGGCCCGGATGTCGGCACCCAGTACCGCTCGGCGATCTACACGCACGACGAGGAGCAGGCCCGTCTCGCCCAGCGCTCCAAGCAGCTGCTCGAGGAAGGGAAGATCTACTCCAGCCCGATCACCACCGAGATCGCCCCGGCCGGGACCTTCTACACGGCCGAGGAGTACCACCAGAAATACCTGCAGAAGAACCCCTTCGGCTACTGCTCCCACCACCTGCAGTCCAAGCGGGTCCGGGAGGTTTTGAAGAGAATTGTTAGTCGGAAAGCTAAGCCAGCCATCCAAGCAGGCCCGACAGGATTCTATAAAAGACGCAAAATCCACTGAAATTTCTTTGCATCCGCTGATCCCACGTGATGGGTCAGTTCGTCCCTTCCCAAAAGTGCCTCCGTCCCCCTGCGCATACTCCCGTCTGGGCATAGGCGTCCCTTCCACTTGAAGGGCGAGAGAGGCCGCGGGTAACCTTGCCACTGGAGGGATAGAGCGCATGAGAAAAACGGTCGCGGGGTTTCTGGCGGTTGCGCTGGTTTTCTTCGCTCCCATCAGCCCCGTGCTGGGGCATGAGGAACTGAGCGGCGCCGGCGCCGGGATCATTCCGGCAGCGACCGGTGACATTTCCTTACAGAACGCGCAGACCTTAGGATCCCTCCAGCCGATCGCCGCCGCCTTGAACGGCTCCATGGAGCCGATGAACCCGCTTCACCAGGCGATCCTGGAGTTCGCCAGCAAGGGAATCACCGATACCTTCACCAACGCCACCGGCAACGGCCGCTGGTCGGACCCGAAGAACTGGTCGCGCGGAGTGCTGCCGGGGGCGGCTTCCAACGTGCGGATCGAGCAGGGCAAGGAGGTGATCTTTGATCTGGCCGGCGCGGAGATCCATAACCTGCTGGTGGAGGGGCATCTGGAGTTCGACACCCACCACGACACCTCCCTGAAGCTGAATACCTTGGTGGTGGCCGAGAGCGGCCACCTGGAGATTGGGACGGAGAAACACCCGGTGCTGGCCCACCGGCAGGCAAAGATCATCATCAACCGCGCCGGTAAGGACCCGGTGAACGACCCGCTGGACCTGCACGGCGGGATCATTGTGCTGGGGCATCTCCAGGCGTACGGGGCGGAGAAGACCGCCTCCGCAGGGTTGTCCTCCATCCCCTCGGTCGGGGCCACCTCCTTGAGCTTCGCCGAGTCGGTGAGCGGCTGGCGGGTGGGAGACCGGCTGATCTTGGGGGACGGCACCTCGGAGGAGTTCGCCGTCGCCGGCATCTCCGGAGATGGCAAAACGGTCTCCTTAAGCAGCGCGGTCCGTTACCGGCATTCCGCGCCGCCGGGCCAGTCGCTCACAGTGGTCAACGTCTCCCGGAACGTGGTCTTTGAAACGGACAAGGCAAACGTGGGGGACGTGGACAAGCGCGGGCACCTGATGTTCATGGCGGGCGGGCAGCATTTGATCAACGTCGGCGTCTACGGCTTCGGCCGGACCGACAAGCGCAAGGCGGTGACCGACCCCAAGCTGGATGCCACCGGCCGGCTTATCGCCGGCACCAACGACAACCCGCGCGGGCGCTACGCCGTCCACTTCCATCAGACTTTGTACAGCCAGCATTCTCAGACCTCCCTCGTCAAAGGCAGCGCGGTGGTGGACAGCCCTGGCTGGGGATTCGTCAACCACTCGAGCGACGTGGTCTTTGAGAACAACGCCGCGTTCGATGTGGTCGGCGCCGCTTTTGTCACAGAGGCGGGGAACGAGCGGGGCGCCTTCCGCGGGAATGTGGCGATCCGCGCCACCGGCTCGATCGACACGCTGACCGGCCGCGACTGCGTGCAGGACTTCGGGCACAACGGGCACGGCTTCTGGTTCCAGGGGGCGGACATTGAGGTGGTGAACAATGTGGCGGTTGGGACGGCGGGCGCCGCCTTCGTCTTCTTCACGCAGGGGCTCAAGGTGGACGGCAAGACCACCCGGATGCTGGACGGCCGGTCGGTGGGGAGTGTCGCGATCAAGAGTTTCTACGGCAACACGGCGTACGGGTCGGCCGGCGGATTGGAGACCTGGTTCCACAACCCCGGGGCCTCCGCGCCGTCGGTGATCGAGAATTTCACCGCGTGGGGCCTGTGGCTGGGCGGCGCGCGCAACAACTACACCCATAACGTGGTCTACCGGGGCGGGCGCCTGTATGGGGATCCGTCGAACGGCCGCGGCGTGGCCTTCAGCCGGAACGACGCCAGCTCTGACCTGACCTACGACCACGTCTTTGTGGACGGTTTTGCCACCGGGATTGACCTCCCGCTGCATGGCAAGAACCAGGTGATCGGCGGCCACTTCAACGCGAAGGTGGCCTTCCGGATCGGCAGCGCGGGCAGCGCGCACCGGAGCATCCAGTTCACCGACGTGAAGGACTTTGGGCCCCTGACGCAGACGGTCTTCTCGCTGGTCGGCGCCACGAAGTTCATGGATGGGAATTTGAACACCGCGTTTGTGACCGACCCCATCCGGCTGACCGACACGATCGGCTACAACGGCTACACCCTGGCGTTTAACGCGCAGCGCCTGAGCGCCACGCCCTTCACCAACACCGGCACCGCGCTGGACGGCTTGACCGTCCAGCAGCTGTGGGACACGTATGGGCTCGCACCCGGCGGGATGATTGTGGGGAATGAGATCAACGACCCCCGGATCCAGGGAGGGTTCCTGACTAACAAGGTGACCCTGCTGCCGGAGATGAACCTGGCCAGCCATTGGGCCACGAACAAGTCCACCTACACGGTGCTGTTTGGAGGCAGCAGGCGCCCGGTGGCCGGGCAAACGTTCAACCTGGCCGGCAAGGAGAACAGCTGGAACGTCCTGACCTTCAACTACCAGGGGATGAAGCGGTCGGTCATGGTCTGGTACGATACGGTGGCCCCGACGTTCCAGGCCAACCCGAGTGTGCCCTCGTCAATCCACCCGACCGATTACGCCAACGGCTTTACGAAAATTAACGTGGGCGGCTTCGTGGTGGATAAGGTGGGGAACCAAACGCTCCAGAGTCCGCTTCGGCTGACGGTGGATCTTTCCAAGCTGACGGCCCAGACCCAATCCGATGGGACCCGCTTCTGGACGGTCAACTTCCAAATCACCGACCACGCGGGCAACAAGACCCAAGTGTCGGTCAAGATCACGGAGAGCACCTCCGCTCCCATCCGCGGGGCGAACATCTGCCACTATGTCCAGCCCAGCTTTGGCAAGACATTTGCTCCACGGCCCCTGTCGCAAACCCTGCTGGCACTCCTGGGTTTGCGGGCGCCGCCCGCCCGCAACCCCCCGCCCCGGCCGGTTACGCAGACCAGGGGGGGCAGGACCTAGAGATATAGACAAAAGTCTGGTATACTCCACCTTGGAGAGTATGCCATGCCCGTCGAGCCGACCCGCGTCTGGAATCCGCCCAACCCCTACCTCACCGAGCATCGGGAGCTGATCGGCGAGCCGCCGGCCGCCGGAACGGTGGAGGTCTACGAGGACCAATCGCAGGAGATCCTCTCCCACAACGACAGCCCCGACATCGGTTTTCGCTGGTCAGTGAATCCCTATCGAGGATGCCGGCATGCGTGTTCCTACTGTGTGTCGGGCGATACGCCAATTTTGATGGCAGATGGACGCACAAAACCTCTTGCGGATGTTCGGGTAGGAGATGAAATCTACGGGACAATATCTGATGTGAAGTTTCGGCGTTTTTCGAAAACACGCGTTCTTGCCCATTGGATGTCTAGAAAGCCCGCTTATCGGATCACTCTCGAAGACGGAACGCAACTTGTTGCCAGCGCCGATCACCGATTCCTTACCAGTAGAGGATGGAAGCACGTCACTGGAGCAGAGCAGGGTAGAAAAAGACGGCCCCACCTTACTTCCAATAACAAATTAGTTGGCACAGGTCAGTTTACAGCCCTGCCCGACAAGAATCCCGAGTATCAAAAGGGTTACCTCTGCGGTTTGATCCGGGGTGATGGTCTGCTTGGTTGCTACAACTATGATGGGCGTCGTCGCACCAACGAGACGATACATCAATTCCGGCTTGCGCTTGTTGATCTAGAGGCTTTGCAGAGAGGCCGGCAGTATCTGTCGACGTTCCAGGTACCCACGCGCGAGTTTTTGTTCCAACCAGCTTCCTCCAACCGCCAAGCTATCCATGGGATCCGCACCAGTTCTCGCCCTCGCGTTGAGCGCGTCCGGGAGATCATTCGCTGGCCAACCTGTGCCAGTATTGCCTGGCGCAAAGGATTCCTGGCAGGAATCTTCGATGCGGAGGGCAGTTACAGTCGAGGAATTCTTCGAATATGCAATACAGACCCTGCCATTATTAACAGCATTACCGACGGTCTTCAGAAGTTGGGATTTGATTCGGTGATCGAAAGTAGATTTCTCTATAGATCCGTAAAACTGATTTACGTTGTTCGCATACGCGGTGGGCTCGTGCAGCACCAACGATTTTTCCAAACAGTTGATCCAGCCATTACGCGAAAAAGAGACATCGTGGGCCAGGCCATAAAGAATCGCGCTCGTCTGCGCGTGGTTTCCATGGAAGATCTCAGAGTTTCGAAGCGAATGTTTGACATTACAACCGGAACGGGTGATTTCATCGCCAACGGGGTGGTCAGCCACAATTGCTATGCTCGGCCGACGCATGAGTATTTCGGGCTGGGGGCGGGGACCGATTTCGAGCGGAAGATCTTCGTCAAGAAAAACGCGGCCGCGCTGCTGGAGCGGGCCTTCCGTCGCCGCTCCTGGCAGGGGGAGCGGATCGTTTTCTCCGGCGTGACCGACTGCTACCAGCCGCTTGAGGCGGCCTGGAAACTCACGCGCGGCTGTCTCGAAACCTGCCTCAAGTTCCGAAACCCGGCCGGGATCATCACCAAGTCGGCCCTGATCCGCCGGGATGTGGATCTGCTGCAGGGGTTGACCCGCGAGGCCTCCGTGCACGTCTCGATCAGCATCCCGTTCTTTGATGAAGAGATCGCCCGGAAGGTGGAGCCGGGAGCCCCGATGCTCCGGAAACGGTTCGAGACGATGGAGATCCTGGCGAAGGCCGGGGTCGAGGTGGGGATCGGCGTCGCTCCGATTATCCCGGGCTTAAACGACCGGGACATCCCGGCCCTGCTGAAAATGGCGAAGGAGTGCGGAGCGAAATTCGCTTTCCGGACGCTGCTGAGGTTGCCGGGTAGCGTCAAGGAGGTTTTCCTGCACCGGATCAGGCAGGACCTTCCGCTCAAGGCGCACCGGATCGAGGAGCGGGTGAAAGATTCCCGGGGCGGGGCGTGGTACGACAGCCGGTTCGGCCACCGCCACAGCGGGCAGGGGAATTACTGGGAGGCGGTGGACCGGCAGTGGGAAATCTGGACAGAGCGGTTGGGGTTTAACAAGGGTGAGGAGGAACCGGAGAAAACCAACACCTTCCGCCGCCCGGCCCCCCACGGACAAAAACACTTTGAATGGCATTGAAATTAACACTAAAACCGTGTACACTATGGTTGTGTTAAAAAACATCACGCTCAGCGCCGAGGAGATGCTGCTTCAGAGGGCCAGATCAAGGGCCGCGGCGGAGCACAAGTCGCTCAACGCGGTTTTTCGCGCCTGGATTGCCCAGTATGCCCGCCAAGGGGCCCGGCTCCAATCCTACCGGGCGTTGATGCGGCAGCTTCGCCACGTCAAGACAGGCGGTCCATTCTCCCGCGATGAGGCCAATGCCCGCTGACAGCCGCTTTTTTCTTGATACAAACATCATCGTTTATTCGCTCGACTCTCAAAATAAATCGAAGAGGGAAAAAGCGAACAGCTTGATTGAAAGAGCCTTGTCGGAAGGGTTGGGGTTTATCAGCTATCAGGTCGTGCAGGAGTTTCTGAATGCGGCTTTGCGTCGTTTCGAGAAGCCGCTTTCCATCCGCGAAACAGAGCTTTATTTGGATCGAGTTTTGTTGCCTCTTTGCGAAGTCTTCCCAAGCCCGGATTTATACCGAAACACTCTGCATCTTAAAGAAGAAAGCGGCATCCATTTCTATGACGCATTGATCGTGGCCTCCGCTTTGGAGGGAAAATGCAAGGTTTTGTATTCCGAGGATTTTCAGCACGAGCGGCGTTTTTCCGATCTGATTGTGCAGGACCCGTTTCGAAACGGATAGAATGTCTGCATG
>CAYJTM010000053.1:0-7107 GCA_964373055.1 uncultured Planctomycetia bacterium
ATCTGCCGCAGCTGCTGGTAGCGCCGGAGCCGCTCCTCCATCGCGGCCTCCAGCGAAACGAGCCGACGGATCTCCTCGGCGCCAGTGTTCACGCGCTCTTCGATCCGGCCGGCCGTCACGGTCTCCCCCTGCAGCGCCTGGTCCCAGAGGCCCAATCCCCAATAGACCAGCGCGCCGAACAACAGGAAGAGGACCGGCAGCCAAAGCAGCGTGGCCTCCCCCGAGCCCAAGCCGATCAACCCCATCAGCCCCACCGCCCAGGCGGTGACCCCGAGTCCCCAGATCGGCCCGTGCCAGGCAAAGGCGATCAGGATCAGCAGGAAAGGGAGGTGGCCGGCCCAGAAGAGACCGATGCGCGGAAGAAGGGGAGCGGTGGAACCGAACGGAGCGGTGGCGACCAGCAAAAAGGTAAGCGCAGCCAGGCTGATCCACAACGCGGCCCGGCTGGACAAGTAACTGCTAAACGACGGCCTCCTCTGACTCAGGGTCAAAGAAATGCACCTTGGTCATGTCGAACACGATGTCCATGTCCTGCCCGGCCCGGGGCCGCTCATGCCCTCCGACCCGCGCGGTGACCGGGTGCGATCCCAGCAGCAGGTGCAGGTAGACCTCCGACCCGATCGGCTCGACGACCTCCACGGTGGCCGTGACCGTGTTCTCCGGCGGCGCGTACTGCACGAACAGCTTGTCATAGATGTCCTCAGGCCGGATCCCCAGGATCACCTTCTTCCCTTCATAGGAGCCGAGCCGGGAGGCCGCCTCATCGGAAACCTTCACCTTGCGGGGGCCGTTTTCGAAAAACATCTTGCCGTTGCGGCGGCCGACCTTGCCTTCCAGGAAATTCATCGGCGGCGACCCGATGAAGCTGGCCACCATCTTGTTGCGCGGCTTGGCGTACAGCGTGGCCGGGTCGGCGATCTGCTGGATCACCCCCTGGTTCATCACGGCGATCCGGTTGCCGAGGGTCATCGCCTCCATCTGATCATGCGTCACGTAGACCATCGTGGACTGCAGGCGCAGGTGCAGCTTGTTCAGCTCCGTGCGCATCTGCCCGCGCAGCTTGGCGTCCAGGTTGGAAAGGGGCTCGTCGAACAGGAAAACCAACGGCTTGCGCACGATCGCGCGTCCCAGCGCCACCCGCTGCCGCTCGCCGCCGGAGAGCTCCTTCGGCTTCCGGTTGAGGAGCCGCGCGATGCTCAGGATGTCGGCCGCCTCCCGCACCCGGTTGCCGATCTCCCATTTGGGGTACCCGCGCAGCGAGAGGCCGAACGCCATGTTCTCGAAGACCGTCATGTGGGGATAGAGGGCGTAGCTCTGGAACACCATCGCGATGTCCCGGTCCTTGGCCGGCACGTGGTTGACCAGCCGGTCGCCGATGAAGATCTTTCCGGAGCTGGCCTCCTCCAAACCGGCGATCATCCGCAGCGTGGTGGATTTCCCGCAGCCGGAGGGGCCCACGAGCACCACAAACTCCTTGGAGTCCACGTCCAGGCTGATGCGGTCCACCGCCTTGACTGCTCCGGGCTCGTAAACCTTGCTCACTTCTTCCAATTTCACCTGTGCCATAAGTTCTGTATTATACCCCTTGCATGTACCCGAACAGCTGGACGATTGTGGACTTGAGCTGTTTGCGGTGCACAACCTTATCGATCTGCCCGTGCTCGAGCAGGAACTCGGAGCGCTGGAACCCTTCCGGCAGCCGCTGCCGGATCGTCTGCTCGATGACGCGCGGGCCCGTGAAGCCCAGCAGCGCGCGCGGCTCGGCAATCACGACATCCCCCAGGCTGGCGTAGCTGGCCATCACGCCGGCCATCGTGGGGTCCGTCAACACCGAGATGAACGGAAACCCTGCCTCATGGTGGGCCGCCAGCGCCACGGAGGTCTTCGACATCTGCATCAGAGAGAAAAGTCCCTCGTACATGCGGGCCCCGCCGCCCGACCCGGAGACGATCACCAGCGGCAGGCGGCCGCGGATCGAGCGCTCAACGGCCCGGGTGATCTTTTCGCCCACCACGGAGCCCATCGAGCCCATGATGAACCGGGAATCGGTCACCGTGAGAACAATGCGCTTGCCCTCCATCTTCCCCTCGCCGGAGATCGCCGCCTCATGCATGCCGGTGGCGGCCTGGTCCAGCTGCACCTTCTCGGGGTAGGTCTTGGGCCCTTTGAACTTCAACGGGTCCATCGAGCGCAGGCCGCCGTCGAACTCCTGGAACGTCCCGCTGTCGGTCAGCTGCTGGATCCGCTCATGGGCGGTCAGCGTGAAGTGGTACTGGCACTTCGGGCAGACCTTCAGGTTCTCCTCCAGCGCCTTGTTGTAGATGATCTCGCCGCACTCCTCGCACTTGGTCCAAAGGCCCTCGGGGATATCCCGCTTTTTGACCTTGACCATCGTGTATTTGGGCCGGCCGAAGAGGGCCATTAGAAGGGGTACCCGACCAAACCGGACAGCAATTTCGGGTAAAAGTAGGTGGTCTTGCGCGGCATCCGGCGTCCGGCCCGCGCCCGGGCCAGCACCTCTTTGAGCCTCGGCGGCGGCATCACCACAAGCGCCCGGGCTTGGCCGGAGCGAACCTGTTCACAGGCCCCTTCCAGGTCATGGGTGTATTCGATCTCCATCCGGGCAGGGGGGCTGACCTTCACCAGCCGGTGGGTCGGCAAAAGACCCGGCTCTTCCGAACCCACGGCGCTCAGGTAGAACATCACGAAGTTGTAGGGCGCGTCCGGCCGGTAGGAAGGGTCCTTCCCCTTCCGTTCCTTCCGGAAGGCGCGGGCCGCTTCAAAACGGTGGTGGCCGTCCGCGATAACCAGCTCTTTCGAGTGAAGCGCCTGCCGGAATTTTCGGATCCAAGCCGGATCGGTCACCCTCCAGAGGCGATGGCGCACTCCCTGGAACCGGAACGAAGCCACCGGCTTCCGGCCGCGGCAGGCCGCCCTCGTCAGGCGCCGGTACTCTCCCCGGGCGTCCGGGACCAGCCCGAAGATCGGGTCGAGCGAAGCGTTCACCCTTCTCATCAGCCGCAGGCGGTCCTGCTTCGGCCCGCCGAAGATTTGCTCATGCGGGTAGATGCGGGAATCCAGCCGAACCAGCGCGATCAGCCCCAGCCGCCGGTGGAGCTTCCCCTTGACGCGGTATTCCTGCTCGTAAGGGTAGACCCCCGCCTTCTCATCCTGCTTCAGGACGCCGGAGCGCACCCAGCGATCCAGACTGGTCTTTGCTTCGGAGTACGGGTCACGCGATTTCCCGTAGATCACCCGGATGAAATTCTGAGGGTGCGCCTGATAGTAGGACCGCCGGCCCTCGGGAGAGATCACATCGTAGGGAGGGGTCACCACGCGGGCGAGCGAACCTACCTTTTTGGGGTTGTAGCGGAGCGCCCTGAACGGCTCTATGGAGGGCACTAAGAGGATTTCTTCGGCTTCGGCGTGGAACAGGGCCCGGAGCAGGGTTTCTCCGCCCGAGGCGGATCCGCCTTGGGCGGAGATTCCTCGGAAGCCTGCTTTTTGTAGCCGGAAGAGCGGTGGTCGGTGGCGTAGAAGCCGCTGCCCTTGAAGAGCAGGCCGCCGCCGCCGGAAATCAGCCGCCGGGCCGGCTTCCTGCACTTCGGGCAGGCGGCGGCCGGCTTGGCGGTCATGGACTGGGACCGCTCAAAGCGGTGGTGGCAGGAACGGCATTCGTATTCGTAGGTCGGCATCTTAAGTTTTGGAGGAACTATTATCCCCATCCCGCCCGAATTGTTCAAGCAGCCGTTTCTGGGCCGGCGTCAGGCGGGCCGGGATCTTCACCGCCATCCGCAGCATCAGGTCCCCCTTGCCCCCCCGCAAATGAGGGAGGCCGCGGCCCCGCAGCCGAAAGACTTGCCCCGGCTGGGTGCCCGGCGGGATCTTCATCGTCACGGTTTCCGCCGCCAGCATCGGCACCTTCAGCTCGCAGCCAAGGGCCGCCTGGACCATGCCGACCGGCATCTCGCAGAGCAGGTCGGCCCCGTGCCGCTCAAAAAAGGGATGCGGTTTCACCTGGATCAGCACGTAGAGATCGCCGCGCGGGCCGCCCCTTAAGCCCGCCTCCCCTTCGCCGGCCAACCGGAGCCGCATGCCGGACTCCACTCCGGGAGGGACCTTCACGGTCACGTGCCGCTCGGAACGGACCCTTCCCTCGCCGCGGCAAGCGGGGCAAACCTCCTTAACCCTACTGCCCTCTCCACCGCACCGGCGACAGGTGGAAGCCATCGTGAAGATCCCTTGCGAAAACCGGACCTGGCCGCTGCCCTTGCAGTCCGGGCAGTTGATTCGGGCGGCCCCCTCTTTGCTTCCCTGCCCCCGGCAGGCCGCGCATTCCTCCCGGCGCGGGAAAGTGACCGGGATCTCTTTCCCCTTCGCGACCTCGGCCAGGTCCAGCTGCAGCAGGTACTCCATATCGGCGCCGGAACGGGCCCCTCCGGGGCCGCGCCCACCGCCGCGCCCACCGTCGAACGCGCCCCCCAGCCCAAGCGAAGCGAACAGCTCTTCCAGGCCACCGCCGCCGAAGATGTCGCTGATGTCCTGGAAGTGGGTGAAATCTTCCTCGAACCGGAAGTTGCCGTGCCGGAAAGCCCCCTCGACGCCGCTATGGCCGTATTGATCGAAAGCGGAGCGTTTCTGGGGATCGCTGAGGACTTCATAGGCCTCGGAGATCTCCTTGAACTTCTCCTCGGCCTCCTTCTTGTTGGAGGGGTTTCGGTCGGGGTGGTGCTTCAGGGCGAGCCGGCGGAAGGCCTGCTTGACCTCATCCGCCGATGCGCCCCTGGCGACCCCCAGGACCTCGTAGTAATCCCGTTTAGCCACTGCCATAAGTTGTCATTGCGAGGCCATCAGGCCGAAGCAATCTCCCAGGAGATCCCTCGCTACGCTCGGGATGACGTTCGGCCAACGGACTTACGTCACTGCGTTCCGTAAGTCCGGGCCTCACGTCACTTCTTGTCGTCGTCTACCTTGAACTCGGCGTCGATGACCCCCTCATCCTTCTTGCCGGCGCCGCCATCCGCCTGCTGTTCTCCATGGCCGTTCCCTGCCCCTTGCTTACTGCCTTCTGTTTTCTGTTCTTTCGCGGCCGAGGCCTTATAGACCTGCTCCGCCAGTTTGTGGGAGAGCTGCATCAGCTCATCCATCCCCTTCTTGATGGCGGCGTTGTCGGTCCCCTTCAGGGCCTCCTTGAGGACCTTGAGCTTCTCCTCCACCTTGGCCCGGTCATCGGCCGACACCTTATCGCCGTACTCCTTGAGAGACCTCTCGGTGCTGTAGGCCAGCGAATCGGCCTGATTCTTGAGCTCCACCTCTTCCTTCTTCTTGGCGTCGGCCGAGGCGAACTGCTCTGCCTCCCGGACCATCTTGTCGATCTCCCCCTTGTCCAGCTTGTGCGGCGCGGTGATCCGGATGGACTGCTCCTTGCCGGTCCCCCGGTCTTTCGCGGAGACGTGCACGATGCCGTTGGCGTCGATGTCGAACGTCACCTCGATCTGCGGCACGCCGCGCGGAGCGGGCGGAATCCCCACCAGGTCGAAGCGGCCCAGCTCCGTGTTGTCGTTGGCCATCGGCCGCTCCCCCTGGAGCACCCGGACGGTGACCGCCGGCTGGTTCTCCTCCGCCGTGGAGAAGACCTGCGACTTGCGCGTGGGGATCGTGGTGTTGCGCTCGATCAGCTTCGTGGAAACCCCGCCCAGCGTCTCGATCCCCAGCGACAGCGGCGTCACATCCAACAGCTGGATGTCCTTGATCTCCCCTTTGAGGGCGGCCGCCTGGATCGCGGCCCCTATCGCGACGCACTCCATCGGGTCGATGCCCCGCGCCACCTTCTTTTGCCCGACGATCTCCTCCACGAACTTCTGCACGATCGGCATCCGAGTGGGGCCGCCGACCAGGATCACCTTATCCACACCCTCGGGCTTCAGCTTGGCATCCGCCAGCGCCTGCTCCATCGGGTGACGGCAGCGATCGATCAGCGGCCGGATCAGCTCCTCCAGCTTGGCCCGCGTGATCGTCATCGTCAGGTGCTTCGGGCCGTTGGCGTCCGCCGTGATGAACGGCAGGTTCAAGTCGGTCTGCAGCACGTTGGAGAGCTCAATCTTCCCCTTCTCGGCCGCCTCCCGCACCCGCTGCGTGGCCATCTTGTCGTTGCGGAAGTCGATGCCGCTCTCCCTCTTGAACTCCACGGCGATGTGGTCGATCAGCGCCTGGTCCATGTCGGTGCCGCCCAGCTGTGTGTCGCCGCTGGTGGAGAGCACCTCGAACCCGGAGGTCTTCTCCTCCTTGACGTAGTACATCTCCATGATCGTCACGTCGAGCGTGCCTCCCCCTAAGTCGAAGACCAGGATCTTCTGCTCCTGCTCCGCCTTGTCGATGCCGTAGGCCAGGCAGGCCGCCGTCGGCTCGTTGATGATACGCAGGACTTTCAGCCCCGCGATCTCGCCGGCATCCTTGGTCGCCTGCCGCTGGTTGTCGTTGAAGTAGGCCGGCACCGTGACGACCGCCTCATCCACCTTGTCGTTTAGGAAGGCCTCGGCGTCCTGCTTGATCTTCTGCAGGATGAAGCCGGAGATCTGCTGCGGCGTGAACTCCTTGCCGTGCAGCCGGAAGAGGTGGTCGGTGCCCATCTTCCGCTTGGCCGCCTGCACCGTCCCATCCGGGTTGACGGCCGCCTGCCGCCGCGCCGGCTCACCCACCAGCTTCTGCCCGTCCTTCGTGATCGCCACGTAGGAGGGAAAGGCCTTCCCCCCGACCGTCATCCCCTCCGCGGAAGGAATGATGGACGGCCGGCCCCCCTCGACCACGGCGGCCGCCGAGTTGGATGTGCCTAAGTCAATTCCGATTGCCCTAGCCATGGTTCGGTTCCTCCTTGTTTAGGTGCCAGGATTAATCCTGGCACCTTCTTCTTTTTCCGGCTGCGAGGAAACCTTGACCACCGCAGTCCGGAGCACCCGGCCGTTCATCGTGTAGCCCCTGCGCAGCTCCGAGAGGACTGTCCCCTCCGGGACCGACTCGCTGACTTCATGGGTCACCGCTTCGTGCAAGGCCGGGTCAAAAGGTTTTCCTTCCGCCTCGATCGGCTGGATGCCGTACCCTTTCAGGAAC
>CAYJTM010000054.1:0-7103 GCA_964373055.1 uncultured Planctomycetia bacterium
AGGAAAAGCAGAGCCGATCTGGAGGCCGAGCTTCTGGGGATCCTCAAGGAGCGGACCGGGCCGGATCAGGCGATCACCGCGGCGCGCCTGAGCCAGATGACCGGCGCCGGCTCCCGGATCGTCCGCAAGATCATCAGTCGGCTGGTCACGGAGGCGCAGATCCCGATCGCCTCGAGCGTCCACTGGCCGTACGGGTTTTATCTCATCACGAACGCCGACGAGGCCGAGGCGACCCTGCGTCAGTACTGGTCCCGGGTGCGGGAGACGGCCAAGCGGGCCCGGGCGTTGGGGCAGGTGGTGGAGAAACGGTTCGGGGTCAAGTGGCAGATGGAGTTTGCCTTTGATGAACCTGGACAGCCCTGACGGCCCGCAGCTCGAGCGGGGCTACACCCGTGTGGCCAACGAACTTCTGGAGGCCGTTCTCAAGTACCCCTTCACCGGCGGGGAGCTCAAGCTGGTGTTCGCCGTCATCCGCTCGACATACGGCTGGGGCCGAAAGGAGGCGGTCCTGTACATCGCGGAGCTGGCGAAGATGACCGACTTGAGCCCCCGCCACACCAAGCGGCTCCTTCAGCGCCTGGCCCGGGACCGGGTCCTGCTCAAGAAGGCGATCTCCCGGGTGCGAGTGGTGATGGGCCTCAACAAGCACTTTTCAACATGGCGGATGAGGCGAATTCCCAAGGGCGCCGGCGTCCCCAGGCGGAGCCGCGGGGTGTCCCCATGAGGGGACGCCGCCGACCCCAGCGCCGGGGACTCCGGAGTCCCCCTCTTAAAGAAATTGAAAGAAGAAAGTCTTTAAAGAAAGCGGGCGAAGCGCCGAAAAGTCACCAGTTATCCACAGGTCAAACGAAAGGGGGTTCCCATGCAGGAAGACGTGAATCTGACGGTGGACGGCCGGTTGCTGGAGTGGATCCGGCAGCGGGTCAAGGAGACGGCGGAGCGGGGCTCGATCTACATCTCGATCGAGAACGGCCGGATGATGCGGGTCAACTACGAGAACAACCGGCAGTTCCACCCCTTGCCGGAAAGTTCCTCGGGCGCTCCGAAGAGTTACGACGCCTCCAGGAATTGATCGCAGGCAGGCAGAATGCGCTCATCCTCGGCCCCATCGGGATCGGCAAGACCGCTCTTGTGCGGGAGGCGCTGCGGAGTCACTCCGCGGTGATCTGGGTCTCCAACATGGCGCCGATCAAGGCAGCTCTTCAGGAGATTGTCCAGAGTCTGGTCCAGCTTGGCCGGGTTTCCGCGGAGGAGGCGAAATCTCTTGCGCGGCTGAGCGTCCCGATTTTAAGCCGGTCCCTCTCGCGGGCTCTGGAGGGCTGCGTGCTGGTGCTGGATCGTCTGGAGCAGGCCACCCCTTCGATGGCTCCTCACCTGGAAATGCTCCTGGCCGCGCCGGTTGCTATCGGGCTCGCCACGGAGCTTCCATCCTCGCCGAAACTCACCCGCGTCTGGTGGCGGTTCCAGAAGAAGATCCACCTTCAGTCGCTCTCCTCCGGGGAATCCAGGGAGCTGTTCTGGAATCATGTCCCCCGGGAAACTCTCCCTGACCCCAGGGCCTGGGAGCGGACCGTCTCGGGCAAGGGAGGCGGCAACCCGATGGCGATCCTGGAGCTGGCGGCCCAGGCCCGGCAGCACCCGGAGGCGGTCGGCTCCGACCATCCGGCCGGCCGCAGAGAGATTGATCTGACGCCCGGGCTCCTCCTGCTGGGGGCCGGCGTGATCGCCGCCCGGTTCGTGGCCCTGGGGCTCAACGACGTGGATACCTACATCCTGGCCGGCGTGGGAGGGGCCTTCTTCGTGGTGGCCCGGTATTTCATCTACCGGCTTCTGCGCCGGAGGACCTCATGAAAGCCGTTGTCTGGCTCCTGCTCCTGTTGATGTTGTTCATGGTCCTGTCCGCTTCGGCCCGTGGAGCGGAGATCCCTTCGGTCGTGGACCATCTGGAGTCGCTGACTCGGGAAGAGGCGATCCGCCACGCCTTGGATCATCACCCGAAGCTGGCTCAAGCCGGCGCCCATCTGCGCCAGGCCGAGGCGCGGCTTGCGGAGGTCCGGCGATGGTTCCGTCCGAACATCTCGGTCTATGCCGGCAGGCGCTTCGATCAGGACAGCCAGCGGTTCGGGGTGCAGGTTTCTCAGGACGTGGATGCGTTGTGGGATCGATCCAGGCAACGGCAGGCCGAGGCGGCGGTCGCCGCGCTCGAGCAGGAACAGCGTCTCACCCGTCAGGCGGTGGTCGAGGAGGCGGCCGGCGCGTACGATGGCTGGATTCTCGCCCGGATGGATCTTCGGAGGCGACGGGCGGAACGTTCCCGGGCGGCTCTGGCTCTGCAGCGGGCGCGCGAGCAGTACGACGAAGGGCTCATCAGCGCTTCCCGGCTTGCCGAGCTGGAAAAATCGCTCGAGGAATCGGAACGCTCCGCGGCCGAGGCGTTCGCGCATCTTTCCCGCGCGGCGCTGCGGCTCCGCCACGCGATGGGGGAGGTGGAGCCGTGACGCCCTGGACCTATCTGGCCGGCGCCGGCGTGTTCGGCTCGTTCCTGGGGCTCCTGGCCGGCCGGGCTCTGCCCTGGATCGGCTGGGCGGGGGTCGTCCTGGGCTGCTTGGCTGCGCATCTTTTCACCGGCGAGCGGCTTAAACAGCCATCTCACAGCTTGCCGGCGGCTCTTATCACGACCCTCTGTTGGTGGGGGCTTTCCTGGCTCGGATTCGCCCCGGCAGTCTGGTTCAGCGCCGGCTGGGCCGCCGGGTATCTGGGCCATCTCCTGCTTGATTCCATGACCGTTGAGGGGGCGCCGATCTTCTGGCCCAGCTCGGCGGTTGCGGTCCTGCCCAGGCCGGAGCGGTTCCGGATCGAGCCGGGAACGCTTCCTGAGCGCCGGCTTCGGATAGGCCTCTGGATCATCGGTTTGTTGCTCATCCCCCTGCAGGCGGTCGGCCTGCGGGGAGCCCTTCATCGTCTCGTTCAAACGCCGCAGGCAGCAGAGGAGGACTTTTTGCGATACGCACATGAAAATCGCCGGGTATGGGTGGAATTCCGAGGATTCTTCACCAGCTCTCAAAGGCCGGTCTTCGGCCGGTGGGAGGCGATCCATGCCCCCACGGCCAACACGCTTCTCCTGCTCGATCCGTCCGGCCGGGTCCACCGGATCGGCAACCACCCGACCGACACCATCCGGCCCGCTTCCATCCGCGCCTTCCGGGGCGAGCCGATCCGGATCGAGATCCGGGAGATTCCTTTGAGGCACCAGCCGCTGGGCGTCGTGATCAAAGATTTCCCGCCTGGGACGGAGGCCTTCATCACCGGCTGGGCGATCCTGGAGGAACCGGTCGCGCTCCACTACGGCCAGGAGGAGTTCCCGAGCGTGACGATCTCCGACCGCCGGCTCGAATTCAACCACACGCCGCTCCCGGAGCTCAGCCGGCACCGCCTAGCCAGCGTGGAAGCGCTGCGCGGATACCTACTCGCCCGGATCATCCGGGGACAATCCGATGGCAAACGCTGACCTGCCCAGGATCGAGGTTCAGACGAAAAAGAAGGATCCCCAGGTCGAGGAATTGGAGGATCAGATCGCCGACCTCCTCGCCCGGGCGTTCTACTCCTACATCCTTCAGAAAGGATTATTGAAGAGGGGAAGGAATGCGCTTGACTCAACCCCCAGCCCATTCTATGATGGGGTGGATACAGACAAAAGTCTACTTAGAGGAGAATAAGATGCCTGCTTCGAACGTTGATGGATTGGCTGTCCGGCCCAGCGGTCCCTGGATCGAGAGAAAGTATTTTTACCTTAACCGTTATGCGGACATTTTCACCCGAGGGATGGGTAAGAAGTGGAGCCGCGGAGGCCTGACTTACATCGATCTGTTTGCCGGGCCCGGGCGGTGTCTCATTGAATCGAGCGGACAGGAAAGGGATGGCTCTCCGCTCATCGCGCTCAATTATGAATTCTCCAAGTACATCTTCGTCGAAAGCGACAGGGACAACCTTGCAACGCTGCGGGAACGGTGCCGGAAGTCCCCGAAGTTTCCCAAAATCGAATTCATCGAGGGAGACTGCAATGCGGTGGTCCGGAAGATCAACCCCACGGGGCTGAGTCTCGCCTTCATCGATCCGACTGGGATCGACATACACTTCAACACACTCGATGCTCTCACGCGGAACCGCCAGCTTGATCTGTTGCTGAACGTCCAGTTCAACATGGATATCGCGAGAAATTTCGAGCGATACCTTCGAAGCGAGGAAGCAACCAAGCTGGATCTTTTTCTCGGCGGAGACTTCGACAGAAAACAAATCAGGGTTCCTCGCGACGCTTTCATCCTGTATAAGCAGCGGCTCAAGGAGAAGCTCGGCTATTCTACGGTCGAATTCAAAGACGTCGTTGTGCGCAATGCGAAAAACGTCCCGATGTATTTTCTGGTCTTTGCTTCCAAGCATCCGCGTGGGCTCGATTTCTGGAAGAAGATCACTACCAGGGATGAGACCGGTCAGAGGGAGCTTTTTTAGGAATTTGGTGTAAGATCATTTGGGAGACCATGAGCGACCGATCGCCGATTGAATGGACGGACGCCACCTGGAACCCGGTCACCGGGTGCACCAAGGTCAGCCCGGGCTGCAAGAACTGTTACGCGGAGACGTTCGCGGAGCGGTTCCGGGGTGTGCCCGGCCACCCTTTCGAGCAGGGTTTCGACATGCGGTTCTGGCCGGAACGTTTGAGGCTTCCGCTCCTTTGGAAAGAGCCGCGGATGATCTTCGTCAATTCGATGTCGGACCTCTTCCACAAGGACGTCCCGGATGAGTTCATCAGCCAAGTGTTCCGGACCATGGAGGATGCCGACCATCACGTTTTCCAGATGCTCACCAAGCGGTCCAACCGGCTGATGATATGGACCCGAGAGCGCTTCTGCCGATCCACCGAGCGCACGCGCGGTAAAAGGCCGTGGCCGCCCAATGTGTGGGCCGGCGTTTCCGTTGAAACCCAGGAGTACGTCTGGAGGGTGAAGGACCTTGTGCAGGTGCCCGCGGACGTGCGGTTCCTGTCCATCGAGCCCCTGTTGGGGCCTGTCGAGCTGCCGCCAACTCTCTTGAACAGCATCCACTGGGTCATCGTCGGAGGAGAGAGCGGCCCCCGGGCTCGCCCCATGAAACCGGAGTGGGTCTATTCCATCCGGGAGCAATGCCTGGAATCCGGCGTCAAATTCTTTTTCAAACAGTGGGGCGCTTATACCCCTGATGGACGTCGCGTCGGCAAAAAGGTCGCCGGCCGCCTACTTGACGGCCAAACATGGGATGAAATGCCGCTAGCGACAAAGAACAGCTATGGCAGATAAGAATAGAACACGGATATTGCTGCAACACAGAGGGCAGATCAAGAAGTTTGCGTTCATTTCGCCGCGGAGCGACGGCAGTTTCTATTTCGGGGCAGCGTTTTCTCCAAGGGCAGAAGCACGCGTGGGGTCGATCAAGATACCGCTTGGTGAAAAGGGAACCACCCACGTTAAATTTTCGGATGCGAAGGAGATCGAACCTTTGGACGCGAAGTTTTCATACCATCCAGCAGGGCAACACCCATCCGCCGTCATCCACCTTAAAAACAAACTCGGGCATATCCTTTTCCGTTGCCCCGTAACTTCCATGGAGGAAATGGGAAATTATAGAAAGCTTGCAACCATAGTGGCCAGCGATCCCCAAAATATGCCGCCCTTTGAAGAACCAACGGGCCCGTATGACACGATTATCCCGACCGACGGATTTTGCGAGAAGCCATTTCGCGCGGCCCTGTTCATCTGCAGAAAAGAGGTTGATCCGAAAGAACTGTTCATCAAAGGGGCCTCAAAAGCTGCAATGGCTGTCTCGGAAAACAATCGCTTCCAGTTTGTTGTAGAGCTTTACCAAAAAGCTGATTTTCAGACATGGCCGCGTCTTATGGCACTTATTCCATATACCGATGGCATAGATGTTAATTGAGCTCTGACCCATGAAACTCTGCGCTTTCTACATCCGCGTTTCCACCGAGCGCCAGGCCAAGGTCGAGGAAGGATCCCTCAAGACGCAGGATCATCTTCTCACCCAGCATGTGGAGATCAAGGACAAGATCGGCCCCGAGCCCTGGACGGTCGTGGATCGCTATGTGGACGAAGGGAAGTCCGCCAAGGACACCAAGGGCCGTCCCGAGTATCAGCGGATGATCGCCGACATCAACGCCGGCCGGATCAACACCATCATCTGCACCGCCCTTTCCCGGATCAGCCGATCTACGCGGGATCTGCTCGACATGGTGGAGTTCTTCAAGCAGAAGAATGTGGATTTCATCTGTTTGAAGGAGGATTTTGACACCACCACCGCCCAGGGGAAGTGTTTCCTCACCATCATGGGGGCGCTGAACGAGTTCGAGCGGGAGCAGACCAGCGAGCGCACCCACCACACCATGCTGGCCCGGGCGGAGCGTGGGCTCTGGAACGGCGGGCAGCTCCTGGGCTATGAGCTCGATCCGACCAGGAAAGGGCATCTCGTCATCAACGAAAAAGAGGCGGAGGCCGTCCGCTTCGCCTTTGACACTTATCTGGCCTGCGGCTCCATTCTGGAGACGGCCAAGCGGATGAACGCCCATGGATATCGAGGGAAGGCCTACACGAGTCGGAGCGGAAAGGTTCACCCTCCGGATCACTTCGGCTACACCGCCGTCCACCAGATCCTGAGCAACCTTGCTTACATCGGCAAGAAGGAGGTCAACAAGAGCCGCCGGAAACTCCCCCAGGAATCCCTCGCGGAAGATTACCGGTATCGCCTGGTCCCCGCGGCATGGCCTGCCATCATCTCGGAGGAGCAGTTTTCCCGTGTCCAGCACCTCATCCGAATCAACCACAAACAGCGGGGCAACGCGCTCGGGACGAATCGCCGGTTCTATCTCCTCAACGGCGGCCTTCTCCAATGCGCCGTCTGCCAGTCCCGCATGGAAGGGCACAGCGCCTACGGCCGGCTCGGCCAGCGGTACTATTACTACAGCTGCCAGAATCCGGAGTGCCGGTTCAAGATCCCCCAGGAGGAGGCCGAGCGGGCCGCCCGGGAGCTTGTGGTGGGCGTTCTCAAGGAGGACGCGCTTC
>CAYJTM010000055.1:0-6930 GCA_964373055.1 uncultured Planctomycetia bacterium
CGCCTTGTATTACCAGACCTCCTTCATGATCACCCAGTACCTGGTCCGGAGATGGAGCTGGAAGGAAATGGCTCAACTATTGGAGCGGCTGGGGCAGGGAGCCCCTATACGGGACGCGCTGCGGGCGCAGTACCGGACTGATCCGGCCGCGATTGAGACGGAATGGAGAGGTTGGCTTCGGCGGAATCTTTGATCCGGGGGAAGCGGATTCGGCTGACCATCAGCCCCGAGAGGAGCAGGATCTCCGCGGTGTGCAGCAACAGAGGGATGGGCGGCGCCCACAGCCGCCCGGCGGCGTAGAGGGCCCCGCTGGCCGTCGTCGGCAGGCCCACGAAATAGCGTCGGCGCTCTTTTTCCGGCATTCGCTGGAAACGGATCAATCGCGCCACCGCGCAAAAGAGGTAAACTCCCCCGATCAGCGCCGGCCCTCCCGAGCGGAAGAATAAAACAGCGGGGGCCAGCCCAAACGACACCCAATCCGCGCAGCTGTCGAAGATCTTTCCAAAAGCGGATTCCCCGTTGAACCGGCGCGCCGCCCGGCCGTCCAGCCCGTCCAGCAGGGCGCAGAGCAGAATCAGCCAGCAGGCCAGGGAGGGTTGTCCCCTCCAGGCGCAGGCCGTCGCGGCGATCCCCCCAAATAAATTGCATGCCGTCAAAGTATTCGGGATAAAAAAACGAATTGTTGTCCCGTTCATCCTGCGACCACCGTCTTCCCAGCCTGCACCCGCTGTCCCATCCGGGCCAGGATTTTGAGATGCTTCGGCAGATGCAGGTCCACACGGGACCCGAAGAGGATTTCCCCCAGCCGCTGGCCTGCTTCGAGCCGGTCTCCCTCCCGGCAATCGCAAACGATCCGGCGGGCCACCATGCCGGCGATCTGCCGGACCCCGACCTCGAAACGTTCTCCCTGGATCACGATCCAGTTGTTTTCATTCCGCCGGCCGGCGCTGCTGAACAAGGCCGGGAGGTACAGCCCCGGCGTGTGGATGATCCGCTCCACGCGGCCGGCGATCGGGGAGCAATTGACATGGTTGTCCCAGAGGGAAAGAAAGACAGAGAGTTTCTGCGTGGGGCCCCGCTCGATGGCGCACACCCGCCCTTCGGCGGGGGAGAGGACCGGTGTTTCGCTCATGAGCGTGTCCGGCGGGCCCGGTAATAGAACAGCACAGAGGAAGAGATCAGCAGCGCCGCGACGGAAATGAGCTGCGCGGCGGTCATCCCCCACAGGGCCACCGGGTTGATCCGGAGCGTCTCGATCCAGATCCGGTAGACCGAATAGATCCAAACGCCGGTCCAGAAGGTCTGGCCGTCGTACTGCTGTCTTCCCTGGAACTTCCGAAGCAGGAAGAAGAGCCCCATCTCAATCCCGAACATGTAAGCTTGAGTCGGGTGGACCGCGACGCCCGGCGCCTTGGGGAAGCAGAGCCCCCACGGCAGCAGGGTCGGCTTGCCTCCGCAGCAGCCGTTCAGGAAGCAGCCGATCCGGCCGATGGCGCTCATCAGCATGGCGCCGATCATGTACTGGTCCATGCATTTCTTCACCGGCCAGCGGAGCATCCTCGCCATGAGCAGCCCATAGAAGAAGATGGAGAGGAAAACGCTGTGGAACCAGCGTCCCGCCCCCAGGTAAGGCCCCTGGTATCCCTCGGCGAAGGTCCGGTACAGGTAGGGGACCAGGGCGCCGCCGATCTCGCTCATCCCGAGGCCGCCCAGCAGCACCCAGAAAACATCCCGGCGCCGGATCCCGGGGATTGCCGAGAAGGCCCAATAGAGATAGGATGCGCTGATGAAGAAACTCACAAAGGTCACCAACCCGTAGAGAGGGATGGGACCCCAGGCCGGAAACATGATTGACCCCTCCAGAGGGATGGTACCCCAGGGCCGTTCGCCCAGTCAACCGGGCGGCGGGTTGTCGTTCCTTCCGGCGCTGTTCCTTTGGCTGCTCCACCGCGCTTGGGCGGCCACCATCCATAGGCGCGGCCGCGTGATCAACGCCCAGTTCCTCCCCGCCCGGCTTCCCCTCGGGCAGAACGCCGTCTACGTCTTCTGGCACGCGAAGCTCTTCATGATCCCATTCTACGCCCAGTTTTCCCGGATGGGGGCGCTGACCCTGCTGGACTGGAAGAACCGGGTTTTCGACCGCTTCTGCCGGCTCTACCGGATCCACACCGTCCCGGTCCGTTCCGCCGCGGCCTCCGCGCGCGCCCTTGAGGAACTTCTGGAGCAGGGGTACCACGTCGCCCTGGCGCTGGACGGCCCCCGGGGCCCGGCAGGGGTGATCCAGCCCGGCGCCATTTATCTCGCCCGCAAGACCGGCCGGCCGATCATCTGCGTCAACATCCGGATTGAGCGCTCCGTGCGGCTTCACCTGCGCTGGGACCGCTTGGAGATCCCGCTGCCCTTCAGCCCGGGGACCGGAACTTTAAGCGACCCGATCGATGTCATCGGCCTGACCGCGGAGGAAATCCGCCGAAAGATCCTGGAGAACCTTCCGGATTTATAGTATACTCCAAAATGGAGGCAAAAAGGAGGAACTCGAATGGCTGTTCTGAATGTCAAGAAAGTCCCTGACAAATTGTACCGGGCGCTCCGGCGGCGGGCGGAACAGGACCATCGCTCCATCGCCCAGGAGGTTCTGCACGCCCTGTCGCAATATCTCCAGATTCCCGCGCGCCACTCCATCATGGAGTTGCAGGGTCTCGGGAAAGAGCTCTGGAAAGGAATCCGAGTGGACCGCTATCTGAAGGCCGAGCGGGACGCGTGGCGCTGATTTCAGGCCTTGGGCCCGGGCCGGTCGCGCTGGATACGACCCCGCTGATCTATTACATTGAAGCCCACCCGGAACACCTGCCTGCCCTCACCGCCCTGTTTGAAGCCGGAGCCGCCGGCCGGTTCCATCTGGTCACCTCCAGCATCTCTTTGCTGGAAGTTCTCGTTCTGCCTTATCGAAAAGGGCGCTCCGATCTGGCGGACCGTTATCAGGAGATCCTGGTCGGGAACAGGCAATGCACGTTGATTCCGGTGGATGCCCTCGTCGCGCAACGAGCCGCCCTGCTGCGGGCCAAGTACCGCCTTCAAACACCGGATGCCATCCAGGTAGCGACCGCCTGGGTGACGCAGGCAACCGCCTTTGTGACGGCGGATAAGCTCTTGACCCGGGTTCGTGAAGTTCCCGTGGTTCCCCTGGATCGCCTTCTGACTCGTTAATAGTAGTCTATCTTATATATTAATCACCCCGATTCCTTGACTTTGCCCATTTGCGTCAAGTATCCTTTCCCTATACCCCGATAAAGCCATGCCAAGACTCATGTTCCGTCACACAGCCTTTCTGCTGTCTCTCGCCGTTTCTCTGCCCAACTCCGCCTTCGCCCTCAAGCAGATCGAAACAACGGAAAGCGCCGGTGTCGAAGAGCTGGCCGGGGTTCTCCGCCAGACTTTGGCCGCCGGGAACGAGCAAAAAAAGCCGCCGAGCCTGAAAGATTCCCCGAATGTCCGGAAGGAGATCACGGAAGGGATTTTGAGATCTTCCAGCACCGCCGCCGGAAAAAAGGATGCTGTAGGCGCGCTTGCGATACTTGACGCGCTGAGAGAGGGGACGGCTTCTCCGACGATGGAAGAGCTCTTCCTGCTCGACCTTCATCAAGCCCATCACGAGATGGCAAGGGCTCTGGAAACCGGGGACCTTTCTTGGCTGAACCGCTCCATTGCCGGTTTTGACCGCCTGCGCTCCGGTCCCAACCCGGTCCTGGACCCCGACCGGACCCCGGGGCCGTTGATGGAACGGATGGTCTTCTATTTCGTCGCCGGTCAGATTTATGGGATGAGAGGAGAAAAATTAAGGAACCGCGACGACCTCCAGACGGCCATTTGGGATCTTGGACGGGCCCTCGCGGAATTGGAGCGGTTCCGGGATGGCTACCCCGATTTTTATCGTAACAACAAGGAAGCAACCGATACCCTGATCCGCCAATACACTCGCTTGAGAGATCACCTTCCGGATGTTCGTGATCCTTCCGCTGCCGGGACGGAGGACGTGGTGGTTACGCTTTCGGAGACGGAAGAACCGCAGTTCCGCTTCCTTCTGCAGGGGTTGGAACGAAATGTTCTGGAGCAGGAGACATCTAAAGATGGCGCCTATCCCTTTTACAGCGTTTTTGGGATTCAGTTCGACAAGGTGGTTCGTGACGGAAAGGCAAGCCTTCAGGCGAGCCTATTCAAAGGGGCCTGGGATGAAGAGGCGTTGAAGGAATTGTTTGGACAAGAACTAATCCAGGATCACGAGCATGCCTATCTCGCCAATGTCCGGTGGGAGTCTCCGGAACGGTTTCATCGGTTTCCAGCGAAGATCGGTTTTGATGAGCTTAGGACTTTGTATTTTAGGGTGGAGGATGTTGCGCCCATCCAGTTCTTGGACGCCATTCAAGTTGTTTCTGCAATAGTGACCCGAGTTCGGAACCCTCAGCTGAGCCTCGATCCTGCCTCTCAGAAGAACATCGAGAGCAGGGTCAAGGGGATCCCTCATGTTTTGGTCCAGTTGTCCTTTGAACGGTTGAATTCGGGAGAGAATCTGAACGGATTGATTCAGAGGATTGTTGGACCGTATCTTGCCGAACGGAAAGCCGCAGCGGATGAAAGTTTTTCGGGGTTTTCCAACGCTTTGAAACAGGGCAATGTTCAGTTGCCGGAGCTGTACGCTTTCCTGCTGGAGTTGACCCATCCGGATGCGGTTGCCGTAGCTGGGGATGGGAGATCCCTTTTCAGATGGGGGATGCAGCTTTTCTTCTCCATGGGGGCTCAGCTTAGGCTCCAGGGTTCCCTGGGAAGCGATGTTGAGATTCTGAACAATGCAAATGAGGGTTATCAGCACGGGATGGCGGCTGGGCTAAATCCATTTCAGTTCAATGAAGAGATCGGGCTGCCGATCGTGGCGGCCGCCAAGAAAGCTCTCGGTCTTCCCGCCGCCGGGATGGAGGATGAGCTTGAGCCGGAGCAGATCCAGGCCCGGGTGGACGCGATGGTAGATGTCCTGGGAGGCCTCAGAATTGCTTGGCAGAGGACAGCCGATTTGGGAAGCCCCCCATTTGACCGGTTCGCGCGCGGTTTTATCCAGGGAGCCGGGATAAGAACGCGGCTTGAAGAGGTGGGTATCCCTGTGGCTGAGGTGGTGGATCTGGTGGGGGCCGCCCGGGAATCCGGTCCCACGGATTGGCCCGACGGTTTCCTCCTGGTGGTGGGGGATACCCTGTTTGATTTGATGCTCGATGATTACCGGCAAGACCGTGAGATAAGCACGGCGGAACTGCTGGATACGCTTGAAAGAGAATGGCAGGTTGTCGTCAATGAAGCGACCAAGTTTTACAGGGAACCGGTCCCCTTTGATGCCCAGGCGGCTTTAGCGTTCATTGAAAAAGCGGCTAGAATTTCAGGGTTGAAGCTGTCCGCCGCCGGTACGGAGGAGACGCTGGCGGAGAAGCTCAGGAAAAGCGGCGGGTTTGGTTTTGTCGCGGGACGCGGCCGGGACTATTCAACGCTGGCCACTTGGAAGCAGGTCGCGGGATTCGCCGGCCAAGCGGCCGACCGGGGAGCCGTGCCCAAGATCGATATCCAACCGCTGGATGAGTTAGGGCTGGAAGTGCTTGAACAATTTCGCAACGATCGGCCGGACGGGTTGGTCGGTGTTGCCCTTTACAAGGCTTCCCAGGCGGCCAAGGTGATCAAAGCCGCCGGCGGGCATGACCTGATCATCACCGCGCCGGCCGCTGAGATCGCCGGTGTCGTTCAAAAGGTGACGGAAGAAGGGGCGGCTGGGAATGTTCTGGTGATTGCCAAGGTGACCGGCTTGGCAGAAGCCGAGGCGGCGGTTGCCGCGGGGGCCCGGGGGATCGAGGTGGAGCCGGTGAATGAAGCGGTGCTCCAGGAGGTTCGGGCGGCCGCCGAACGGCTCAACCTGCTGGTTGTGGGAACCGCCGACGGCGTCACAAAGGAAAACGCCGAGCGGCTCCTCGCTCTCGCGGATTACGTCGGCTTCAGCGTGTCCCCCGACACATTGCACGAAAAACTGCAGTGGAACACGGTGGCGCGCTATGCCGCGCGGTGGGTCCTTGTTAATCGGGGCGACTTGGAAATAGAGGAGGAATCGCTGGAGGCGCTGCAGCGGCGGTTGCAAAAGCCGGAGGTGACCAGCGGCAGCGGGGTCCGGGCCCGCGTTCTGACCGGGGAAGGGGAAACTTACGATGCCATTGTCCTCGATCAATTTCCGACGCAACTGGTTCCCGAGCTGCAACAGGGTTTGAGCGGGTTATTGGCTCAGCTGAACGCCGCGGGGTCTTTCAGCTGGCTCGATGGAGCCGGCGGTTTGGGGGCGGCCCTGCGGGAGGGGCGGAATTTGTACCCGAATCTATCGCCGGTCCTTATCGATGCGGTCCAATGGAGACCGGACCAATTCACCGACGCTATCCGCCAGACACTTGAAGCTCAAGCGGCGGCGCGGGGCATTGATCTTTGGGCTCCAGGTCAGGCGACCTTTCTCGAGGCGCATCTGAGGCGGGTTGATTTGAGTTCCCTGCAGGGTCCGCCCGCGAAACTATTCACCATGATGAATGCCTTGGGCTACAACAAGGATCCGCTTGGGCTCCTGGTAAACATGTACAACCAGCTTCCGGAAGGGGCGCTCCTGCTGGCCAACCTCTACATCCCCACCGACCATGCCATGGCGGAGAAGCTGGTCCGGTTCTATGAGCGGCTTTTCGCTCAGCTCAAGAGTCCAGGGATCGCGGATCTCAAAGTGACCGACTTCCAGAAGATGAACGGCATCGACTTGAACCACCAGTTGGAAACAGGCCCCTTTCCGGAATTCGGGCTGGGCATTGTCTTGAAGAAGGAGCCGGGACAGCTCAAATTGGGACTGAGGCCTTATTCCGAGCCGTTCCA
>CAYJTM010000056.1:0-6892 GCA_964373055.1 uncultured Planctomycetia bacterium
GTAACGAGGGAAGGTCGTAATCAGCATGTCCCAGGTTCGAGTCCTGGCCGGGGAGTTTTCCTCTGTTCATTCTACGTTTAGCAAGACGACACGGCCAGGACTCGAAGAGAGCCGCGACCGGCCGCGAAGCGGCCCATCCAGGTCAGCCCGACCCTATGGAAGGGCTGACAGACCCCGCGTCGCGGCGAATGGCCGACCCGGAGCGAGGGCGTTAGCCCGAGCCAAGGGCGCCGAGTCCTGGCCGGGGAGTCAACTTCGATGGGAGCCGTATTTTGCCACAAGCGAAAACGGTAACTTGTTATGGGGGCGGGAGACTCCAGTTTCTCGCCCCCTTCCCTTTGATGCTGGCCAAAAGGCGGAAGTGGGACCGACCTTAAATTCGTTTGTAAACGTCCCCTCTAGGCAGGATGGCGACGACACCCACTGTCCGAGTTGTTAGAGAGACCTCGTAGACCACTCTCAGGCCGCCCAGCCGGTATCGGTAAAGATCCTTATAGCCGTGAAGTTTCTCAATCCTTCCGGGGAGAGAAAACGGGTTCTCTTCCAGGTGCTCAAAGCATATTTTCAGAGCGTCGGCGGTCTTTCGATCGGTCTTCCGGTAGTACCTTTCCGGCTGGGATTGGAGCAGGACGTTGAACTTATCCACGCCTCACTTTTCTCCAATTCGTCCCTTTTCCCTCCCGGAATTCCCTGCGTCCGCGGTCAATGAGCCCCTGTTCAGCCGGCGAGAAGGTCTCCTCCACCCTGTGAAGGACGGACTCCCGGATCAAGCTGGAGACCGAACGCAGCTCCTTGGAGGCAATCTGCTTGAGATCGTTGTACAACCCGGCAGGCAGGTTGACTAAAACACGCTTTTCCGTCAGCTTCATTTTTCCCTCACCTCCCTTTAATATCAAATATATATCATTTTGATATATTTGTCCATAGATCCAGCGACGCCGCCGCTGGGCTGGCCAGGCGGCGGGGCCCAACCCAGCGGCCACTCCTCCTTCGCGCCCGATGACCGAGCCGGGCACCACGCGAAGCGTGGTCGGCGAGGAAATTCCGGGAACGCGGACGGCGCTGGCCGGGTTCCGCTTGTCTTTCCTCACCGTTTGGTCGAGAATAGGTCCGTATTGGGTCCGACAAGCGGAGTCTTCATCTGTTCATTTTCAGTCTAGAAGAACGACACGGCCAGGGCTCGAAGAGAGTTCCGGCTGGAGGTATCCGATTCGCGCTCTCGCGTTAAGACTGCTGCTTCTTCTCCTTCCCGGCTGCGCCGTGGGCGGGTATGCCGGCTATTTGAAGGACCCCTTCACGGATATTCCCGCCTTCGGCCAAGTGACGGGCCAGATCTATCGGGGAGGCTATCCCAAGCCAGAAGGGTATGCCCGGCTAAAGACGTTGGGCGTCAAAACCATCATCAATCTGAGCGATGATGAGCCGCGCGCGGCCCGGGAAAAAGAGACCGCGAGGGAGCGCGGGTTTGATCTCGTCTCCATCCCCCTCAGCGTCTACACCTGGCCGGAGGATGAAAAAGTCCTGAAATTCCTGAAGACGGTGTTGTCGCCCGAAGCCCAGCCGGTCTTCGTGCATTGCAGCAACGGGCGGGATCGCACCGGGGCCATGATCGCGGTTTACCGAACCCTTGTGGAAGGAAAAGGCCCCAAGGAAAGCTACCAGGAGGCGCTGGATCATGGGTTCTGGCCGTTCCGGGGAGAAGTGGTTCTGAAAAAATACATCCACCAATTGAAAGACAGGAAGGCGCTGTATGAATTTGTCCAATCCCGCGCGCGTTAGGAGTGGGCTTCTATTTTTGGCCGGCATGCTTTGTTTTTGCCCGCCGGCTCACGCGCTGTCCGCGCCGCACCACTTCTACAATTTTTCCAGGCGGCTGGTGGAGGTCGTGGGAGCTCCCTTCTACGGCATTTTCTACCGAGGCCCCCAGATGATGAAAAAGGCCTATCGGCAAGAGGTCTGGGAGTTGGAAAAACCGGAAAAACGGGGCAAGCCGGTCCTTATTCTCAAGGCGATCCCGCGCGCTTTGGGGGAAGAAGCCAAAGCGACGGTGGATGGCGTGACCCACTCGGTGGCTTCAGCGGGAGAGGCCGCCAAGGAGTTGATCTCCATATTCCTGGGGGATTGAGCGTTATGGCGAGCTTAGAGGAAGTACCGCGTGAGGTGGTCGATCTGGTGCTGGTAGGCCTGGACCGCGTTCTTGAGGGACTGGTTCTCGGACTGCAGTTCGAAGACCCTTAAGCCGATGGCCGCCGCCATGCCGGCCATGAGCGTCGCGGCCAAGCCGAAAGCAACAGCGCGGGGCCAGTAAATGAGCCGGGTGGGCTGCACCCTGGAAACGATCACCGCGCTGTCGGAGCGGGTGTAATCGGTGAGGAATGAGTTTAAGCGGGCTTGCGCGTGGGCATCCACATTCTGCCAGCAAAGGCCGGATTCGTAGCCGATTTGGCCCCTGTCTTGCTCGGTCATCCGGGACCAGACCACGACGCCGGTGAGCACCACCTCCCCTTCCTTCGGCAACGAGAGGGTCAGGGAGATCTTGCCTCCGGGCTCTAACCGCTCGGTGGAGGCAAGCCGGGCTCCCCCCAGGCTGATGTCCCGCGTCATGCCCAAACGGGGGGCGGCCAACCGAGTGATCGGCTGGTAGCTCCCCTCAATGCCGACAGGGACGCGTATATGGACTCTTTTCTCGTACATAGCTAGGATTAGAGTATATTTATCCTCTTTACAACTATACCATATGCACAGAGTGGCTGTGGGGAAATTTCATTAAATATTTTCAGGGCTCCCCTCCCCCCTAGCCGGTGGACTTCATGCCGTAGGCAATGCCGTGGACGGTGAGCTTGAGCAGCTCGAGCCATTTCCGCTGCTGGCCGCGGCTCCGGCGCCGGCGAATCTCCCGCAGGCAGCGCACCTGCAGCGCGTGCAGCGGGTCCACGTAGGGGTTGCGCAGGAGGATCGAGTGGCGGAGCACCGGCTGGGTCTGGAGGAGGGCCTGGTGCCCGGTGATCTCCTGCAGTCCATGGATCGCGCGGGCGTACTCCCCTTGGATCTGGTGGAAAACCCGCTCTCTCAAGGAGATCGGCTGGACCAGCCCGGCATAGGCGCGGGCGATCTTCAAGTCGGTCTTGGCCAGCGAGGCCTGCGCGTTCTCCCAGATCACCCGGGCGTACGGCCAATCCCGCGCCATGCCGGAGAGCTCCCTTAAACCCCTTTCCCCATGGCGGCAACGGAACGATTCGATCGCCGAGCCGATGCCGTACCAGGAGGAGAGCATGTGGCGGGACTGGATCCAGCTGAAGACCCACGGGATCGCCCGCAAGTCTTTGAGCGGGAGGTTCCGCCTTCCCCTGGGCAAGGAGCCGGGCCGGGCGCCCGGCCGGGTGCCGGCCATCGGGGTTTCCAGGAAGATCTGGATCGGGGTCGCCTGCGCGTAGTAGGGAATGAAGTCTGGGTTCTCGAAGACGAAAGAACGGTAGGCCGATTCCGACGCGAGGGAAAGCTCCTCCATCATCCCTTCCCAGCGCTTGAGCTGGCGCTCGGGGACGCGGGAGGCGGGGCTCAGGTTGGCGATCAGCACGGCGCTGAGCATCTGCTCCAGGTTGCGCAGCGCAATTACCGGGTGGCCGTACTTGGCCGCCACCACCTCCCCCTGCTCGGTGATCTTGATGCGGCCGGAGGGGGCGGCGAAGGGCTGCGCCAGGATCGCCCGGTGGCTCAAGCCGCCGCCCCGGTCGATGGTGCCTCCCTTGCCGTGGAACAGCACCAGCCGCACGCCGCACCGTTCCGCCGCCCGGACCAGCCGGTCCTGCGCGCGGTAGAGGGCCCAGTTGGCGGCCAGGTACCCGCCGTCCTTGTTGGCGTCGGAGTAGCCGAGCATCACCTCCTGGTGATGGCCGCGCGCGGCCAGGTACCGCCGGTAGACGGGATCTTTCCAGAGGGCGGTCATCACCTCCTCGCTGCGGGCGAGGTCGGGGATCGTCTCGAACAACGGCACGGCGTCGAACGTGGCCTCGGTCCATGCCCCCAGCGCCAGCACCGCCAGTAAATCGCTGGGGCTCTGGCTCATGCTGACCAGGTAAGTTTTGGCGAGGTTCGGGTCCAGTTCCTGGATCTTCTTCATGGCGCGGAACTGATCAAGCACGTCCACCGTCACGGCGGAGGCGCGCCGGTGGTCGTGGGAGGCCGGCTCCCGGTGGGCCAGTATCTGCCGAAGGCGCAGCACATGCTGGCGCTTCCCTTCCGGAAGCGCCTTGTAATCCAGCGGCCGCTTGAGGATCTTCGGAAGGATCTCCCCCACCGCCTGCAGGATCCGGTCCCGGTGCTCCCTGAACTCCAACTGCGCCAGATGGAAACCGAAGGTCTCCACCTGCCGGATCAGATGCTGAACCTCGCAGACCGCGTAGCGGCTGCCGCAGGCCCGCAGGCTGGACTCGACCAAGCGCAGGTCCTGCGCCATCTTCTGCGGGGAGGGATAACCGCCCGGCTGCAGCGCGGCGGTTTTGAGCACCCGCGTGTGGATGAAGGAAAGTTTCTTCCGGTAGAGTTCCGATCCCTCGAACTGCTCCAGCAGGCGGGCCATCTCCGGGAGTTCCCGCCGGTCCTTCTCGATGGAGGCCTTGAGCGCCGGGGTGACCGGCAGCAGGGTCTCCGCCTGGCTGAACTTCCGGATCAGCTCCTCCAGCCGCTGCTGGTAAAACTGAAGGATCAATTTTCGGTGAGCGTTGGCCGTCGTCCAGGTGACCTCCGAGGTGACCGCCGGGTTGCCGTCCCGGTCGGCCCCCACCCAGGAGCCGAACCGAAGCAGGGTCGGCAAGGGGCCCTTGCGGGAGGGGTCCACTAAGCGGACCAGCTCGCCAAGCCGCTCGTAAATCTCAGGGATGAGACCCAGGATTGTCCGCTCGACGAAGAAGAGGGTCTGCGATACCTCGTCGGCGACGGTCAGCTTGCGCTGCCGGGCCTCGTTGGTCGCCCAGAGGATCTCCAAACTCTCCCGGATCGCCCGCTCCTGCCGGGCCCGGTCTGACAGCGTCGCTTCCGAATCGTGCCATTTCTCGAGGGCGGCGGCGATGTCTACCAGATGGTCCATGGTCGTCCGGCGCCGCACCTCGGTCGGGTGGGCTGTGAGGACCGGCATCAGCTGCGCCCGCTTAAGCGCCCGCTGCAGCGCCGCGGGGCGCACCCCCTTGAGCCGGTGCGCGGTCCAGGCCAGCGACATCTCCAGCATCTGCCCCGGCTGCGATTCGTACCAGCGGATCCGGCGGATCCGCTGCGATTCCTCGGCCACGTTGACCAGCTGGAAGTAGATCGTGAAGGCGCGCGCCACCTTGAGCGCGGCGGAATAGGAGAGCTTCTCCGTGAGCCGGCGCAGCTCCCGGACCTCGCCGGCCTGGGAGGCCCGGCTGGTCTTGGCCAGTTTTCGGATCTTCTCGATGACGCGGAAGAAGGAGACCCCTTCCTGCTCCTGGATGATCCGGCCCAGCAGAGAAGTCAGGAACCGGACGTCGTTGCGCAGAGCGGGGTCCATGAAGCGCCGCGGGTCGGCGGCGGGAGCGGCGGAAGGCGGGGTCACAGGGGGCGGCGTCCTTCGAGCGCCCGACCGAGCGTGACCTGATCGGCGTACTCGATGCTGGACCCCATCGGGATCCCGAACGCGAGCCGTGAAACTTTGAGCGGCGGCTCCTGCGCGAGGGCCTTCAGCTCCTTGGTCAGGTAGAGGGCGGTGGTCTCCCCTTCGAGGTCGGAATCGGTGGCGAGGATCACCTCCCGGATGCCGCCGGCCTTCACGCGGGCCTTAAGCTCCGGAACTCGGAGATCCTTCGGGCCGATGCCGTCCAGCGGCGAGATGGCACCCAGCAGCACGTGGTAGAGCCCTTTGTAGCCGCCGCTCTTCTCCATTGCGCGGATTGAGCGGTGGTCTTCCACCACGCAGACCACCGACGGGTCCCGCCCCGGGTCCCGGCAGAAGGAGCAGGTGTCACCATCGGCCAGGTTGAAGCAGGTGTTGCAGAACCCAATCGCCTGCTTGACCCGGAGGATCGCTTCGCTCAGCTCCTGAGCGATAGTGGAAGGCTGGCTGAGCAGATAGAAAACGTAACGCTCGGCGGTGCGCGGGCCGACGCCGGGCAGTTTGCGCAGCGCCTGGATCAATGCCTCCATGGAGGCGGTGAGGCCGGCCATTAACTCTCTCCCGGCAGCATGCGGCCTTCAAACAGCTCCAGCACGCTGTTCACGTAGCCGGCATCCGGCTGCTTGGAAGAGGCGGCCGGTTCCGTTTTTTCAGCCGCGGGCAGCTCGGAGGGAACCTCCCCGCAGATCTCGAACAGGCAGCGGAGCGGATGGCCCAGCAATTCGGCCAGAGACTGCTCGATCAGCTGCCGGGCAGCCGGTTGTCCCAGCTCCTGGCAGGAGAACTCCATCCCCTTGCCCAGCCCGATCACCAGCTCCGGCGGGTCGCCCGGCTTGAAGGAGACCGGCTGCCCGTGGCTCAAGTGCCCGGCCGTTCCCGCCTTCTTCTGGTGCACGCGGTCCATCAGGGCCGGCCAAACTGAGACGATCTTTTCGAGATCCGGAGAGGAGGAAGAGGCTTTCGGCGCGGGAGCAGGGGGAATGTCCGTTCGTGCTTCGACAGAGCCTGCCCTGAGCTTTCCGAAGGGCTCAGCACGAACGGCGGAGGAAGTCGGCGTATTCCCTCCCCCTCCCATCCGCAGCCGTTGGTCCAGTTTCTCCAGCCGGGCCACCAGGTCCGCCACCCTCACCCGGCCGCCGGCGCTGCTCAGCCGCACGAGGGCCATCTCCAGCGGGATGCGGGGCTCCCCCACCCGCCGCATCGTCTCCAAGGCGCCGGCCAGCGTGTCGGCGATGTCGGTCAGCTCCTCCAGAGAGAATTTCTCCG